>CAZRNR010000026.1:0-27177 GCA_964601505.1 uncultured bacterium | reverse complement strand
CTGTGAGAGGTGAAAAACCTCTATGAAGCAGGAAGTTCCATCTTCTGTAAGGTGGAGTAGTTCACCTTTGGATTTCTTCTCAAAGCTTGGTTCATTTATATTTTTCTGAGAGGTGTAATTCAGAGTATACCGGTTTGAAGCTGTGACTCATACTTTTCTGATAAAGCTTTTGATTGGGAAAAGCTTTTCCATTCCAAAGATGGAAAATCTTGAAGCACGTGAGAGGTTAATATGTGTTGATTTTATTGAACCAGAGGATCTTTTGTTTCAGATTGGTTATTTGAATGTAAATGAATGGAGGCAAGAACCAGAAGGTATTAGATACGTTCTTACTTTTCCAAACAAGGAAAGCAGGATAAGCTTTTCAAGTTATCTTCTTTATTTCATATTGAGGAGTAAGGATTTTTAAGGATAGGGTAAAGACACATTTGATGGAGGGGAGACTTGAGGGACTTAGAGTGCTTTGTCAAATAAATATGTACCAAAAATTGTCAATTTCCTCTTGCATAAATTTGTAATTTGAGGATAAAAATTTGTTGACACAGCACCTAAGGAAGCTGTTTTCTCATTTTTGCTGGGATGCCATATGATTTGTATAGGAGAACAATGGTATCAGGATATGAGGGATTTTATGCTTCAATACTTTATGCATATTTTAGGTTCGGAGGTTAGGGTAGAGGATACGAGTGCAGAATTGATTTGACGGTGATATACTATGGAAGGGTATATATATTTGAGTTAAAGATTGTTGGGGGAAAGAGAGTGAGTAATGGTAAGAAAAAGGGAAAAAAGGGAGAATCAGAGCAGATAAAGGTGAGGAGATACTGGGAGAAGTATTTAGGTTTTAGTGATATGTAAATATTTGGATACATTTCACGAAAGAAAGGAGAACATTACGGCTTTTGTTTCTCTGTAAATATATTCTTTTTGATTTTATGTTCATTGTAAATAACTTTATTTTGTAAAAAATTACTGTTTTCCATTGTTTCATTTGTCATTCTTTTCTGTTTGTTTTTAGTATGTTTGTTACATAACAAAATTTTATATTTGTATGAGGATTAGAAAAGAGGACATTCCAGTTATACTATCAATAGTTCTTGTGGGGGTTTTAGTATACTCTAGTTTATTTGAGGATTATATTAAGAGCTTTTTAGCTGTTTTCATATTTGGTCTTGGTTGGCTTGGGAGGAAGAGGATAAAAGATAAGGTTATGTCTCATGTTTCAGATCTTGCAAAAGAGGTGAAGGAAAATATAGGTATAGCTGATATGAGTAAGTTCAGAGAATTCGTTCCATCGGAAGTTTTTCCTCTTGTTGATGTTCTTGAAAAACTGGTTGAAAAGGTTCAGGAGAAAGAGATTCAGAAAATAGAGTATGATATGCTTCTTGAGCAGGTAAAGGAATTTGAGTTAGTAAAGAAAGAAATGGTTTCTTATAGAGAAAAGATAAATAAGATGGAGAATAAGATAAATTATTTACAGTTAATATATGATGTTACCTCAAAAATGGCATCAACACTAGATATAGATTCTCTTTCAAATCTCATAGTTAGATCTGTTTCCGAGAAGCTTGGTATAGAAAATTTTGCTATCCTGCTGAAAGAGAAGGATGTTCTTGAAGTTAAGGCAGTTTGGGGATTTTCAAGCAATTTAAGGAATGTTAAATTTTCTCTGAGTGAGGGGGTTTCTGGACTGGCTTTTTCAACGGGGCAAGTTGTATATATTCCAGACACCCGTAGGGATGGCAGGTATCTCTACTGGAAAGGAGAATATGCTGAAGATGGTTCATTTTTATCTATACCTCTTAAATACAGAGATGAAGTAATAGGACTTTTTAACTTCAATAAACCTAAGGTAGGTGCATTTTCTGAAGAGGAGATAGAACTTCTTGTGAAACTGGCGGACCAAGCTGCTATAGCTATAAAAAATGCGTACCTTTTTGAAGAGGTAAAGAACCTTTATAGTTCTGATCCTATGACAGGTCTTATCAACAGAACGACTATGATAAAGAAAGTAGAGGAGCTTATCTCTATGAAAAAGAAATTTTCTTTTGTTCTTTTTGATGTAGATGGGCTTAGGCAGATTAATATGAGGTTTGGTTATAGTTTCGGAGATAAGCTGATTGTGGGGATTTCTAATGTAATAATTTCAGAAATAAGAGCAGTTGATATAGCTTCAAGATTTGGTGGAGATGAGTTTGCTATAGTCTTTTTAGGAGCAGATTCTGTAAAGACTATGGATGAAATAAAAAGGATTTTGCAGAAGATAAGATCGTTAGGTGAGAATATAGAGATTTCTATGTCGGGAGGCATCTCTGAGTTTCCCAAAGATGGGAAAAATATCAGGGAGATTTTTGAGTCAGCTGATAGGAAACTTCTGCTTGCTAAAAGAATTGGTGGAGGCATAATTCTTTCTGAGCATAATGGAAAACAAGATGAAAAGAGAGATTCTTGAAGAGGCGAGAAAGATTTCTGTAAGAGTAACTCAAGAAATCCTAGAGCATATTGACGAATTCAAAGAACAAAGAAGTAGAATGGTTGAGCTTATATCTGACAGAGATATAAAAGATAAGAGAGTTTTATTTGCTATGAGCGTTTTGCCAAGGCACATTTTTATTCCTGAAAGATTTTCTGTCTTTTCATATGATGATTCTCCTGTTGAGATAGGATTTGGACAAACTATTTCTCAACCTTATATAACGGCGTTCATGACTGAGCAGCTTGAGATTTTACCTTCAGACTCTGTTCTTGAAATAGGAACTGGTTCGGGGTATCATACCGCTATTTTGAGTATGCTCTCATCAAAAGTTGTGACTATTGAATATGAAGAGACTCTATCTGCAAGAGCTAGAGGAATTCTTGAATATCTTGGGTTGTCCGAAAGTATAAGATTTGTTGTAGGAGACGGATCTTTAGGATTTGAGGAAGAAGCCCCATATGATAAAATATGCATTTCTTCTGCTGCTCCAGATATTCCACCCCCACTTCTGGAACAACTTAGAGAAGGAGGTATAATGGTTATCCCAATTGGAGAAACAGATGAACAGATTCTTTGTAAAATTATAAAAGAGTCAGACGGAAAAGGTTTTGTAAAAAAAGAATTGTGTCCATGCAGATTTGTGAAAATGAAAGGAAGATATGGTTTCAAATAAGGTTTATCATCATTTTTGTAGCTTTTATGTCAAGCTGCGGCTATGGCATATACCATAGGATTGGAAAGGGAGAAAAAATTGATGACATAGCAAAAAAATACAATGTCAGAAGAGAAGATATAATTGCGGCAAATAAAAGATTGTCATTGGATAAATTAAAAGAGGGGGATTATATATATATACCGCTTGACAAACGATTGAGTTATGAAGATGTAGAAAAGAAAGTGAAAGATGAAAATAATGTTGAACCTAAAAAAAATGAGTCAAAGAATAAAGTTTTTAGTGTATCTATACCACATTTTCAGGATAGCTTAACACCTGATACTAATGAGAAAAAAACTGAAGCGAGAGTTTATAAACCGGATAAAGATCTGGGATCTTATAAACCAGATAAAAGTGTATCTGATAAAAAGAAGAAGGATGGATATCTAAAAAAGAGTATAGATTCGGACGATAAAAGAGATAGTAGTTTTATTTTGTTCCCGCCAATTGATGGTGGGCAAATCATTTCTAATTACGGTATGAGGAATGGCCGTATGCATAAGGGCATAGATATAAAGGCTCCAGAAGGTACTCCGATAAAAGCTGCTCAAGATGGTGTTGTTGTTTTTTCCGGTTTCATACGGGGATATGGGAATACTGTTATATTGAAGCACGAAGGAGATTACTTTACTGTTTATGCGCACAACAAGTATAACTCTGTTAAGGAGGGAGAATTTATAAAAAAGGGGGAAGTTTTAGGATATGTTGGAATGACAGGGAATGCCGAAACTCCGCATCTTCATTTTGAAGTCAGAAAAAGGACAAATGCACTAAACCCACTTTTGTTCCTTGGAAACAATTCAGCCCTCAGATAATCATTTTTTTCAAAAGATGTAAAATCTTGATGTACAAATCAAATTTAAAACTCTTTCAGTCTTATATTTCATAATTGTAATTTTAAGTAATATTTAAATTATGATGCAGATTTTATCATATATATTAAGTTTTCATTTAGTATATACTCCGTTGATAATTCAAAATAAGGGAGGTTTAGATATGGAGATAAAATCAAATTCATTTAAAAATGGTGAGAGGATACCAAAGAAATATACTTGCGAGGGAGAAGATATTTCACCGGAGTTGCATTGGAGTGGTGTTCCGCAGGATACCAAGAGTCTGGTTATTATTGTGAATGACCCAGATGCTCCTGTCGGAACTTTCAACCATTGGGTGATTTATGATATACCTGTAAGTATCTCAAGTCTTCCGGAAGGTCTTGAGAAAAAGCCTGAACTTCAAAATGGAATAAAACAGGGAAGAAATGACTTTGGGAAAATAGGATGGGGAGGGCCTTGCCCACCAAAGGGACATGGAACACATAGATATTTTTTCATAATCAAGGCTCTTTCGGTTGAGAAACTCGGTCTTCCAGCTGGTGCTACGGTTTCACAAGTTCTCAAAGCTGTGGAAGGTAAGGTGCTCGCAGAAGCTCAAATGTATGGGACCTATTCCCGCTGATGGATATAGAAAAAGCTAAACAAGAAATACAAAAACTCAAAAAAGAAATACAGTACCACGACTGGAGATACTATGTCCTTAAGGACCCTGTTATATCAGATGCAGAGTATGATAGACTTGTTCAAAGGCTTATTCAGCTTGAGCAGCAATTCCCAGAACTTATAACTCCAGATTCTCCAACTCAAAGAGTTGGTGAGAAAATTGAAGGAACATTCCCAACATTTCCGCATTCTGTCCCGATGCTTTCTCTTGATAATGCCTTTGAGGAAGAGGAGCTGATCGAATTTGATAAAAGGACGAAAAGATTTTTGGATTTACCTGAAAATTCAGATATAACTTATTCTGTTGAACCTAAGGTAGATGGCGTTAGTATTGAGCTTATTTATGAAAAAGGTGTTCTCAAAAGAGCATTGACAAGAGGTGATGGATTGGTTGGAGAAGATGTGACACCAAATGTGAAAACTATAAAGTCTATTCCTTTGCGACTTCTTTCAGATGATTTGCCAGACTATATAGAGATCAGAGGAGAGGTTTTTATGACAGTTGAAGCTTTTAAGGAACTTAATGAAAAACTTCTGTCGTCCGGAGAAAAAATATTTTCTAATCCGCGAAATGCAGCTGCTGGCTCGTTGAAACAGCTTGATCCGAAAGAAACTGCAAAAAGGAAACTTGATGCGGTTTTCTATGGAAATGGTAAGATTCCCCCAAACATCTCTACACAAGAGCAGCTTTTTCAAGCTCTTCAAAAATATGGTCTGAAGGTTGTGCCGGAATGGAAAATTGTCTCTGGAATACAGAAAGTTATAGAACATGTTAAACATATCTATCGGATTCATAAGGATTTTCCCTTTGAATCAGATGGAGTTGTTATAAAGGTAAGTGATTTTTCTTTAAGGGAAAGGCTTGGTGAAAAATCCAGGAGCCCTCGCTGGGCTATAGCGTTTAAGTTCCCTGCTGAGGAGGTAGTCACCAGAGTCCTCTTTGTAGAAAATCAGGTTGGAAGAACCGGAACTTTAACTCCTGTTGCTGTGCTTGAGCCTGTTAGAATAGGTGGAGTTATCGTTACAAGGGCAACACTGCATAACTATGACGAAATCAAAAAGAAAGATATAAGAATAGGTGATTATGTTTGGGTCAGGAGATCTGGAGATGTTATACCTGAAATAACCAAAGTTATTCAAGAAAGAAGGATTGGCAAAGAAATAGAGTTAGATGAACCGCGAGTGTGTCCTGTATGCGGTTCAGAACTCTACAGAGAAATTGACGAAGTGGCTATCAGATGTCCTAATATGTCATGTCCTGCCCAGATTATAGAAAGAATTAAACACTTTGTATCAGCTCTTGATATAGAGGGTCTTGGTGAAGCTTTCATAACTCAGTTTGTATCAAGAGGAATTGTAAAGGATGTTTCAGATATTTTTTATCTCAAAAAACAAGACCTTTTGAAGTTCTGGGGAGTCGGAGATAAGCTTGCTACAAAAATAATACAGAATATAAATAATTCAAAGAGAGTTCAGCTTCATAAGTTTATATTTGCTTTAGGTATAAGACACGTAGGAGAATCAGTAGCAAAGATTCTGGCGAATAGATTTAAGACTCTTACAGAATTCTTGTCTGCAAAGCAATCTGACATAGAGTCTATATACGGTCTTGGTCCAGCGGTTGCTCAAAGTGTAGTCAAATTTCTACAAGATCAGAAAAATATGAACTCAATAAAGAGAATAATTGAATCTGGTGTTGAGGTTTCTGAATATCTTGAAGAGGAGAGAAAGGGAAAACTTACAGGAAAGATTTTCGTTTTTACGGGAAGGTTGAAAAGTATGACAAGGGAGGAAGCTAAGAAATTGGTTTTGGAGAATGGAGGTAAAACTTCTGACTCGGTTACATCTTCTACTACTTATCTTGTTTTCGGCGAGCTTGAAGGTCCATCTTCTACAAAACTTGAAAAAGCGAAAAAATTAGGTGTAAAAATCATTGGTGAAGACGAATTTCTTCAAATGCTAAAGTGATTGATATAAAGAAATGTTATAAGAATTTTAGAAGAATTGCGGTGTAATGAAAAGCTTTGATTTCTGGAAATTCCGCAGAATTCTAAATCATTTTTAAGCATATTCATAACCATTACAGCATTTATTTTGGGTTCTGTAAAATGCTCTTCGTTCAGATTTGAGAGATATATTCGTATATCATTACATTGTTGAGGTTTTATGGCTTTTGCCTGTAAAATAATTCATAACCATCTAAGGAATTTTTGCAGCTTTTGTTTATGAAATGTTTGTGTGTGCTCTTTTGGAGACTTATGATATATATGATTGAATTTTTTGTTTTATTTCTGTTTATCTTGGTTGCAAATTGCATAGAGATGACTTCTTGAAAGATTTTAGCTTTAATATTTATCAATTGCAATGTTATTTATTGTTTTTCTTTCCTTTATTCAATCTTTCTTTTATGTATTTTACAGATTCTTCTATCGTTTCATCAACATTTCTTGGAGAGTATCCGAGTTCCTTCCTAGCTTTCTCATCGGAATAAAACCAATATCCATAAGCAGAAATTATAACCGATCCTAGATCTATCTTCATTTTCTTTTCAAACATGTTGTTAATGATAAAGATTGCACTCTTTGGGAGTTTGGCTATTGCTCTGAAGATAAATGGATTTATTTTCTTTTCGGGAGGTTTTCTGCCTATGATTTTTGATACTTTTTCCGCTATTTCATATGTTGTTAGGTTAGCTCCACCGCTTATATATTTCTCTCCTTCCTTACCTTTTTCTAGCCCAAGTATTAGAGAGTTGGCAGCATCTCCAACCCACTGTATATTTATACCTCCATCTATGTAGAATTTCATCCCCAAAACGAAAGGTAATATCGCTTTTGAAGAAGAAAGGTATATATCTCCTTCTCCAAGACAGAAGTTTGGATATACTCTGACTATTGGTAAGCCAGATTTTATGTATTCCTCTACTGTTATTTCTGCCATCCTTTTTATTCTTATGTATGGTATAAGATTTGTAAGTTCATGAAGGTTGAATTCAACATTTTCATCTGCTATTTCTCTACCTTTTCCCTTTCCAAGTCCAAATATTGACCCAAGAAAGACAATTTTTTTTATTTTTTTGACTTCCGATGCTCTGAGAATGTTATAAGTTGAGATATAGTTTGAGGAAATTATTTCTTCTTCGTTGGGATTTATAGATGCCGTAACTTTTCCGGCTGTGTGTATAACAGCATCACATCCATCAACACATTTTAGGGCAAATTCATTATCTGAAAGATCTCCATTTAGAACTTCTATTTTATCTATGAAATCTTTTATGTTCTGTATGTTTGATTTTTCTCTCAGAGAGATTCTGACATCATATCCTTTCTTAACAAGGAATTTAAGTGTCCAGCTACCTATGAAACCATTTGCCCCGGATAAAAATACTTTCATAACTATTATTTTTATCAAGGTTTCATCTTGTTCCTTACAGACAAATTTTTATTTTGTTTGATTTCAATTTTTGATTTATAGTGTAAGACAAGTCGGAAAATATCTTTAAGATTTATTCTATGAGAAGATAGATAAGATTATATTGGAAGATATAAGTTTCTGCACGATAGTGTGATTTCTTATCTCCAAATTTTTTGAATTTAATTATGTCATATACTATACCAAACTTTTAGTTTGCTGCCTGTTAATTTTGTGTATCAAATATTCTCCTGTAATTTTATGTCAAAAAATTTTTTATATTTGTTTGATATTTTTGACATCAGAGGATTTTCTCTTCTTTCAAGGCTATATGTATCTATCTGGTTTCAAAACCTTTTTGTATTTTTATAAATTTATATGTATGATAAAGGAAGCTCTTCTTCATGCTTCTTTCCCTGTGAAAGTAGTCATTTTCATACTTTTTTCTTCTTCTATCTTTCTTTGGACTCTGATAATATACAATTTTTTTCTGTTTTTAAAGATGGATAAGAAGAATGCGGATTTTATAGATTTTTTCTGGTCTCAGAAAAACATAAAAGATTTTCTTTTATCATACTATAGTAAGTTTGATGAATTTTATCCTTCACCTTTAGCGAAATTTTGTTCTGAGGTAGGATTCGGATTGTCAAGAGGTGGTAAGATTACAAGGTTTTTGGAGCAGCAAGTTAGGAGTGTGATATCGGATCTATCAAGGTTTCAGTTTATTTATGCGACTATTGGTTCATCTGCTCCATTTGTTGGACTTTTTGGTACGGTGTGGGGTATAATGCATTCTTTCAGAGACATAGCAAAGATGGGTAGGGCAGGACTTGAGGTGGTAGCTCCAGGGATAGCAGAGGCTCTTTTCACAACAGCTCTTGGACTTTTTGTCGCAATACCTTCTGTTATTGCGTATAATTTCTTTCAGAATAAAATAAAAAAAATGTCTTCTACTTTAGAGATGCTATCTTCAGAGATTGAGAGAGAATTGTCTGATGCTCAAGATTTCAACGAATCTGATGAGTATAAGACAGAAAAAATTGAAGTTCCTTTGAGGAAAAGGAGATTATAACTTATTGATTAACCATTTTTTAGCTTTTTGCTCTTGTATACAAGTTTTCTGAATGCATCATTGTATTATTTTGTTTAGTATGAAATCTATATATCTTTTAGCTATATTTTCCCAAGAGAATTCAAGAACTTTAGATTTATTGAATTTGATTTGTTCCTGTCTTTTTTTTTCATTTTCCCATATTTCGATTATTGTTCTTGCAAGGTCATCTGAATCTAGAGGTTCAAAGAGATTTACCATAAGATTTTGTGATATCTCTTCATTTGATGGAATTTTTGTTGCTATGATAGGAACTCCACATGCTGCTGCTTCATAAATTGTCAAACTGCTTGATTCATATAATGCTGCAGAGAGGACTATGTGTGAGTTCTTATAAAGCGATACTAGATCTTCAAAATCAACCTTACCAAGATACCAAACATAGTTCATATTGTTTTCTTTTATGAATTTCATTATATCTTTGTATGCGGAGAAAGCTGCACCTGTGAGAACGAGAGGAAATTTTCTTTTCTCTTGTATTTCTAACTTTTTCAGTGCATTGAGTATTGTTATATGATTTTTATGTGGCCAAAGCTGGGCCGGATAAAATATGAATTTTTCTGGTAGTTTGTATTTGGATTTTACATCTGTTTTACCAGATTTTTCAAATTTCTCAATATCAACTCCTTCTGGTATAACAACAATTCTTTCAGGATTTATTTTGAAGTATTTCATAAGTTCGTTTTTTATAAGATTGGTGCTTGCTTGGAAAAAACTAGCGTAGCGCGCGCTGGAATTGAAATGCACATTCCTCCAAAGTAGCTCCGTTTTTGAAAAGAACTGTGGGAAGTGAATATGCTGTATGTCGTGCATAGAAAGGAAAGTCGGAACACTGTAATTATATGCCGATAGTATGGTATAGGGGCAGTACAATACCTGGCAATTGTTATCAACTATTTTCTTTACATTCTTCATGATGTAGTTTATAACATTGGCCCATATTTTTAGGTTTCTTATGATCATTGCAGATGCGAACTTTAGCGCTTTTGATATCACATCTTTTCTAAGTGGCACTATGACTAAATTGAAATTATCGGAGTTTTTGTATTTTTCGAACATCCTGTAGTTGTATTCAGAACAAAATATCGTGAATCTTTGATCCTTTATTTTCTGGAAACCACTTATTAATCCGTGTGCAAACGTGTTCAAACCTCCAGCATAATTGGGATCTGCTACATTTGGGAGTATTGCATCTACCCCTATGGTTATAGTTCTGTTTGAAAACATTTTATTATATTTTAAAATTTATCGAGTTTTTTACTTTTTTAGTATCCATAAAACTCTCTTATTTTACTTATGACTAGTTCTTGCTCATCTTCTTTTATTTTGTAGCTTGATGGTAAAGATAGAAGTTTCTCGTAGCAAAATACTGAGTTTTTATATTCTCCTTCATATTTGATGTAGTTTGTGTTTTTATAGCATGGTTGTAGATGAAGTGGAAAGAACGCTCTTCTTGTTTGTATACCGCTATTTTTGAGAAATTCGACCAGTTCATTGATATTTTCAACGATAAAGTTTGAAAACCAATACACTGGTTTGCAATTTGGGTCTATGTATGCAGGTTTTAAGTAAGGTATATCTTTTAGTCCTTCTTTGTATTTCTCAAAGATCTCTTTTTTCCTTTGTATTATTTTTGGAAGCTTTTTCATTTGGGATATTCCAACTGCAGCTTGAAGATCTGTGAAGCAGAAATTAAATCCTATATATTCGTGTATAAATGTTCCTTTAGTATCTCTTCCGTGATTTTTTAATCTGTAGCATTTTTTATATATTTCTTCATTATTTGTTAATATTATTCCTCCTTCTCCTGTTGTTATTATTTTATTTCCGTAGAAAGATATAACTCCAGCATCTCCAAATGTTCCTGCAGATTTTCCTATATAATTTACTCCTAAGGCCTGTGCCGCATCTTCTATGACTTTCAATTTGTATTTTTGAGCTATTTTCATTATTGAATCCATGTCGGCGCTTTGTCCATATAGGTGAACAGGTATTATGGCTTTAGTTCTTTTTGTTATTCTCTTTTCAATATCTTCTGGATCAATGCAGAAAGTATCTTGTTTCACATCGCATATCACGGGTGTAGCTCCTGCCAGTATAACGGCATTAGATGTTGCGATGAATGTTATATCTGGAACTATCACTTCATCTCCGGGGCCTATATCTAATGCTTTCAGAACACAAAAAAGCCCAACTGTTGCATTACATACAGCAAGAGCGTATTTACTACCAGTATATTTTCTTACCATCTCTTCAAACTCAGCTGTTAGTTTGTTTTCGGTGAAGAATGTGTTATCTACAGCTCTTTTTATCTCGAGGAGTTCTGATTCGTCTATCCATGGTTCTATTTGTGCTATCATCCTTCTGTGGATATTATATTGCCCATGATTTCTATTTCTTTTTTTTCAAGATTGGGATCGTTTGGTATCCAGAAACTATTGCTATGTATCAGGTCAGCATTTGGGAGGTAAAACTCCGAAGCATTTAAGTATTTTTTGAAAAATGGCTGTTTTGTGATGTTTCCTCCAGATATTGGCCTTATCTCTATTCCGTAATCTATGAATTTCTTTTTGTATTCTTCTGCTTTTTCTTTGCTTTTAAATATAAGAGGAAATGCAAAGTTTGAAACTATTGTCATGTGAGATACATCAAGTTGTATAAGATGATTGTTATTGCTTGCATAATCTATTAGCTTCCTGAAATTGTTCCATCTTTTGTCTACTATCTCATCAATGAAATCTATTTCTATATTGCCGATGAAGCCTGTTATTTCTGTTGGTCTTATATTCATTCCTATGTCAAAGAATGTATATAGTTCATAGAAGCTGTCGATTTGGTATTTTTCTCTGAATTCTTTTCTTTTTTGTTCAGATAGATTTCTGATCCATCCATGAGCTCTGGAGATAACAAGCATGTTGTAAAGTTCTTCATCATCTGTACACACGCATCCGCCTTCTATTGTAGATAAATGATGACCTATGTAAAAAGAGAATGTAGATGCTAATCCGAAATTTCCCAGCTTTTTATTTTTATATACACTACCAAGAGATTGACAATTGTCTTCTATAAGAATTATATTGTGCTCTTGACATATATCTTTTATTACATCTATATCAGAACATATTCCGAGTATGTTTGTTATAAAAAATGCTTTTATTTTCTGATCGGATTTTTTTGATCTCTGTATTGCCTCTAGAAATTGTTTTGAACCAGAGTTTATTCTGTTCAATTCTATATCTACTGGATAGGGGATTAGTCCAAGTTGTATTATGGGGGAGACATTCGTTGACCAAGTTATAGCTGTAAAGGCTACTATATCTCCTCTATTTAAGATACCAAGATTTATCAGGCTTTGTAGGAGAAGTAGATTAGCAGAGGATCCACTATTGGTTAGAACTGCATATTTCCTTCCCTGATATTCTGAGAATCTTTTTTCAAATTTCTTGCACTCCTGACCCATGCTGAAGAAATCTGTTTTAAGCACAAATTCGGAAAGTTTTCTTCTTACTTCTTCCTCCCGATAAAAGGCACTTTTCTTGAGTTTTATCTTTATTTCTTTTGTATCCATTGATTTTTATTAATTTAATCACCAATTATTTTGTTCGTATAATATTATTAAGGAGATAAATAATTAGTTAAATAACTTAAATATTTCAATGGTTATGAAAAAGAATAACCTTAATTATTTAGATTTATTTTGTATTTATGAATATATTTAAAGGTATTCATTTTTATTTTCTTGTTTTAGATACAATTGTAGTTAAATCTATTAGTTCTTTTGGTTCTTTACTCTCTAAAATTTACAGAAGAATTTGGGTAAAAAGCGGAGCAAGATTTTTTGACAACTATTTAAATTATCTGAATTTCTTTAGCTCACCAGAGGTTATAGAAAGAGCCATAATAGCAAATATTTTATGTGATTATGGAGACAATGTTTTAGATATAGGTTGTGGTGATGGATTTATCTTAGAATTATTATCAAAAAAAGCAAAAATGCTTTTTGGTATAGATTCTGATCTATTATCGTTACGTATTGCTAAAATAAGAAATAAGGGGAAAAGTAACATACATCTTTTAAATTCTGATATATCTGACTCAAAGAGACTTGAAAAAGTTATGAATAATAGGTTTGACCTTGTTCTCTGCTTTTCTGTTATACAGATGCTCAATCATCAGCAACTGAAAAAACTTTTTCCTCTTGTTGATAGAGTTTTGAAATCTGGTGGAAAATTTGTAGCTTCGGTCCCTATTTCTCAAGGAGATAGCTTTTCGGAGATGATCTTCAAAGATGAAGCAGATGCTCGTATGATTCTTGATAGTTCGGGAATATTTCAAAAGATTTTCACTTTTAATTCAGTTTGGGATAAATCAAGAAAAGAGTGTTATCTTATTGGTATTAAGAGATAAATTTATTGTTTTTATATGAGGGATTTAGCTCCAATAGTTATATTTGCGTGGAGAAGACCAAAATTGTTTTATCAAACTCTTTTATCTTTAAGCAAATGTGATTTGTTTGATAAAAGCCATGTTTTTATTTTTATAGATGGTCCAAGAAATCCAGATGACCAGACGAAGATAAGCGAGACTATCAAAATTGCTGAAAATATAAGATCTGAAAAGTTGGAAATTTATAAAAGAGAAGAAAATCTGGGGTTGAAAAAAAACATCAAAGATGGTATAAGCAAAATCATCTCAAAGTATGGTAAAGCAATTGTTATTGAAGAGGATATGATTTTTTCCAAAGATTTCCTTATTTTTATGAATAAATTTTTAAATGAGTATTCTGATTCACCGGATGTCTTTTCAATCACTGGATATTCTCCTCCCATAAGGATTCCAGATGATTATCCTTATTCTGTATTCTTTTTTTTCAGAACTTCATCATGGGGTTGGGGAACTTGGGGAAGAGTTT
Source organism: uncultured bacterium (assembly GCA_964601505.1). GTDB lineage: Bacteria > Calescibacteriota > Calescibacteriia > Calescibacteriales > Calescibacteriaceae > DRWZ01. The sequence goes on along the minus strand of CAZRNR010000026.1, from coordinate 13,053 downwards.
GGAACGAATTTGAAAGCTTGAAAATAAGTGAGCACGACATTAAATCTCTTCTAAATGATCCGGTTGAGCTAAATAAATTTTGTGCTGGTGGATATGATCTGAAAGATATAATTGTGAAAGCTTTCGGTAAATCTTGGTCGATAGAATTTGATTACTACTGCTATAAAAATTCTGCGCTTTGTCTTTATCCGACAAGGACAAAACTTAAACATATAGGCTTTAGAGAAGGGGAAAATGTTGGTTTCCAAAGGCTTAAACTCATAGATTTTCCTTTTGACCAGCAGAGTTTCCAAGAATCTTATTTTTATCCGAAAAAGCCATTTGTTGATTGGAGAATCTTTTGCGAGTTTCATAGGTATATAAATGAGATTACAAAGCCTCCAAGTTTTTACGAGAAAATACTTTTTTATTTCACGGAATTTCCTTTCAGACCTAAATTCGTTTTGAAAAAGGTTTTTGATAAAATGTTTCGTAGTTTTAAGGCTTAAAATTTATATAAGATATTTTTCTGCCCAAAGCTGGAAACAAGAAAGGAACCATAACCGTGGAAACTCTCTTTTATCTTTCCTATATAATTTCATCATTTCGATAACAGCTTTTTGATTGAAAATTCCAACCTTTTCTATCCTTCTTCTTTGAAGAATATTTTCAAATATTTTCTCCATATCTCTCCATTTTTCTATCGGAATAGAAAAGCCCATTTTGTTTCTGAAAACAAGTCTTTCTGGAAGATATTTTTTGAGTATCTTTTTTAGTATGTATTTCGTTGTGGAATTCCTAAGTTTTAAACTTAAAGGTAAGGAAAGAGCGAATTCTACTATCTTATTATCAAGAAACGGTTCCCTCACCTCTAAAGCAACAAACATTGAAGCTCTATCTACCTTAATCAGCAATGTATCTGGGAATATTGTCATGAAATCAAAGATCTGTATTCTATCAATTTGATTAGCTTCTTCAATAGAGTATAGTTCTGTGATGTATTTCAGGCTTTCTCTTAAATTTGAACTCTGATATAGTTTTATCAAAGTTTCTGGGAGAAAACTTGTATTAGCATAGAGATATTTTTCTTCTAAAGATTTTCCAGATGATATTAATTTGATTTTTGAGAAAAGTCTATTTATCTTATTGAATGGAATAAATCCAGATAAGTTTGGGGAAAAGTTCAATATTTTCCCTATGTATGACAGTGTATTGAGTTTTATAAAGTATTTAGGATATCCAAGAAAAAGTTCATCACCGCCATCGGCAGATAGAGCTACTTTAACAGATTTTCTCGCCATTTTTGATACAGTATATGTTGGGATTGCCGATGAATCAGCAAAAGGTTCGTCATATATTTCAGGAAGCATATATATAACTTCCTCTGCTGATGGAAATTCAATGATAAATTCGTTGTGATCTGTTCCAAATATTTTTGAAACCTCTCTTGCGTATTTTGATTCATCATAGCTTTTATCTTTTGATCCAATTGTGAAAGTTTTCAGTTTGATTCCCTGTTCAGAGAGTAGAGCACATACAAGAGATGAATCAACTCCACCTGAAAGAAAAAGTCCTACCGGAACATCTGCTACCATCCTTAGCTTAAAACTCTTTTTCATTATCCTTTCAAGTTCTATTTCTGCTTCGGTTTCGTCTATATTTGATATCTGGTAGTATTTTCTTACATCGTAATATCTTAATTTTTCAATTTTTCCATTCTTGTCAACTATGAGAAAGTGTGATGGTTCAAGTTTGTGAGTATATTTAAATATAGATTTCGGTGCTACTATACAGCCCAAAGATAAAAATACATCAACAGATTGTATATCTAAATCTTTTTTGAATTTAGGATGTTTTAGAAAGGCCTTTATCTCAGATGAGAACATAAAGGTTTTTTCTTTTTGATACCAATATAGAGGTTTAACTCCGAATCTATCTCTGCACAAAAATAGTTTTTTTTCGACTGGATCCCATATTCCAAATGCCCACATCCCTGTGAATTTATTGACGCAACTTAATCCCCATTCTCGGAATGAGTGCAGGATAACTTCTGTATCTGAATTAGATTTGAATTCATATCCTTTTTTCAGAAGTTCTTCTCTTATTTCAGGGAAGTTATAGATTTCACCGTTATATACTATCCAGAATCTTCCATCTGTCATTGGTTGGTTTGCTTTTTCTGAAAGATCTATTATTGCAAGTCTCCTGTATCCGATAGCTAATCCATTTGACTTATCTGCAAAGAATCCTTCATGATCTGGTCCTCCGTGAGCGAGTGAATCTGTCATTTTTTTTATCGTCTGATCTATGTCATATTCTCCATTGAACCCAAAATCCCAGAAACCCGCTATTCTGCACATTTTTCAGATATAATTTTTGATTTCTTCTATTATTTTTTGGAAGTTCTCTTCAAATTTTTCTTCGGAAAAATTATTTACACATTTTTCATAAACATTCGAACTCATATCTTGAATTTCTTTTGTTGGAATTTCCAGAACACTTAAGATAGTTTTTTCTATTTGATTTATATCGTCTGAGATCTCAAATCCCATGTTGTATTCTAAGACATCTATACCAGAATCTTTTGTTGTTATGGGTATAAGACCTGTTGCACAGGATTGAAGTATGGATGAAGATTGTCCTTCGGAGCATGTTGGAACTATTACAAATCCGCATTTTTCTGATATTTCATAGAATTCTCTTGATAATACATTTACAAATCCTATTGGATGTATATTTGGAGTTTCAAATAACTCTCTTTGATATATATGGCAGAAATCTTTATCATGTAAGAAGTAGCCAAGTATGAAAAGATTTAAATTTTTATATTTAGGGAATATTTCAAGAAGAAGATCTAATCCGCCTCTTACTGGGTGAAAAGATGATATAAAAAGGAAGTTGTTTTTGACATCGGAAAATTTCCTCTTTATGAATTTCGTGTTCTTATATACGTGATTGTTTAATCTGAATATTTTTTTTATGTTTTTGTAATCTTTGTATGAATCATCTATTGTTTTTTTGTTTCCTATACCTATGATGTATTCTGATATCTCAACATATGGCATTCTTTCAGGGAGTAATCCGACGGGTTTGATTTTATGAATTTTTTTTCTTGTTTTAAGCATTTCGTATCTCTTGATTATACTGAGATTGTGATATTTATGACTTTTTCCTGCTGCGAAGAATATATGTAATTTTGCATCTATTTTCACTTTTGGTTCTGTCCATTCACATATTGCCAATTTGTATTCTTTGATTTTCGGTTTTCTTGGAGCCCTTACATCTATAACATCTACTATAAAACCAGCTTTATCCAATGCATTTGATATTAATAAATTCCTTATTTCATTGTGATGCAAATTTTTTATTTTTCCTAAGAATGGTGGAACGAGATAGGCAAGAAGAACTCTTTCTCTTTTGTTTGCATCTGCTCTTTTATTTACATTATAAAGGACAGGATATTTAATTAACTTTGTCCTTATAAAACTTTTTGTGAAGGTCAGGAGAATCCTAATTCTCTGTTTGATCAGTGATAGGTTTTTCATTTTCATCGAATTGTTCATATTCTTATTCTTATAAATTAGGGATGATTAATCGCTTATCGCAAGATTGATTTAATCTTTGAATTCATATTAAGAAGAAATTGCTATTAACTGGAGGTAAAAAAATAGAAATATGATTGCAAGTTTTCTATATTGTTCTTATGTTGTAGAATATATATTTTCTGTTCTGTGGGATTCCTTCACATACCTTTCCAATTTTCAGAGCTTGGCATCCGCCTCTGCACTCTTTGTATATTGAGCAATTTTCGCATCCTTTGAGAGGATTTCTCCAGTAATAAAATTTTATGTTATCTATCCATATATCGTAGAATCTTTTTTCGTATATGTTTCCAATAAGGAAATTTGAGGGTAGGAAGCCACACGGTATTACACTTCCATCAGATTTAATTGTGCAGAATGATGTTCCTGCAGGACATATTTTCACATATTCTGGAAACTCGCTGAAATCTGTTTTTATGGAGCAATCAAGTTCTATTTCAACTGGACCTTTATATTTTCTGAGCTCTTTTATTATCTCTATTATCATATGATCTTTCAGAACTATATTCTTTAGGTTTTTACCTCTTCCTTCTGGTATGAGTGAGAGTATAAATAATCTTTTTGCACCATAAGTTTCACATATTTTCAATATATCTGGGATATCTTTGTAATTTTCAGCGTTTGCAACGAAAGAAACAGTGACTGTAAAACCATGCTCGGACAGTCTTTTTACTGACTCGCAGGTTTTCTGAAAAGTCCCATGGCCCCTTATCTTTTCGTGTTTTTCAGCTGTCGCTCCATCTATGCTCACGAATATATCTTTTAGCCCTGTATCTTTGAGTTTTCCTATGATTTTTTCATTAATGAAGTATCCAGCTGTGTTCAGGTATACTTTTGGAATTCTCTTGACTGCGTATCTTATGGCTTCATATATATGGGGATATGCTATCGGTTCACCTCCGATTATATCAAGAACTTCAACACCTATCTTCTCGCAATCCTCCACAATTTCATAGAATTTCTCAATTGGTATATCTATTTTGCTTTCTCCACCATTTACGCTGCAGTGAATACATCTTAGCGGACAGCGTAAGGTTATCTCTATCTCCAACATCTGTAGCTTTGGTAGAACAGAAGCCTTTGGATAAGTTATAGTATCAGCGTTTTCACTTTTTTCGTAAGCTATCATCTTTTTGCACCTCCCTTATTTAAATCAAAAAGTGCTCAGATGATTTAAGCCTTTTTAGGTGTTTGCAGAAGATGAAGAAATTAATTGATTCAGGTAATTCTATATTTTTGAAAAGTTTGTTCTGTTCAAGACGAGACCTGAGGGGATTTTCGGCCAAAAATATGTTGATTTCGGAGGAAGTATTTCCCCCTTTTCTACAACTTCCCATATAGAATCTACGGACATCGCCTTTGGTATAATTGAACATTCTATCTCCCTCCTTCTCATATTCTCTAGGGATTTAAATATATTATGCTCAAAAGATATATCTAAGTTATTACCTTCAAATATATAATTATGTATAAAATTTATTACATTTTCTTCAGGATTTTTTGATAAATTGACTTTAAATATACCACTTTGTGATACTAGCAGAAAATCAAAATCTCCTTCTCTTAATATCTCTATAAGCTGACCAATGTTCTGAATTGTATCTATCTTCCTAAAATCCCTTGAAAATTTTTGAATCTGCTCCATAACTTTATTGTTTTGTTTTTTTATTTCTCTTGCTATCGGAAATATAAGCATTCCGGAGTTTTTATCTGTTATATACGCCATAAGATATTCCTCTCCTTTCTTTTCATATACAGTCTTTGCTGCTCTGAACCTGTGATGACCATCTGCGATGAAAAAGTATGTTTTTTCAAGCTCTTGAAGTATTGAGAAATCTTCAGAAGAATAAAAATTCCCTTCTATCTTTACCCCTAGATCCTCTGATATATATGAAAATTCAAATATCTTCTCCTTGTTCATGGATTCAGTTCTCTCTTTTATGTTCGTGTTCTTGGCAAATAACATTATTGAGCATGTATTGAACCCAGTTTTCTCCAGAAGTTCTATCCTATCTTCTATAACTTTTGGTTTTGTCTGTTCATGAATCAATATCTTTGCGTCCTTTGATATAAGAGCTATTATACCAACGGATTTGCCTTCATTTTCACCAAGCCTGAATTTCTGTTCCAGAATATAGATTTTAGGTTTATTTTCCCTTATAATAACCTTCTCCGATATGAATTTTTTTAAGCTCTCCAATGCAGAATCATGACCATACGGAGATAAAACAATCCTCACATAGTTATAAGGATTTTTGAAGAGTTCCATTTGTAGCTTTTCATCTATCACATCATATGGCGGACATATATTCTCACTTATTTTCTCTCTGAAAGCGTCAGAGTATCTATATCCTAAAAATGGTTTGATTATTTTGTTCATAGTTTTATTGATTCAATTTTGGTGAGGTGATTTTTATTTTTTTTACAACAATCTTTTTTCATCTGTCTAATTCTCCTGCTACTATATTTATGCTACCAAGTATTCCAACGAAGTCTGCAAGCTTATGTCCAAGAACCATATATCTGAAAGCTTGATATATTGCAAAACACGGGGGTCTTATTCTTATTCTCCAGGGAGTTCTTTTGTTTTCTGAAACCATGAAAAATCCAAGTTCTCCATTAGCTGCTTCTCCAGAAAAGTAATACCATCCAAATGGAGGAACAACTCCTTCTGTCATACCTTTGAAATGGTGTATCAGGGCTTCTATTTGAGTATAGACATACTTTTTGTCTGGCAGAGAAGGTAAGACAGATTTTTTATCTGTTTTGATTTTTGTTCCATCTTGGGGAAGATTGTTTAGGGCTTGACGAACTATATTTGCACTTTGATACATCTCTTCAACTCTTACAAGATACCTTGAATAAACATCTCCTTCTGTGGCGACAGGGACATAAAAATCAAAATCCTCGTAAAGTCCGTATGGTTGAACTTTCCTTATATCCCAAGCTACTCCTGATCCACGCAGTGAAGGACCAGTGAATCCCCACTCTATGGCATCCTCTGCGGAAATTTTCCCGATCCCGCGAGTTCTATCTATAAATATTCTGTTTTTTGTAAGTAGTTTATCTAATTCGGAAAGAACTTTTGGTATTTGTTTATCTATTATGTTTCTGATTTTTTCTATTATTTTTTCATCAAGGTCCCCTCTGACTCCTCCGAATGATGTTCCGGAGGTTGTGAGTCTGGCTCCTATTGTCCATTCAAAAACGGAATATATCTCTTCCCTTACTTTAAATAGATACCAAAACGGTGTCAGTGCTCCAAGATCAACAGCCATTGTTCCTATGCTTATTATATGATCTGCTATTCTTGACAGTTCTGCAAGGATTACTCTTATGTATTTTGCTCTTCTTGGAACTTCATTCCATATTCCGCACATTCTTTCAACGCCTTCAGTGTATATCATGTTGTTTAGATAAGCTGAAAGGTAGTTTAGCCTATCTGTCATTGGTATGAAATCCTCCCATCGCATGTTTTCTGCATTTTTCTCGACTCCTCTGTGAAGGTAGCCGATTTCAAGGTCTGCACCTATTATATCCTCTCCCTCAAGTTCAAATATCATTCGGAAGGTTCCATGTGTAGCTGGATGCGTGGGACCGACATTTATTATGTTTCTTGCTCCCTCTTCAAAAATATCCGAAGGTTTTTCTTTTCCCGGAAGCCTTACTAATCGTGGAGTGAATTTTCCTCCTATATATTCTTTGACTCCTTTTGTTGGGAAATCTTTTCTGAGTGGATGTCCTTCATAATCCTCTGGCATGAAGATTCTTCGTAAGTCTGGATGTCCTTCAAAGATTATGCCAAAAAGATCATAAGCTTCTCTTTCGAACCAATCTACTCCTTTGTATAAAGAATAAGAAGAAGGTACTTTCATATCATCTGGAACAGGAGTGATAACCCTTATCCTTTCATTCTGTGGAATTTTGAGAAATTGATATACTACAGCAAATCTTGATTTCACACCAGCATAGTTCTTTAACTTTTCATTATCTTTTAGATCAAGTCCGAATAGATCTAAGACCATATTATACCCATTGCTTTTGAGTTTGCTTTCAAACTGAAGAAGATTTTGAGGAGATACAACGAATTCTGGAATATCTCTCATTTCTTTTTTTTCGTATAGCCCTTCACAGAGCTTTGATATATCTTCAAATGTCTCTTGTTTCGCCTTCATTACTCTGAAAAAATTTCTACAAATGTGTTTTATATTTTGATTTTTCTGAATTTGTTCTTTTTCTCACTTCATACAAAAATTTATAGATCGAATCCGAATTTCTTTTTGATGTTTTTTAATGGATTTCATTGATTTTTTGTAGGTTTCAAACTCATGTTTGCTCAAAGGAGAATTTGAATGATCGGTCAAAATTCAGAAAATAGTGAAAGATTTGTTTGGGTAAGAAATAAATTAAGTAGGAGGGCTTTCATATGGGACAGAAGATGAGGGAGCTTGTTGAGGAGCTTCACAGGATAAGGGAACAAGTAAAGCAAATGGGAGGTCCAGAGAAAGTAAAGCAACAGCATGAAAGAGGGAAGCTAACGGTCAGGGAAAGATTGGATTTACTGTTTGATAAAGACTCTCATTTTTTTGAGACCGGTATTTTAGGGACTGAACCTGGAACTGAAAGAGTTCCAGCTGATGGGGTTGTTACTGGTTTTGGAAAGGTAGATAATAGGTATATCGGCGTTATTGCATACGATTATACAGTAAAGGGAGGATCTATGGGGTTTGTCAATGAGATAAAATGTACAAGGATAAGGGAGTTGTGTTTGAGGTGGAAGATACCTTTGGTTTGGTTGATAGATTCAGGAGGTGCGAGGATATCGGCATCATCAGCTACGACTTTAGGAGGGGGTCTGGCAGGAGAAGCTATTGCTTTATTTGCGAATTCAGGTTGGCTTTTCAAAGAAGAGTCCATTATGTCTGGTATTATACCTCTGGTTTGCGCTCAGATGGGGCCCGGTTATGCCGGAACTGCTTATATCCCGGGGCTTGCTGATGTTGTCTTTATGGTCAAGGGAAAAAGCTTTATGGGACTTGGAGGACCTTCACTTGTGAAAATGGTCACTGGGGAAACTATAGATGAAGAGAACTTGGGTGGATCAAAAATTCACACTGAGATATCTGGTTGTGCCGATAATGAGTATCCTGATGATCCATCTTGTTTGAAAGCTGTTAGAGATTACCTTTCCTTCATGCCGAACTCAAACGAAGAAAAACCTCCGAGGAAGAAATTTGATGGAGACCCTCTCGCTCTTATAGACGACAGGATTTTAGATGTTCTTCCTGATAACCCAAAACAAGCTTATGACATGCACAAGATAATAAACCTCATAGTTGATAACGGTGAGTTTTTTGAGATAAAACCTAAGTGGGCAAGAAATATAATTGTTGGCTTTGGTAGAATCGGAGGATATGTTGTCGGTTTTGTTGCGAATAATCCTATGTTCTATGGGGGAGTTCTTGATGTAAATGCTTCAGATAAAGCTGCAAGGTTTATATGGCTTTGTGATTCTTTTAACATACCTCTTGTCTTTCTGGCAGATGTTCCGGGTTTCATGGTTTCATCAAAGACAGAAAAAGATGGTCTTATAAGACATGGGGCAAAGATGATTCATGCAGTTGCGGAAGCTACGGTGCCGAAATTTACTGTCATAGTCAGAAAAGCTTATGGGGCAGGATATTACGCTATGTGTGGTAAATCTTTTGATCCCGATATAATTGTCGCTTGGCCAACTGGTGAGATATCTGTTATGGGACCTGAAGGTATGGTTTCAATATTTGCAAAAAAGCAACTTGAGGCTATGACTCCAGAGGAAGCGAAAGAATTCACAAACCAGATGGCCGAAAGCATAAGACCATACATAGATATAAAAAAGCCCGCTGGATGGGGATTTATAGATGATGTTATTGACCCAAGAGAAACAAGGAGAATTCTTTACCTATCACTTGAGCTCACAGAAAAGAAGAAAGTTCTTCGGGAGAAAAGAAAACACGGGGTTTATCCTGTTTAGTGGATAAATTTTGAATTGTATCATTATTTTTTCTTTTTGATCATTATTTTTTATGAGGGCCGGATGTCTAATTTAGAAACTGCCTTTTACACGCTTGCTTTGACGCGTGTCAGAGGGGTTGGATCTGTTATAGGAAAGAGACTTATTGACTTTTTCTCATCTGCAAAGCAGGTTTTTCTCGCTGATAGGGTGAAAATAGAGCAAGTTGCTGGAAAGTTTGTTTCGGAGAATATAAAGAAGTTTGATAAATGGGCTTCTGTTGAGGATTCGCTGAGACTTTCTTTGAAACTCGGGCAGAATTTCGTGTGTTATGAAGAAAAAGATAGATATCCAGCTCTTCTTGCTAAGATACCTGATCCCCCTTTGGTCTTGTTTTATAAGGGAAACCTTGAAGTAAATGCACTTGTTGTTGCTATAGTCGGCACAAGGAAGCCATCGTCTTATGGTATTGAAGCTACGCGATTTTTTTCTACTGCCTTATCATCTTTTGGTATATGTATTGCTTCTGGTCTGGCTTTTGGCCTAGATACTGTCGCCCATAAGTCTTGCGTTGAAGCTTCTGGAAAAACTTACGCCATTTTCCCATCGTCTCTTGAAAACATATATCCATACGAGAATAAAAAATTGGTAGATGATATATTGAGGAAAAATGGGGCTATTTTGAGTGAGTTCCCTCCAGGTACGATGCCCTCTGCGGAGAATTTCCCAAGAAGAAACAGAATAATAGCAGGTATTTCAAAAGCTGTTTTGATTGTCGAAGCACCAGAAAAGTCAGGAGCTCTGATAACTGCATATATGGCTATAGATTATGATAGAGATGTTTTCGTAGTTCCAGGTAGTATATTCTCTAAAACATCAAAAGGAACAAATAGGTTGATAAAAGAAGGAGCATTCTTAGCTGAAACACCAGAAGATATAATTTCGCGTATCATACCAGATCTTGGACAGAAGCAGCCTCTTAACCAAATTGGATTGATATCTCCATTTGTAAATATAAAAAGAGCTGATTTGACTGAAAGTGAAGAAAAGATACTTTCTTTTCTCAGTGAAGATATATCTATGCACATTGATGATATCATAAAGAAAACTCAAATAGCACCTCAAGATGTAATTTCATCTCTCGTATCGCTTGAAATAAAGGGTATGGTTGTTGAAGAGGTGAGTGGATACTATAAAAAGGCTCCATCATCATGACCTTGAAAGATATTTTTCCTTCTGTATTCCCTGGAGATGAGGATTCAGGTAAGGGGACACCTCGTGGTGAGGAATATATTTTTGAATATGAAATCAGTGTTTTTTTATACTTGTTATTTCACTGTAGGGGGAATAAGATTTTTTGATATTTATGAGGAATTTTTAAAGTCATTCTATCTTCGGAAAACTTTTGCTAAAAAATTATAATTCTACATATGGGTGCAGAGATCAAACCCTCCTTGTTCATGATGAAATATCATCCATTACCTCACGAGTTCGGGTTGCGTACAAATGTTGTTCCTGCTTCTTTTTCTGCTGGTTGGGTCAGTGGTTGGGAAATAGGGAATGCGGTCAGAATGAAAGAAAAAGCTTTGAGGCAAGGGGATATACCTGTTACATCTTATGTCAGAGTAAAATTTGCATTTGTAAATGGTAAGCTTGTTGCTGTTGGAGGGGAATCTCAAGTTTCCTTCGTTGCGCGGGAAAAAATATATAAGCCTTTGCTAAAAACAGATCCAGAATTGGATGCTCCGAAACACAAGAATTTTTTCAATCAAGGATCTTTGGGCGCATTACAAGATCTTCGGATGTCTGAAATTGAATTTTTTCAAGTTCTTTTCCAAGTTACGGATCAGGAATCAAGAGATGAACTGATGAGGTTCTATTTTTTGTATGCTTCTGGTTTGATTTCAGAAAGAGAGTTTGCAAGAAAAATCAGAAATATAAAGGAGAAAGATCTTACTGGCAATATCATTTCTGAATTTGTTTAATGGTTCAGATAAAGGAATTCTTTTATAAAATCCCTTTCCTCCCTATATTTTTGTTTGCATATTTTGGGATTGTTTTTTCCGGGGAATATCTTCTTGTTGTTCTTCTGATTCATCTTGTTTTATTTTTACTTTTTATTTTTTTGAAGTTTTATGAGTTTCTGCCTTTGCTTATAATATCATTGATTTTTTTCTTTTATACAAAGAATCTTTCTGACAGCGGAAATTTTATTGTCGGTAGGGTTGATTCTGTAGGTTCAAACTCTGTTTTGATCCTTGTTGAAAATATCAAAAACGAAATAATTGAGAACTGGAAGGTTTCCGGAGGATATATAAGGGTTTTTGGTATCAAAAATTTGGGTGAGTTTGATACATTTGATAAGGTAGTTATATACTGCTCTTATGTAAAGGATTTAAGGGTAGGGTGGAGGATATGTTTTAATCCAAAGTTTTTTGAGAAGATGGAATTAAGCTTTCCTTTGAGTTTTCTTCGTGAGATGAGGAATAGGGCACGTTCCTTTGTAAGAGGAGATGATGAGGAGAGTAAGATTTTGGATTCTATACTTTTTGCCGGTCGTGAGGATATAGATCAAAAATTTCTATACGATCTTTCAAGATTTGGTATTTTACATCTTATAGCTATTTCGGGTTCTCATTTTACAGCTGTTGCTTTTTTGGGAATATTTTTGGCTAGTTTTTTAGCAAGGTATATTTACTCAGTAAGATTTCAGCCATATGTTTTGAAGATAATTTTATCTTTGATTTTTCAGCTTCTTTTTCTTTTCATGTGTGGAATGGTTCGTCCAGCTGTCAGGGCTTTTTTGATGAATGCAATTTTTTTTACTACTTATTTGAGTGGGCGAAACTTTTCTCCGATCAATAATCTATTTGCTTCAGGTTTCTTTATAATACTTTTTAATCCTTTTGATGTCTGGAACATATCTTTTTTGCTTTCTTTCTTTTCTGTTCTTTTTCTCATATCATTTGTTGATTTTCATGGGAGCAAAGTTTTTTTAACATTTTGGAGTTCTGTTTTTGCTTCTTTGGGGGTTTTACCTATATGTATTTGGATAGGTATGCCTGTGTCTCTTGTAGCTCCGCTGACAAACATAGTTTTTACATCTCTTTTCAATTTTGTAATACTCTTTGGGGTGTTTGGAGTATTCTTGGGTTTCATCTTTGAGCCACTTTCTGAAATTCCAATACTTATTTCAAAGTACATCATAAAGCTAATTATTTTTCTTGTAGATGTTTTTGGATATCTTGGTATTTCTGTGAATCCGAAGTTGGATATTCCGTATGAATTTACAGTTATTTTTTTGCTTTTTGTGCTTTTAGGGTTGAAGAGATTGAGGAAATTTTTCCCTTATATTTCTTTGGTGATTTACTTGATTGTTCCGACTTTTCTTCATTTTCAGGCGAGGCAGAAGATTTTTACTTTTTCTGTTTTTGTTATAAAGGAGGTAAAATCTACAGAGGGCAAGAGCTTTTATGTTTT
>CAZRNR010000025.1:0-28356 GCA_964601505.1 uncultured bacterium | reverse complement strand
AGATAAGAGAGATTTCAGATATAGATAGACTCAAGGAACTGAAGAAGGAGATAATCAAAGCAAAGAGTTTGAAGGAGTTCTCAAAAAGAATTAAGGAAATCTAAAGCTGGAGTTCGGACTATCTGACGATAAACTAAAGATTTCAGATTACGATGAAATGCTATTTTTTAATGGAAAAAGCTCCTTAATGAGTTTTTATATAATAGACACTACAGCAAAGCGATATTTACTGTGTTGTATTAAGCTTAATCTCATCGGAATTTTATGAATAGATATCTATTGATTTCTGCAAAGACTGTAATATATCATTTAAGGTGAATTCTCTCCTTTAACAATAGGTTGTGTAATACTATAAATTAGAATAGTATTATGCTTTTGTTACATACATAAAACCAAAAAATGCCTTTTAATTAAGATAGTGAGTTAGCATATGAAAAGAAAAATACATAAATCAGTATACTATGATTGCAAAAGGGCAAAAAATCAAAGACAAATTTCAGATCCTTGCAAACAAGATAAAGTTAAAAATTAGGGTGATCCGTTTTATCATTGTTGCACTCCTTATATGTGTAAAATCTTGTTTGTCAAAAGGGAACAAAATAAACTTTTATGTATCAGATCAAAAATATTTCATCTTATATGAAAAGAATATATTATTCCCCGAGAAGGTATCAGAACAAGTTATATCAATAGAGACCAACTTCCCGGATGAAATTTCCGTTGTTATATCAACTGGAATTTTCGGGAACATAAGAACAATACCTATGGAATGCCAGAGACAAAAACATTTCATATGTAAGGTGAGACTAAAAAAACAATTTCTTGAAAAAGAAAATTACTTCTGGTTTATGCTTAAGACTCAGCAGGGATATTACCATGTTCCAAACATGCTAATTACAAAAGATTTACTGTTTGAAAAACTTGGTAGGATAGAAGTAGAGCGATAAAGAACGATGAAAGAGATAGGGATAATAATTTCACAGCTCAGCGGCTTCACAACTCCATCCCGAAAAATTGAACAATATGAAACAGACGGAGAAACCATAAATTTTTTCCTAACGAAGGCATTAAGAGATATTCGTGATAGTATGATTCTGGATTTGGGTTCTGGAACCGGATTTTTATCTTTTGCCTGTGCCCTTGCTGGAGCTAAATTTGTCTTAGGTGTTGAAATAGACAAAAATGCTCTCATTGTATCAAAATATAATCTGCAAAAAATTCTGGAAATTGGATACGAGATCAGAGTATCATTCATATGCTGTGATGTAGAGAATTTCTACCCTAAAAAAAAATTTGATGTCTGCGTTATGAATCCCCCATTTGGGATACAGAAAAAGTTCGCTGATAGAATCTTCCTCAAAAAAGCCTTTGAAACTTCTGATATAATATGGACATTTCTTTCAAAAGATTCAAAACCTTTTGTAGAAGCTTTCGCAAATGAAAATGAATTTGAAATATCACAATACTTCAAAACAAAAATTCAATTGAAAAAAAAGTTTCACTTTCATAAGAAAAAAACAGAATTCATTGAAGTAGATCTATATAGAATCCAGAGAAAAACCAGATTAAGTTTTGAATACAAATAATATTCATGCGCAAGAATCATCTTGGCATACTTTTGCAAATTTTTATACATTGATGAAAGCATCTTTGCAATATGAAGAGGCAAAAATAATAAAAAACATCAAAAATTCCTTTCTGAGTCAATAAGTATTGTCACTGGTCCATAATTTACAAGTTCTACATGCATAAATGCTCCGAATCTTCCGACCTTGACATCCCTCCCAAGCAATGCAGAAATTTCTTTACAGAAAATATCGTATAACTCTTTAGCCCTAGAATACTCACAAGCAAGGTCAAAAGATGGTCTATTTGATCCTCTCACATCACCGTATAATGTAAATTGAGAAACAATCAAAACCTCTGCCAAAGAGTCCTTTACAGATATGTTCATCTTTTGTTTTTCATCCTCAAAAATGCGAAGATTCACTATTTTTTTCGCAATGTATTTCAAATCCTCTTCAGTATCATGTTTACTAAATCCAATAAGGACTAAAACTCCCTTACCAATACTACTTATTTTCTCACCATCAACATAAACTGATGCTGAAAGAACTCTTTGAACTACAGCTCTCATAAAATATATAAATTGCTTTAATCTAAATGTATTATTAATTTTATATTTATGTCAAACAATACAAACGCTGAAAAAACATCTGAAAAAAATGGAATGATAACAGTATGGGAATGGACCGGAACTATCCTGATGATATACTCTGTTATACTTATAATTTCTGGGATTCTATACGAACCGAAAATATTTTCTGTGAATACATCCCTTGTATGGGGTATATTCCTGTTTGTATTCTCCTTTATACTTATTTATTCAGGAAGGAAAACAAGATTGAAGAAGATCATTTTTATATTATCCCTGCTCTTTCCAGCAAAATCATACCTACAAAAGAGAGAACTAACTTGGGAATTCTTACATCCCAACCCATCTTTGGAAGGAACAGGAGGTCTATTCAGAACAGTTTCCGCAAGAACATTCGGATTCAAGAACTTCACAATAGGAACATACTTTGGATTCTTCAATACTCCAAATGACACAGTTCTTGTCATAAGCAGAGATTATTTTGCGTTGAAAGAGAGAAAAGAAAAAGTTATGTTTGATAAATTTGATTCAGTTGGGTTTTTCAACTACATATTTCTTGGCACAGGAGCGCCAGCTATAAGGACAGCAGGTTTTCTAACAGGAGATTTATCATTAGCGATAAGAAACATTTCGATTCTTGTAACACAAAGGACAAGGGGTCAAGAAATCATAGAAGACAACATACAATCCTTTGGAGACTTTATAATAACACCAAAAGTATCATACACACTTGAAGCCAGATTCCTAACTCTTGCAGCATGGAGTAAAATATACCTTCTATCTAAATACAGGTCTCCTTCAATAGCTGCTGTTTCCGTTGCCCCTGGGATATCATCCATATTTGACTTTGATGAAATGGAATCTATCAGAAATAAATTGAAAAATATAGATCTTTTTAACCCAAAAATCTACTTATCTGTATCTATGAACTTTGACAATTCTGAAAAAGTTGTTCCTGCAGAGCTATCTGATCTATTCCCATCATTTGTGAAAACAGCAATGCTCATAGAACCATATAATCATCTCCAAACTGGATTTGGCATAGAAGCAGGAGACGCTGAAAGAGGTATAGGTAAATACATATCCGGATTTATAGAATGGTATCTTTTTTATTACATTCCACCCCCAGACCTCATAACGCTATCAACTTCTCCCCATTTTCTATCTGTTGGTGTAAGGTTTAAACCTATACCACTCATATCAAAGTTCATCTCTCCAGTCCCGCAAGAAATAAAAGAAGCATCAATATTTCTTACCGCAGATATTAATACCTCATCATCCATATCTGTTCCATTTGAAATAGGCCCAACAGTCTATTTGAAAAACTCTTATCCATGGGCTATCTTCTTCGGTATGAACATATACTGGAACCCATGGGAAAGTGGACAGAGATTTATTCTCGGAGAAGGTGGGAAAGCCAAGATCAAAGTAGTTGATTCGGAAACGCTTCTACCTATAGGAGATGTTATAGTATCATATCCTGGACTCGATATGTCAAACCAATCTACAGACCCATCATCTGGCGAGATAATAACATATGAGCTTCCCCCAGGAGAATGGGATATCAACTTTAGGAAAACCGGTTATGAGAGCCAATCAGTAAAAGTTCAGATAGAAAAAGGTGTGATAAAAGAAATAGAAGTTACAATGAGCAAACAAAAGGCTTTATCATACTTGTTCGGCTCAGTCAGATCAGCTTCGGATGGTCTTCCAATACCAGCAAGAATAGAAGTTGAAGGATCAAATCTTCCACCAATATTTGCAAAACCTCAAGACGGTAGCTACGAAATAACCCTACAATCTGGAAACTACAAATTAAAGTTTTCTTCAGATGGTTTTAATCCTGCAGAAATAGATGTAAAGCTTCTAGGAGGAGATAAAAAGAGATATGACATAATACTTGAACCTGTGCAGGAAATTATACAACGCATAGGAGAAACAGCTCTCAAGGAACCAAAAAGAAAAATAACCATAGAAAAAGAAACAAAATCCATACTCCTACCTGAAAAAATACTCTTTGATGACAACACGAATGATGTTCTTCCTACATCTGCAGAACTCATCAGAGAACTCGCAGAATTCATAAAAAAAGAACTTCCAGACAAAAAAATAATAGTTGAAGTTCATACCTCACCGATAAAGAGCAAAGAAGAAGATATAATAATAACACAAAAGAGAGCAGAAAAGATAATAACTCTCCTTGAGAAGTATGGGATAAGCAGAGATAAAATTACACCTGTCGGTAAAGGATCAGACTTTCCTATATTCCCTAACGATACACCAGAGGGGAAAGCTGGGAACAGAAGAGTTTATTTCTATATACAAGATTGAATAAATACAATAAAGATGCTATACATTGTACAGAATCGAAAAAGCTTGAATTTTTTCAGCGATATTCTACATCTGGATATAAAATAATAAGAAGATGTAAAACATAATAACCAGTTTAGCTCCTAACTTATCCAGTCCGCGACAAAATCATAGAATCTTTTAAATATAGAACTCTTTGAGAGCAAATCTCCTGGGGAACCTGATTCAACTACTCTACCATCTTCAAGGCAGAAAATCATATCATAATCTTTCATAAAAAGGACCCTGTGGCTTGCAAGTATAATAGTGAACTTAAAATCCAACAAGCTTTGCTGTATCTTCTTTTCGGTTTTCACATCAACATTTGCAAAGGCATCATCTAGAACAAGAATTTTCGGATTTTTCAAAATTGCCCTTGCAAGAGCCAGCCTCTCCCTTTGTCCCCCAGAGAGTTTCAGACCTCTTTCGCCTATGATCTCATCAAGCTTATTTGGAAATTCACTTATGTCAAACTCAGAAGATCTGAGTGCTTTAAGGATCTCACTTTCTCCATCATTGGATGCAATCAGGAGATTTTCTTTTATCGTTGCTGAAAAGAAAAAATTCTCCTGCAGAACACCTCCGATCAACTTTTTATATTCATCATTTGGGATATCTAATATATCTACCCCCCCTAGAAATATCTTTGATGGAGGTGGAATATATACCTTCATTATCAGATTCAAAAGCGTAGATTTTCCAGAGCCCGTTCTTCCAACTATCCCTACCTTTGCACCATATGGAATATAAATACTTATATCTTTTAACACTCCATAGCTTAAACCTCTTATCTCTAAATCATACCTCATATTAATTCAGGAAAACTTTGATCAACTGAAAAGAAATATGAAAACACCATTATTAAGTTAATTTTTTAATGATCAAAGTAATAAAATTTAAAATGTATAGTTTAATACTACAGAAAACAAAACTTTATCAAATTCAAAAAATCAAAAATAGAATTTAAAAAAATGAAAAGATTAAACGTTTTGATAGTTTGGGAAATAGAAGAAATATCTAACATCAATATCCCCAAAGATTCCGTTTTATGCATAGGAAACTTTGATGGAGTTCACCCCGGGCACATGAGTGTTATAGATACTGGCAGAAAGATAGCTCAAGATTATGGAAAAGAAGTTTCCATTTTATCCTTTCTCCCACATCCAAGACTCATTATAAATCCGAAAAACTTCTTCATACTGACAGATCTGAGAGAGAAAATAAAACTCCTGAGTACAAAAGTTGACAATATAATCATCATAAATTTTCTCAAAATCATGAACATGGAGCCAACCGATTTCTGCAATTTCATTGAGAACCATTTTCGTCCGCATTCAATATGCACGGGTTTTGACTTCTCCTTTGGTAAAAATGCTAAGGGCAAACCAAGTGATCTCAAAAGTTATTTTGAAAAGCTTGGGAAAAAAGTAGAAATTATAGAAAAAGTCTCACTCGCCGGAGAAAAAATATCATCCTCATTGCTCAGAAGAATTATAACTTCCGGAAACATTTCAGAATACCTTGAAATAACAGGGAGGCCATACCAGATAAGAGGTATTGTCACAAAGGGTGTCGGGAGGGGTAAGACAATAGGGGTTCCCACAGCGAATATAATAACAATGTATCAGCTTCCTCCACATGGAGTATATGCATCTTTTGTCAAAATTGAAGGGGCAAAAGAAATCCTCCCGTCTGTATCAAACATTGGTTATCAGCCAACCTTTAACTCATTCAAAGAAACAGTAGAAACTCATATCATTGATTTCGATCAAAACATATACGGCCAGAAAATAACACTAATGCTCATCAAAAAAATAAGAGATGTAAAAAAATTTGCAAATGAACACGAGCTTAAAAAACAAATACAAGAAGACATAAAAGAAGCCAAATCAATTCTTAAATAAAAATGGAGAGAAAGCCAAAGATCCTCACATTCATAACGCGAATGGAAAGAGGGGGAGTGCCATACGAGGTTGTGCATGTTGCTACGCATCCGGAGATTTTAAAAAGATACGAAAATGTTATCGCAACTGGATTTTGTGATAAAGAAATAGAAATACCAAAAGAATTAAAGATAAGAAGGATAAAAAACTTTGTAAGGGATATAAACCTAGTCAAGGATTCATTAGCACTATTTGAATGCATAAAGGTAATAATAGAAGAAAAACCAGATATAATCCACACAAGAACATCAAAGGCTGGATTTATAGGTAGGCTCGCGGCTTTTCTAACTGGCCACCAGAGAATAATATACTCCCCACACGGACATATATTCTACGGATATTTTTCACATTCCAAAACATTCTTGTTTTCTCTTCTAGAATTCATTTCATCTCTATACACAGATGTCATAGTAGTCAGAACAGATGATGAAAGAATAGCTTTTGAAAATATAGGGTGTAAAACTAAATTCTTTACTATACCTAAAGCTCCATATAAAAAAGAAACCGGAGAAGAAGAAAAATTAGGCGAGATCATAAAAAAACTTGAGAAAAAGAAAAAAGAAGAAGGTAAAAAGATCATAGGCACGATCTCAAGATTTGAACCTGTCAAAGGGATAAGGCACCTTATAGGAGCATTTCTGAAACTTTATCAGGAAAGAAAAGACTTGTTTCTACTTCTCGTAGGTGATGGAACAGAAAAAAATGATGTCGAAAGAATTATAAAAGAAAAATTAAGTGAAGATGATTTTATGCTGACAGGATGGATAGAAAACAAAAGTCTGATATATCCACTCTTTGATGTTTTCGTAGTTCCATCTTTAAATGAAGCATGGGGAATAACCATAATTGAAGCTGGGGAGTATGGCATACCTATAGTAGCTTCATCTGTTGGAGGAATACCTTATTTTGCAGGAGGATACGTTAAGCTTGTGCCACCAAAAAATGAAGAGAAAATAGCGGAAGCAATAGAGGAAATACTTGAAAATCCAAAATTAGCTAAAAATCTTTCTGAAAAATCAAGGGAGCTTTATCTAAAATTCAATGAAAAATTGATGATAGAAAAATATATAGAACTTTATGACATGCTACTGAAAAATGAATAGCCTTAAATATGATGACAATTTATCAGAAAGCAGCGGAAATAATTATGGCGTCAAGGTATGCTATAGCATTTTCTGGAGCTGGAGCTTCAGCAGAATCTGGAATACCAACATTCAGAGATAAAGGAGGAGTGTGGGAAAAATATCCAGTTGAAATTTTCGGAACTCCTAAAGGGCTTATCTATGTACTACTCACCGAACCTCAAAGGTTTGCAGAGTTTCTGATATCTGCTCTAAATACGCTACTTGCAGCAAAACCAAATGCTGGACACATATCTCTTGCAGAACTAGAAGAAATTGGAATATTAAAATCGGTAATAACTCAAAACATAGATTCTCTCCATCAGGAAGGCGGAAGCAAAAGAGTAATAGAAGTTCATGGAAGTGTGACAAAATTCAGATGTATCACTTGCAACAGAAGGGAAAGTATCAGCAAAGAGAAAATCAATGAAATAGCAAGCTCATTCTATGAAAGAGCAAAATATTTTGGAGGCGGAGACATTGAAACAGCAATTCAGTTCTTCCAAAATGTAATTCCAAGATGCGAATGTGGAGGAATAATGCGTCCAGATGTTGTATTTTTTACAGAACCCGTGCATAACATAGACATCGCTTTTGAAGAAGCCAGAAAAGCTGATTGCTGTATAGTTGTTGGAACCTCTGGTGTTGTATATCCCGCTGCCTATATTCCGCAAATAGTCAAAAGCAAAAATGGAACAATTATAGAAATAAATCCAAATCAGCAAAGCTTTGATTCAGATATATATATAAGCGAATCTTTCTCCTCTGCTATGCCCAAAATAGTTCAAATTATAAAAGAAAGGAAAATCTCATAGATCAGCCAGAGCATCTAAATTTATCTGACAATTACAAATAGTATATCCCCAGAATGGAATAACAAAAGAAATAAAAGCTACAACAAGATAAGGAAAATACTCTGGATGTGGATAGGAAAATCTGCTTACGATGATAAAGATAGGAAGGTTGGATGAGCTTCAGGCTGGACAAAACAAAATGAAAAAACTACATTAAATTTAAAACAGAAGGTCAGATATATCCCTTATTGACCTCTACAATACTTTGTTTGAACGGATGCCTCTTTATTCACTTACCTTTGTTTGA
This sequence comes from uncultured bacterium, assembly GCA_964601505.1. GTDB lineage: Bacteria > Calescibacteriota > Calescibacteriia > Calescibacteriales > Calescibacteriaceae > DRWZ01. The sequence goes on along the minus strand of CAZRNR010000025.1, from coordinate 19,687 downwards.
TAATTTCCAATAAATTCCTGTAAGATTTTTCAAGCAGATAAGCCTTGTGTTTTTATTTACATTTTTATGTAATCTAACAAAGCTTCTCAAAACAAATGAAATAATAGAAAAACTAGATATCTCCGAATCTCATCCATTCATCAATATTGAATACTTTTCAGAAAATTGACGAAATAGATAAGATTCAAGTATCAATTCTGAGAGTTTGCTGAATTCCTACAAAATTAGAAAAATAAAAAATATATAAGATGAAAAGCAATAAAATTGCTATTTTCTGTGATAACCAGAAAGGTTCAACAGGATTTTATGTTTATAACACTCTGAAAGAACTTGGATTTGAAGTTGATATCTTTTCCCCATTTTCAGCATATTTGATAAAAGATAAAATAAAAGATAAATATTTTGCCTATATCTGTGTTGATGATTCCTCTCACTATTTTTTCCCGCCATCTCTTTCACCGTCAGTACTATGGCTTATAGATACCCCCTTTTCATTCCATCTTGATAAGATTATGTCAAAATATTTCGACATTGTATTTTGTGCACAAAAAACTTTTGCAGAAAAATTGTCATCTCCTGAAAAGAAGGTTGAATGGCTACCCCTTGCCTGCTATCCTAAATTTCACAGCCGAAAATCAACGGATAAGATTTATGATTTAGCATTCGTGGGTTCATTAGATAAAAAACGAATCAGAATAAAAAATACTCTTGAGAAGGAAGGTTTAAAAATTTTCTTTGGACAATCAGATCCTACCAATATAGGAAAAATCTACTCATCAGCAAAAATTGTTTTGAACACAAATAAGAGATTTGACTTAAATATGAGAGTTTTTGAGGGGATGTGTTCAGGTTCCTTTATGCTATCAGAAGATTTTGATGGAAGAAAAGATATTTTCAAAGAAGACCAATTAGCTGTATTTTCATCTGAAGATGAAATGCTTGAAAAGATAAGATATTACCTCAAAAATGAAGAAGAAAGAGAAAAAATAGCTTATTCTGGTATGATAGAAGTTCTTGAAAAGCATACATATATGAATAGAGTTAAAAGGATTCTTGAAAGCTTGAAAAACTCATCAATTAAAAAGACACCATCTATAGCCGAAGTAATACTATTTACGACACTAGAGATCATAAGAATGGTATGGATAAAATCTGGAATGAGAAATATTGTTACAAAAACTTTAGGTCCCATTTATCTTCCATAAACATAGTGTGGCATTATTTCTGCCTTAAGACCATCTTTTACTCCTTTCATAATTGCTTTTGAAGTCTTCAGATCTGGCATATTTAATAAAGAGAATAAAAAACAAGCCATAGGGAAACAAATATTAAACAGTGATAATTCACATCCAGAAAAGTAACCATATCTTCTCAGTAGTTTCGCGAGAATGAACCTATTCCTTACGGTTAGATAGAATGAATCCTCTTTCCTCTGTTTTCCCATCTTTATACTCATCTTACCTTTATCATAAACCACCGTCTTACCACATACTCCAACTTTATAACCTTTCATTTTCGCTCTCACACATATTTCATCCTCTTCACAATACAGAAAGAATGGTTCATAAAACCAAAACTCATTCTCTAAAAATTCTATTGAGAACATAATTGCCGCCCCCATAACTACCTCTGCTGGCCACCACTCGAGCTTACCATAATTTCCCTTTATCTGTATATGATGAAGGAGAGGTTTAATAAATCTCCTTACTCCCTCAAACTTTACTTTCTTTGTCTCATAATCGCAAAAAACAGGAGAGATTATATCAATCTCATTCCTAAGAGCTACATCTGTAATATCATCAAAAAAATTTTCATGAACGATAAGGTCGTTATTAAAAGCAATTATGTATCTACAGCTAAAGTTTTTCAAAATATATCTTATCCCAGCATTAATTCCTCCTGCGTATCCCATATTTTTATCATTTCTTAAAAAATGTATCTTTTTATCAAAATCACTCCTAAGTTTTTCGTAAGAGGAATCTGTCGAGAAGTTATCAACTAAAACTATATTTTTCCTCACACTTCCACCACTTGATAATATTGAACTTATACATTCTCTTGTATCTTTGTAATTATTCCAATTTAAGACTATACATCCAATCTCCATAAGTATTAATTTAAGAAACTATGAATTATCAGTATCTCTGACGTAAAAAGAGATTTGATATCATGTTATCTGAATTTCAAGATTAAAGAATGAAAGGATAAGAGATGGGATTTAGAATACACCTAATTCTCCAAAACTTTCGCGACTGTAGTTATATTAATGTATTGCAGATGATATACTGATAAAAATGATGCTAACGCAATTGCCGCACATCAATCAATTAGATTATTTATGAAACTTCAAGAAAAACTAAAGAATTCTAAAACCGTGACCAAAAAATATGAAAAACCATAACTAAAATACAAGAAATGAGAAATGAAGGTATAATTCTTCCATATTTAAGTTTTATCCTAGATATTTTCTCTGAAATTATAGAAAGCATTATCACAAAACAGACATTTCCCGACAGTACCGCAACAGATGCTCCTACTGCCCCAAATTTTTTCACAAGTATATAGTTCATCAGAACATTTACCATAAGACCCAAAACAATACTAAATGAATAAAATTTTGTTTTCTGCTCCTTGAATAAACCTAAAGACGGGAAATTGCTAAATCCCCAAAAAGACATACTGAGGCAAAGAATTCCTACAACTTTATACGAGATAAAATACTCCTCAGGTAGTAAAACTTTTATTATAAAAGGAGTTAGAATAGTGATTATAACAGACATACCCCCCACAATAAAAGTGTATATCTCCGATAGATCTCTTAGAAGTGCCAGACCTTCTTCCGTTTTTATTTTGCTTAAAATATATGGATTCGATGACTTTGTGAATATGTCAGCAAAAATATAAATAAGCATAGAAAACTTTAAACCCACCGAATACATTCCAACCTCACTGAAATTTGAGAGTTTTGCTAATAGAAATCTATCAATAACTGTTACAAGAAAGATCCCCAAATTGCCTGGGAGTAACGGTATAGAAAATCTTAAAAATTCTTTCGCCAAATCTTTATCAAAATGTAATTTTATATACTTTCTGTTCTTCCACACTGAGATCGATGAACCAAATATTGCTCCGACAAGATATCCGAGCAAAAAGCCCAAAAGTCCCATTCTGAACGCAATTATGAAAATCAATATTAGCGAAACTGAAAAAAGTGTGAAGAAAATCCATAGGTAAAAAAATGAAAGAGGCTTGAAATTCAAACGGAATATCTCTATGATCTGATTCATAATCGTCGAATATAGCACGTTTAAAAAAAGAATAAATAGCAAAAAATTCTCTATATTCCCCCCGAAAATTACAGTATTTAAGATTGGAGAAAGTATAGATAAGATAAGCAAAAGAAAAAACCCCCATAAAATTCTTAACAAAAATATTGTTGAAACTACCTTCGTTTGATCACCGATTTGATAAAAATAGAAATTTTGTGCAAATACAAGCCCAAGATCAAATATTATCAAAAGTAAATTACTGAATAATATCAGAATTTCTAAAATGCCATATTCAGAAGGAGTAAATATCCTTGTATATAGTGGTAAAAGGATAAACTGTATTAATCTTGGAAGAGCATCGCTTAATCCATAAATCAAAGTGTCCTTGCTTATGTCCCTAATCATATGAAAACGATGAAATACCTTTCTCATAATTCACACAAAGAAATAATAAATTACAAAAGATTCACATAAAAAAGAATTTCCATAAAACCTAAAATCTACCTTATAATTCCTATTTTCATCTTATGATATATCTTGAAAAATGTATAATTTGTGGAAAAGAGTCTAAAAACGAAGACAAGTTCGCTAAATATATTCTGAATCTTGAAAAAGAGAAAATTCTTGTATGCAAAGATTGCGATCTTAGATGGCTTTATCCATTTATGGATGATAATGAATACGAAAATTTTTATTCTCAAGATTATTTTGAAGAACTTTATGTTAAAGGAGTTTCACATTTTGATAGAAAGTTATCATCAATCTTCGATGAAATCTATTTTAAAAGGAGAATTAGAAAAATTATGAAACTCCTACATAAAGACCAAATAAACATACTTGATGTTGGTTGCGGATATGGACTTTTTCTAAAATGTGCAAAAGAAATTGGATTGAATGCAGTAGGTATAGACATATCAGAACATGCGGTATCAGCAGTAAAAGAAAAACATAAACTAGATGCTATATGTTCAACACTCTTTGATTTTCAACCAAAAATAAAATTTGATGTAGTTCATATGAATCATGTATTTGAACATTTTACTAACCCTAAAGGAGCTTTAGATAAAGTAAAATCACTTCTGAATTCAGGAGGAATTCTTGTTATGGAAGTTCCAAATCAATTCAAGAATATATATGATATTTTAAGGTATATACTCAAAATTCCTGTAAAAAGCAGACATTTCTCTCTACAACATCCATTCTTTTGGTCTGAAAAAAGCATAAGAAAAATTCTGTCTCTTAATGGTTTTGAAATACTAAAAATAAGAACTTATGATAGAAAAGATCTCTGGATAAGAAGACCAGCAGAATTCGATAGAAACATTTTTAGAACCGTGAAGATCCTAATAGGATTGCTCGCTTACATTTTAAATAGAGAGGCAAATATAGAAGTTTTCGCAAAGTTAAAATAAATGATACGCTTAAGAATTTGATTTTTATCTTCGTGTTGTTTTTTCCTAAATCGTCCTTAATTCATTTATTCCATTACACATCTTTTTAAATCTCGCTTTGCTACAACTCAAAAATCAGACTGGTTTGTTTATCTTACCGGAGATAAGGTAATCTGTAAATATAGTTTCTGTATCAAGAATTTTATCTCTTATCTCCTCGATCAATTTTTTTGCTTCTTCATCATCTTTAAGGAATCTTTCACCTACAATCAAACAAGAATCTACAAACTCAAGAATATCTATGATCTTCGCTACTTTCTTCAGACGGGACGACATATCTTGAAGGTTTGGAATAGGCTCATCACAATCCAAAACTTGTGTTTCTTCCTCCTCTTCGAAATATTCATCTATTTCTTCTTCATCTTTGAATTTGTTTCTCATATTATTTAGGTTATTCGGAAAGATTTCTCTTTTTCATTATAATTTTCCAAAGTGGCAAAGTATTTTTCAAATCATACCATCTTATTTCTTGTGTTTTTCTCGCTTCTGTCGTGTGACAAAACTTATATCCAAAAAGAAGTGATACGATTCACAATAGCAACCGAACCTCCAACACTAGATCCAAACTTAGCAACAGACTCGGTATCTCATTTCCTTATCTCAAATCTACAATGCGGACTTACAAGGTATGACACTAAGACATTTTCAGCAAAACCATGCATAGCTGAAAGTTGGAGCCTTGAAGGAACAAAGGTCGTTTTTAAAATAAGAAAAGATGCTTACTGGTCAGACGGTGTAAAAGTCACAGCATACGACTTTGTAAGATCTTGGAGAAGATTACTTGATCCCAAAACCGGTGCGGAATACGCCTATTTCCTCTACATAGTAAAAGGAGCTTACGAGTTCAACACAGGTAAAAAAGAATATCTTGAAGGAATAACAGCTCAGGATGAGAACACACTAATAGTTTATACAACAAAAAAAGTTGTGTTCTTACCAGCGATGGTATCATTTATGGTGACATATCCCATAAGAGAAGATATAATACAAAATTGCGGAGAAAAATGGACTGAACCAGATTGCTATCCAGAATCAGGACCTTTTATTCTAAAAGAATGGAAACATGAGTACAAGGTTATACTTGAGCCAAACCCGCATTGGTTTGGAGAAAAACCAAAAGTAAAAAGAGTAGAACTTTATGTTGTATCCGACCCATCTACGGCACTAAACTTATATAAAACTGGATTCATAGATGCAGTAGGTCTCTTCTCACTTGCGATAAGAAAATTTAAAGATCACCCCGAATTTATAAAATCACCCGGGCTCAGAGGCTACTATATAGGTTTCAACATACAAAAGCTAAATGAAGTAAATCTCAGAAGAGCTCTTGCATATGCAACATCAAAAGAGGCAATCATAAACGCAATAGGAGGTATCCAGATGCCTGCAAAATCTTGGATACCGCCAGGAATGCTTGCACATAACCCGGACATAGGAATTCCCTTTGACCTGCATAAGGCAAAAGAAGAACTATCTAAATCTAAACAAATACCGCAGGGACTAAAACTGTATTTTAGCCATTCACCAGAAACCCGAAAAATTGCTGAGGTCATAAAAGAAAACTGGAGAAAGATAGGAGTAGATGTTGAACTTGAAAGTATGGAATGGAAAACTTACCTTTCTCGCCTTGTTCAAGAGAAATTTCCCATATTCTTACTTGGATGGGGAGCCGATTTTCCAGATCCACATAATTTCATGGATCTTTTTTTATCAGATTCCGGAAACAATCATACAGGGTTTGCAAACAAAGTCTATGACGAACTCATAGAAAAAGCATCTGAAGAAAGTGATGTAGATAAAAGAATACAAATGTACAATGTGGCTCAGAAAATACTTCTTGAAGAAGAGGTGGCAATCATACCAACATTCTGGGGGGTAAGCGCAAGGCTCAAAAGAAAAAATCTAAAAATTGAATATAACCCCCTTGAGATCGTTTATCTTGATGAAATCGAATTTGTTAATTAACTGAAAAATAAAGATTCCTTCTCCGCAAAGTTAAAATAAAACTAAAATGGAATACAGGAAATTTGTAGGACTTGATAAAGATATATCTGTAATAGGCTTTGGAGTATGGACCGTTTCATCAGACTGGTGGGGTGTAAAAGACGAGGAGACAAGAAAAAAACTTCTCAAAAAAGCAGCAGACAAAGGTATAAACTTCTTTGATACAGCAGATGTCTACGGTGACGGATACGGAGAGGAGATACTCAAAAAAGTATTTGGTGAAAGCCTCAAAAATTTCGTTATAGGAACAAAAGGAGGGTACAACTTTTACGACTACAAGAGAGATGGACACAGAGAACATCCACAAGATTTCTCAGAAAAATTCTTAAAAAGAGCTATAGAAAACTCCCTAAAAAGGCTCGGATTAGACTCGATAGATATATACCAAATACACAACCCTAAAAAGGCACATATAACAGATGAACTTATAGAAACTCTAATTAAGCTCAAACAAGAGGGAAAGATAAAAGCTATAGGCGGAGCACTTGGTCCAGACATAGGTTGGGTTGAAGAAGGGAAAATACTTATGCAGAAGGGCATACTAAATCTTCAGATAATATATAGCATACTTGAGCAGGAACCAGCGAGAACATTTTTCAACATGGCAGAAGAATATGGTGCAAGATTTATAGTCAGAGTTCCTCACGCAAGCGGTCTCCTTGACGGAACAGCTGATGGAAAAACCATCTTTGAAAGCAACGATCATAGAAGCTTCAGAAAGAGAGATTGGATGGAAAGAGCTTGGAACGTAGTTCAAAAACTCAAACTCACAGAAAAAATAAAAGGAATGACACTTGGACAAATAGCCATAGCTTTCTGTCTTGAAGAAGAATCTGTCACTACAGTCCTCCCTAACTTCACGAGAGAATCTGAAATAGATGAATGGACTGCAGCCCTGGACAAAAAAATAGGATCAAAAGAAATACTTGAAGAAATCAAAAAACTCTATTATGAGGAACTACATCCATATGCAAATATAAGAAGCAGTTGAAAATAAAGAAACTCTCAAAAATAAATAACAAAAAATTACATCCCGCCACAACCAAAAATACCAGATTTCTTACCTACAGAAAACTTAAATGAGCTAACCTCTTCATTACCTTTCCGATCTTTTGCTCTAACATAAAGCACATAATCACCTTCCTTATATGGTAATCTTATAAACTTTTTACCACGACCATTTTCAACATAATCTGAAACACTCCAATCGCTCCACTCTTCATCGCCTATTTTCCAGGAAATCATTATTTTATCTGGAGATGTTATATAGTCCCAAAGCTCAACCTGAATAACCTCTCCCTTCTTGAAAACAGATTTTCTTGGGAAGAAAACAGACGGAGCATTATCATCAACAACAAAACTCACAACCGCAGGTGTTATATCAGGTAACCCCATCTCATCTAGTGCTCTAACCTCAATAGAGTATAAACCATCTGGAAGTCCTTTTATTTCTATCTGGTCAGATTGCTGCCACTGTCTCCACAAACCTCTACCACCAGCCCATCTCCAAGAATACCAACAATTATTACTCGCAGTTCTATCATCAATACAAGAAAGCTTTATCACTGTCCTTTCCGTGCGCGCATCAACCCAATCAACTATAACCTCCGGAGGAAAATCATCAACAAGGTTCTGACGCCTTGTAGGAACGACATAACCCCTATCCTCTATATCTCTTACAATCTTCTTTATCTCATCAACGCCGATCTTGAAAGAAACCTCCTGACCTGAATCAACTCTTCTTTTAAGATCTTCAAGGCGAGATATAAGAAGCTGGAGCTTATTGAAATTACCCACAGTAGCACCAAAAATAGGAGGTGCCAAAAGATCTGTAGACCCACCCATGAGAGAAGAAATAGTATTATATATGAAGTTCGGATGGATTATCCCCTGTAGATCAATAGCAATTGTCAGAAATGATTGTTGATACGCGGGAGCTGGGTCAGGATTCCCATTCCCTATATCATCCCTTGTTATGTATGTATGAGTAAGAACTGTAGCAGTTCCTCCTTTTGTGTGTCCTCCTATCCTTAAAACATTGTTATTTGCCGCAACAGCATTATAAAGATCATCATTCGGATCTATAATAGGGCTCAATGTATAGCCAAGTTGAGCATCAAGAGCAAGCTGAGATGAAAGCAAAACCGCAATAGCATCTGCAAGAAAAGCATTGAATGTCCCACCGCTGAAAGGATAGTAAGACCTGACAGTAGAAGCTTCATTGAAAACACTAACTGCACCAACACGGGAAACCACACCAACTGTTAAATCTACTCTCCTCAAATGTGAAACATTGGTACAATTTCCTGCAGTTGAAGGGTTCCAAGGATTATACCATGTCGTAGAAAATCCCCATGATGTAAGGTTTCCAAAGGCCTTACCACTCAATCTACCGCAACCGTATAAATTCAAGTCAAGTCCTAATGTAACACCAACGTTAAACTGAGCTATAAATCTCCTTTCGTTCGTTCTATCAGATGGATTTCCCACTGTAGTATCACAATCAATGTAAGATACACAATCTGGGAAGTTGTTTATAAAATCATTTGTATTCCCAGCAGGCGGGCGGTCAATTTGTATTCTACCCGGGGCTGTTGTATATGTGTTGAAATTCTGGCACCAACCCGTACTTGCAGGTGTTGTTCCAATAGTGCATGCTCCAGTTGAAGAGTCATTCGGACCATAGCCCCACTGCTCAACAACATTATCAACATCAATCCATATCTCAACATCATTATTCGGAAGTGTCAGTAAAACATCACCTGTTATAGGTAGAGGATTCCAGGATGTTTGGTCAGATACAAGCACTGCCTGCGGGACAGCAGGAAAACCCGGATAAGCACTCCCAAACTTAGGTTTAATAACAAAAATAAGTGGAATATCTGTAACATCTGGACCAAATTCGGATTTAAGGAAATTGTAAAGGTCTGGGATAAGGAGCTTCGCCTGACCAACAGTAAATATCGGCACAGGTAAAGATGAAAAAAGCCCCTGACCATCTTTATGGATCGCTAAGCACATAACACCAGATGAAGCTATGTCCGAAACAAGATGTGAGAAGATATTTTGGTGAAAAGATATACCCACGTAAGTACCACTAGATTCACATGACGCTAAACTTGCAGAATCGCTACTCCCTGCATGTGGAAGATGAGGAAACTGGGTTGGAAAAGCTGCAGGAGTAAAAGCTGGGTGAGTTGGTGCACCCAAATAACCACAACTTGGAAGAATATGATTGAAGTCATCAGCAAACCCTTGTCTGAAAAGGTCGGTATCTATCATACCATGCGCTATAAGATAAAGTTCATTCCTGTTTGTCGCTAGACCAACACCTGTATTAGCAAAACACGACTTTGACCTGAGAACATTCGTTCCCAAGACAGGTTCTCCACCCATTGATATATCAAGCTTCAATGTATCAGCTGTCACAGGTCTTGACCATGTTGGTGCTATAAAATCTATCTTTTGCTGCACAAGGTCTGTTATATCAAAAACAACTGGACCAAAATATTGCTGTAAAGAAGAAGGGATCCAGTCATACCTGAAAAGTCCCCTTAAGACAAGATCTACAAACTCAACCAGCTTTGCAGCTTTTATAGTTATATCTCTTCTACGGCAAGTTGTAGATGGTGCATTGCAACCAGATTCTGTCCATCTCCAATCAAGCTGCAAAGATATCCAAGGTGGAGCGGAAAAATCAATTGAACGGACTGCGATACCTATATCTTGCATATGTGGCCAATTATCAGTTCTATGCTCAAGGTACAAAGTTGCCCCAAGTGCTAACTTCAATGCTCCGGATGCCTGTAAGTAAGCCCTTACATAGCAGTCCCCCTGATACCACGGGGTATTTGGATCACAATCACCTTTCCCCGGCGCAACATTTGTGGCGCGATTTGGAGCAATTTGGAAATTTCCAAAATCCTTTCTATTCCCAGGGGAAGGCGTTGCAGCATCTATGTCTATTCTCAAAGGATTACCTGCTGCACCAAGCTGAAGATCAATGGTTAAAAAGCCCTCATTACCAGTGAAAACTTTTCCGTTGTAGTTGTAATTCGCAGGTCCCATACCACAACTTATCCCAGAAGATTCTCCAACTGTGAAATTCACCACGACACCATTTGCAACATCATAAGACAAAATAAACCTATCCCTACTGGCACTCTGATAAAGATTATCATCACAGATATTTGCATCAAGGTTTCCAGTATAAGGAGGATAGGCACAATACCCCGGATGTGTGGTACCATTATACCCTGAGACAGGACCACAACTCGCCCCATTGCAAACATCATCTAAAGATATATTCAAACACATAGTCCCCATAAGCGGGACAGGAAGGCATTGGTCTAAAAGACCTTTCCAATAAACCGTCACATTACCCGGCATAGAAGTAATGCCAGTTGCCCATGCTTGGTATCCCTGAATAACATAGTAATTTGTAGCTTCCGGTTTAAGGGCCATGCAAGAAGCTCTATTTGGGAACTGAGTAGGACAACCTGTTGTGGCCGGGCCGGTACAATTTTCCGAATCTCTATTTGGATCACAGCAGCATTCAACAGGGGTGTTATCCTGTTGGTCCAAAAGATCCATAAGGATCGCATTTATAAAGTTCAAAGTCTTGTAGGCACAGGATACATAACCTGCAGAAAAAGAACCACCACCTGTGTGCTGACCTGGAGGACACAGGTCATCTCCAGATCCTGCAAGGTCTCTGAAAATATAGTTAATTTCATCCTGAAGCCAACTATTCATACAACCTGTAAGCCTTAGGACAACTGTGTTAGCCAAATAGTAGGGGAAACGATTGGAAGGTGTTGCTTCCAAAATTTTTGGGAATAGAAAAAGGATAAAAGGCCAAAGCCAAAGGAATTTCTTCCCAAACCTAATCATCATAATAAAAAAATATAAACAAGTTTGAGTAATTTTCAACTTTTTAAAACCATTAAATAAATATCCTTGTTCCATCTGTGTTATCTATGCTAACCAATAACATCTGCACAAGAATCAAGAGAGACTCGCTTAGATATATAAACTGCAATCTATGCGATGCCCTACGAATATCCTCAAGAAATTCCTACAGCAATTCAAGAAATTCCTACATAATAATGTTTAATTTTTAATTTTTTTATTATTCAACCTCAATAGCTGTCCGCCGAATAGCTGTCCGCCGAAAAGAGTTGGTTTAAGATGACATTCAAGTTTGCGACAAAAACAGATTAAAAACCTCACTTTTATTTTTTCTTCCTATACAAATGTTCCTTTTGAGTTCCAAATCTTGTCAGAAATAAAGATTTTACCTCTAACCCAATTGAGAAGAATAAATGAAAGAACCATACACTCGCAATATAAAAACAGACAGAAGGATTCATATCAAAGATAAAATCATATTCTCTTAATATATAAAGATTATCAAAACGACTGAACTACTTTAAGGAACAAATGATAGGACTTTTGTAAAATTTCTCATATGCTCCATAATATAGTTTCAACACTAAACCTGCTCATTTCTCTTTTGATAATTGTAATATCTTTTTTACCTCAAGCCCCAAAATCTCCTTTTATAAGTGGATATGAAAATGAGCTTCTGCTAAAAATATACGGTAGCATTTTTCTTGCATTGGGATACGGGATAATCCCGCTTTCTGTTGGATTTCTTATAACGAGTATTCTATCCCTTACAAGAAAGAATGTCCAGATAAGATACATAGCCTTACTTCTTATGATATCAATATCAATATCTGCTATTGGTTCATATATAAGTCCGGAATCTGGAGGAGTTATCGGACTTGAGATAAGAAAATTTTTTGACAAAATAAACCTTCCCCAAAATTTCTCAATAGCAATAATAACAGCTACTGTATTTATATTTTGTTTAGGAGTAACATCCCCTCTTATAATAGGTTCAATAAATAGCTCAAAAAAACGAGGTGAGAATCAGATAAACCAAACAAGAGAAGAAATATCTACGGGGGACTTTCAGAAAACAGAGATAACTTTCAAGATAGATGAAACATCACATATAACGGATCTTATAAACATATCCCGAGATGACAAGACAGAAAAAGAGGAAAAATTTGAAGAAAAAGAAGAAGAAAAGACAAGCAATAAAAGGGATTTTGAGCTTCCCTCACCAAATCTCCTTGATTCTCCAGAAGATTCAGAATATGATTCTCCGGAAACTCTTTCAAAAACCGCTCGCGAGCTTCTGAAAGCTCTTGAATCATTCGGTATAAAGGGGAAAATAACCTCTGTGAATTCTGGTCCGGTTGTAAATTTTTTTGAATTCATCCCAGAAACAGGGATAAGGGCAACAAGAATAGTTCTCCTTGGTGATGACATTGCTATAGCTATGAGAATGCCTGGGATAAGGATAGTAGCTCCGGTTCCAGGAAGTGGTGCAGTTGGATTTGAAATCCCAAGAAAGACAAGAAGTATCGTCAGACTCAAAGAGGTATTTTTTGCAAATGAATCCAAGAGGATGAAAATACCTCTTACGATAGGTAAAGACATATACGGCAAACCCTTTGTTATAGACCTTCAAAAACTTCCACATTTACTTGTAGCTGGAACTACAGGTTCAGGAAAAAGTGTTCTTCTGAACGCGATAATAATCAGTCTTCTTTTGAGATTCAAACCAGAGGAACTCAAATTCATTTTAGTTGATCCAAAAATGCTTGAGTTCTCCCCATACAGCGGGATACCGAACCTTGTGACAGATGTCATAACGAGTCCAAAGGGTGCAATAGATGTTCTAAGATGGGCAGTAGACGAAATGCTAAGGAGATATCAGACGATGAAGAAGGAATCCGCAAAGAATATAGACCATTTTGTAGAGAAAACAGGAGAGAAGATGCACAGGATAATCATAGTTATAGATGAGTTTGCAGACCTTATGGTTAGCTCTGCGAGGAAAGTTGAGGAATACATAATGAGGCTTTCGCAAATGGCAAGGGCTGCTGGTATACACCTGATTCTCACAACCCAAAGACCCTCAGCAGATGTCGTGACAGGTATAATAAAATCTAACCTACCCGCAAGAATAGCATTGCGAGTTTCTGACAAAACAAACTCTCGTGTAATATTGGATATGAACGGAGCAGAAACATTGCTCGGACAAGGAGACTTTCTCTTCTCAATGCCCGGAATAATCCCACAAAGAGGTCATGCGTGCTATATCTCTGATAACGAAATATCAAGAATAGTTAACCATCTTAAAAATCAAGAAGAGCCAAACTACATACAGATCACAATTGAAGATGAAGAAGATGCTCTACTTTCACAGGAGCTTTTTGAAAACAAGGATCCAAAATTTAAGGAGGCAATACAAATTGCAAAAGATTATGGACAGATATCTATATCTCTCCTTCAAAGGAAACTCGGGATAGGTTTCAACAGAGCAGCAAGAATTGTTGAAGAAATGGAACAAGATGGAATAGTCAAAAAGCATGATAAAAAACTCATATATGTTGGAATACAGAATATAAAACAAGAGAATTCTGGCTAAGTAGAATTGAGTTATTTAAATTAAATCAAGCATTAATATGCTTCCGTATGTGAGTATAGGTGATGTTTATCTTCCGTTTTTCTCAATAGGATTCTCAATAACCTGCCTTATATTTTTATTCACAAGCTTCAAGTCGCTCAAAGAATTTGGTTTAAATGATAATGACGCGATGAACATCCCAGCCATAGTATGCATAAGTTCAATAATCTTTTCAAAGATACCCCTTGGATTGATTTACAAATGGAAAATATCAGATTATTTTGTCTTCTGGAAAACTGGGCACACTCTCATAGGCGGAATGCTAATATCTACACTTGCAATAATCATTTACTCCAAAGTAAGAAAGATAGATTTCATAAAAATAGTGGCTGGTTTAACGCATCCTACATTTTTCGCTCTTTCGGCTTACAGACTTTTTGTATGTTTTATGGTCGGATGTTGTTATGGTATTGAGTCTCAAAAATATGGATTAAACTTTCACCCTGAATCCTTCGCTGTAAAGGGAGTAAAACTTTTTCCCTCTCAATTGGTTGAATCGCTTCTGTTTTTGATTTCAGGAATCACAATCTACAAACTAAGGAAAAAAATCGAAACAGAAAAAATAATAGTTCTTGGAATCTATTTCTTGATTTTAGAGAGAACAATAGCAGAACAGATAAGATCCGATATAAGAGAAAAAATTATAAATATTGAGGGCTTTGGATTGAGCGTATGGTTCTTCTTTCTGATACTTATATTGATAATAACAGACATATACCTGAACATATTTAGGCACTGGATAAACGAGATAAAAATCAACTTTGTAAAAAAATGAAAATAAAAACTCAATTTTTTCTTATAGCCATTTTATTTTTCACACTATGTAAAAACAAACCAAAAGAAAGCATAAACTTGATTGATTTGCATAAGACACTGAACATAACATTTTCGTTCAGCAATGCAACCATATTTACATCTTATATATTCATCAAAATTTATGAGTTTTTAGACATATGCACAACAACTGAAGGTCAAACATTAAAAATAAACTGCATTTTTGATGTTCGCTTTACGAATAATGTGAAAACATATGGTATATGCGAAAAGAAACAAGGAGAAATTCTGCCCATAAGGCTTCAAGACTGCAGAATAAAGATTTCTGGAGAAAAAACATATGCAGAAATTCAAGGAACAGTGGAACTATCAAAATACAAAGTATATTATGAAAACCTATTCTTAGAGCTAAGATCAAGCGCCTCAAGTGTATACATACAGATAATCAATACACTATCGGAAATTTTTTTGATTGAATCTGAAACTATAAGATACTTCAAAATAAGTGGAAGCATAGACTTTGGAGAAAGCTTTATAAGCTTATCAGAAATCACAGTAAGGGACGATGGTACAAGAATACAGATAAAATTAGATAAAAGTTCCATTGAAACAAAAGGTTGTGTAAATCAAAACATTCAGCTATCATCAGAAGGATTTTTGATTTTTTCAGAAAACGGATGCGCTGAAGGGGGCATAATAACAAAAGATGGAGAAAAGGTAACAATAATAGGAGGTGAAATACAGTATGAAGGCAAAGCTCAAAAATGTCCTGAACTACCTGAATGTCCTTTTATTCAGTTCTGATGTTCTAAATCCACTAAAGCTTTTATTCATTTTGGTAATCTCTTTTTTAATAGCCAACTCAAGAATAAATTATTTCTCAATAAATATTCCGTTTATATATATCACCTTTATCAAGCATTTCCTGAAGATTTTCATCATCATTTCAACGATCATAAGCTTACCGAGATTTGCAAAATTCAAGTTAGCAATTCCATTTTCCATAGCATTAATCATACTCACATGGAAATTATCCGAAATGAAATTATTAGTTATTTTGTTCCTTTTGTTCGCGATACACTTGATTAAACCCTCTGGAATAAATCTAAATATTCTACCTGCATTTTTATCTTTTGTTCTTGGAATTAAAAGTTCGCATAAATCTTGGATAGATCTTGACACAGCCACTTTCTTAATACTACCATACATTCTTTTAGTCATGGAATCTAGTAAAAAAGCTTCAAGTGATTTATCGGCTACCTTTTTATTTTTTTTCCTAATCTTTCTCTCAAGACCAATCGGAATGATAAGTGGCTCTCTTTTCTTTATCGCAAAAAGAATATCAATACTCTTCCCAAAAACAGAAATTTTTATTTCTTTCTTGTTCCCGTTTATATCGTTTTTTTTCGGATACATCTATTTCATTGAGTTTCAAAGAGGTATTCCTATAGGAGAACCTTTTCTATTTCTCTCAAAAATCTACATACCTGCAATATTATCTGTAATATATCCTTTGGCTTCTTTAATCTCTTTGATAGTCAGGGGTTTGAAAAGAAAATTAATCTTAAAACATTTTTGAATACTGCTAAAAAGTACATAACTTTGTTATTTTGAAGTCTATTATGATAAAATTTGGGACAGATGGTTGGAGAGCATGGATTGGTGATGAATTCACCTTTGAAAATGTCGGAATTATCTCTTTAGCTTTCTCGAAGTTTATAAAAGAGAGGTTTAAAAATCCGGAATTAGTTGTTGGTTATGATACGAGGTTTATGTCAGATGAATTTGCGAAGTTCTGTGCTTCTGTTTTGGCTTACGAAGGAATAAAGGTTTTTCTATCAGATAGGTTCTGTCCCACACCAGCAGTTTCATTTTTCATAAGCTCGCAGAAGCTCTCGGGAGGGGTAGCAATAACTGCATCACACAATCCATATCAGTTCAATGGATACAAAATAAGAGAATGGTTTGGAGGTCCAGCTTCTCCAGAAACAACTAATGAGATAGAAAAAATAATCCTTGAATCAAAAACAGAATGGGATGAAAAGAAAAACAAAATAAAAAAAGAATGTCCTGATATAAAGAAAGAGGACATAATATCGGCGTATCTTGAGTCTATCAAGAGGGATTCTGAAATAAATTTAAAGAAAATTCCCGTTTTTGTTTTTGACCTGATGCATGGGGCTTGTATAAATCTCCCTTCAAGACTGCTCGGGAAAAAAGCAATTGAGATAAGAAACTCAATTAATCCTATCTTTCCTGATTATGGAAAACCAGAACCAACTCCCTACACTTTAGAGCCTCTTCAAAAAGCATGCAGAAAGCTCAAAAAAGATGGTTTCGCATTTGATGGGGACGGTGATAGAATTTACGCTTGCACCAAAACAGGGAAAATAATAGATGCCCACAGAGTATTTGCCATGCTTATAGAGTATCTTTCAAAACACAGGGGGATGAAAGGGAAAGTTTATAAGACCGTCACGGCTTCTGACCTTGTGCAAAAAGTTGCAGAATTCTATGGATTTGAAACCGTCACAACTCCCGTTGGATTCAAACACCTTATAAAAGGGATGACGGAGGATAACGCCATAATAGCTGGGGAAGAATCTGGAGGAATTGGTGTAAGCTATCATCTGAAAGAAAGAGATAGCATGTTCTGCGCTTCACTTCTTATAATGCATTCCCTTGAAGAGAGAAAAGATTTCAATTCACTTATGTTGAATCTGAGAAAGAAATTTGGAGAGCATATTTATATAAGGCAAGACTTTCATATACCTGACGATGTAAAAGAGAAGGTAATGAACAATGCTGGAAATATTGATAAAATAGATAAATTCACTGTAGATAGAATAGAAAGAATAGATGGATACAAAATAAGATTCAAGGGCGGAGGGTTTTTACTTGTGAGACCATCTGGGACAGAACCTGTTCTTCGTGTATATGCGGAAACTGATTCTGAAGAAAAGACAAAAAGAGTAATATCTTCATTCTGTAAAATCTTTAATATACAATGACAAAAGAGGAAAACAAAAAATTAGAAAACGAAGTAGAGAACAAAAAAGATGAAATAATAGAGATAGAGGGTAAAGCCTTTGTAGTTTCTGACATACACCTTAAGATAAACGATGAAAGAAAAAGATTATTCATAGATTTTATAGAAGAATTCAGAAAGAAAGGAAACATAATACTTCTTGGAGACATCTTTGACCTCTGGATAGGAGAAAACAAAAACTTACAGAAAGATTTTCACGAATTCATAAAAGTCGTAGAGAAAAAAGGTAATCAGATAATATATGTAGAGGGGAACCACGATTTCCATCTGAGATGGTTAGATGAGATAGGTGTCCCACGAATAACTGAGGCGGAAATACAAATAAACGGAAAGAGATTCCTGATTTCTCACGGAGATATATATTCAGGAGAAATCTCTCACAGGATTTACAGGAAAATCTTGATAAGGTCAGAAAATCTATTGAAGTTTTTGGCAAACGGGTATTTTGATAGTGCGATAAACAAAATAGGTCAGGTAATTGTAGATATCTCAAGAAGAAGGTATATAAATCCGAAAGTTTCAAAAAAGAGGAAAAGAATTTTCTCATCCATGTTATCAAATGCGATAAAAATAGCAAAACATAGGTCTCTTGATGGTGTGATTTTCGGGCATTGCCATATTCCATCACTGATAAGATTAGAAAATAAAATCTATATAAACTCAGGTTTTTGGTCCGAAAGATATGGAACATACATAGAAATTCAGGATAAAGACAGCATCGTTATAAGAGAGTGGAAGAGATAGATTTTTTATTCTATTATGATTCTTTATGCTATATATTATTTTTCTTTTCAAGCCCCCGGCGGGACTCGAACCCGCAACCTGGGGATTAGAAATCCCCTGCTCTTCCTATTGAGCTACGGGGGCAAATAACATATTAAATAAATACCAAAAAGATAAGAAATCAAAAAAACAGTAAAAAAATCACAACAAGATCCAGATATCAATAGAACAAACTTAACTGCTTTGTCAAATAAATATGTACCAAAAATTGTCAATTTCCTCTGGCAAGTGGAGGATAAAAATTTGTTGACGGAACACTTAACAATAAAATTCTCATAACTATGGTACTTCTCAAAACTTTTTATAAAAAATTATTAATTAGTAAGAGATTTCAAAAAATAAATCCACTATAAAACAAAAAGATCACACAAAATAAAATGTGAATTTTAGTATATGACATAACATAACTACTACTTCAGCAATCCTATCAGGGAGAATCAAATGATTGGCTCCACTCTTGAAAGATTTAAAACTCATAAGATTTTTATTATATTTCATTTATTATGAAGGGAGGAAAAAATATTAGGAAGAAAAAAGATATACTCTCAAGAATAGAGAGAACAATAAATCGCCTTACAGAAAGAATAAAGCACCTTACAGAAAGACAAGAAAAAACTGATGAGCAAATAAGAAAAACTGACGAACAAATAAGAAAAACTGATGAACAAATAGAAAAAACGTTCAAGATGATAGAAGAATTGAAACTTAGGCAAGAGGAAACTGATAAGCAAATAAGAGAATTGAAATTACGACAAGAAAAAACTGATGAACAATTGAGGGAAACTGATAGAAAAATAAGACAACTTGGAGA
>CAZRNR010000024.1:0-29308 GCA_964601505.1 uncultured bacterium | reverse complement strand
TGAAAAGGTTTTAAGAATCCCTTTTTCTCTTAGATATGCTTCCGCTGTTTCTTCCGTTTGTAAAATGCGTATTAAACCCTCTAATCTCATAATCACTTTATTATAAATATAGTTAGTGGAATATAATTACCAATCACCATACCTTTTTCATCTGGGATTTTTCTTTATATTGATTTTGAATAGACGGTAAAGATTTAAACAGATTTTTCAAAACCGTTAATCTTTGTGTTGAGATTGTTTGGAATACTGTTTATCTTTTGTATTCAGTGAAATTCTTATATTTTTTAATACGGAAGAAAATGCTGCGGGGATTAGATGAATTCTTATGAATCTTAATTATTCTACTATTATTTTGAGGAACTTAATTTTACCTATTCTTATTTTGTATTGTCCCTTCTTTAGTTCATACATTCTTTCCTTTATCTGTGTCCCATTCACATATATCCCACCAGATTCTGTTAGTCTTATAGCCTCTGAAACGCTCTTTACAAATCCTAATTCTTTTATCAATTTCTGAAGTATTGTTCCTTCTCTCGCTTTGAATTCAGGTATATTTTCTGGTGTTTCCCTTAATCTTATTATTTTATCAAACCAATCTTTTGCTTTTTCAGCCATTTCTTTCCCCTTGAGAATTTCTGTTATGGTATATACTATTTTTTCCTTCATTCTGAATGCATTTTCTTTCTTCATTTTTTCTAATTCTTCGTCTTCAAAGTTTGCAAGTAGTTTGCCATATTTTATAATAAGTTCATCAGATACGCCCATAAGTTTTCCATATATTGATTCAGGTTCTTCATCTACAGATACATAGTTATTGTATGTTTTTGACATTTTAAGTTTTCCATCGAGCCCTTCAAGTATTGGGGTTGTTATGCATACCTGTGGCTTTAAACCATAGTCCCTCATTATATCTCTCCCAAGAGATAGGTTGAAAAGCTGATCATTACCTCCTAATTCTATATCTGCTCTTATCATAACAGAATCATAAGCCTGGAGAACAGGATAAAGAAACTCGTGGTTATATATCGGAACTTTATTTTCCATTCTTTCTTTAAAGTCTTCTCTTGATATTATTTGTGAGACAGTTGTTTTGGAAATAAGTTCAAAGAATTTTGGGAGGCTCATAGATGAGAACCAATCTGAATTGAAAAAAACCCTTGTTCTTTCCTTTATGAGGAATCTGAAACATTTTTCAAGTATGATTTGAGCATTCCTTCTGGCTTCATCATAAGACATCATATTTCTCGCGGTGCTTCTTCCAGAGGGGTCTCCTATTGTTGCGGTAAAATCTCCAATGACAAGACATACATCATGCCCAAGTTCCTGAAATTCTTTAAGTTTGAATAATATTACAAGATGTCCTATGTGTATGAGAGATGCTGTTGGGTCTATTCCAAACTTTATTCTTAGTTTTCTACCAGATTTTATAAGTTCATCAAACTCGCTTTCTTCTATCACTCTTGTTAAGTTCTTTTTAATTTTTCCCAGCTCCGTCATATTTTATTTACATAGATTATTTTTAAATTTTTCCCGTTGTATATTTTTGAGAATTCCTCTCTATTTTTGTGTATTAGTGGTGGTCGCATCAAATATATTAAGTTCGTAGGATTATGATTATCTGCATTGAAATATTATTTAATTTATGGGTGATTTTCAGCTCATTGTTATGCAGAAAATATTAGAAGAGACAAACCTGTATAATGGGATTACTACTTTTTTTATAATCATATGTATCTCAAGCTTTTAATCTATTTTGCTTTTTCCCTTTCTACTTTTTTCTCTTGTGCTTCACGTGGGTTATGGAATAAACCTGAGTTATTCATCAAGAAATTATACTTTGATAGTGATGGTAGTTTTGTAATTATTGCTTCTAATTTTTCAAGGGTTGAGATATGTGATGTTTCCCAGAGCTGTTCTTCTGAAAACATCGGTTCTTTTTTTGTCGAGTCTAAGCTTACCTTTACCCCAGAAGACGAAACATTGATGATAATTTTCTATGATATTTCTGGTAAAAAGAAAGTCCGGATTGAGCTAGATATGAAACAAAGAGAAATCATTAAAATCTTGTGGTATTAGTATAAGATAGAAAATTTTATTCTTTCACATCTGTTTTATTCTTCCCCTCACCATGAATTTGATCCAATTTGTTTAGTCTTACTGGTTTATTTTGTTTTTTCTGGTGTTTTTCGGGAATCAATGTTTTTACCCTGTGGGAAATTGATTCATTTGGAGGTTTTGATTGTTAATTTACATAATTTCATTTTTCGTTAAAAATGAATTTTTATTTTTGTGTTAGAAACTAAAATATTGTGAGAAGGTATTTTTATATATCTATTTTCTTCATTTGGGCAGCATCGGTTGTCTGGAATGCGAGCCATGCCGCTAAGCTCCCGCCAATTGAATTCCCTTCGCTTGACAAAATTCTTCATATTGTTTATTATATTCCAGGTGGATACTTTTGCTTCTTATTTCTTAGGTCGTATGGTATAAATTCTGTGCCTTTAACTTTTATCATGACTTGTTCTATTGGGATCCTTGACGAATTCATACAAAGTTTTTTCCCGAGCAGAGAGTCGAGTTTTTATGACATCTTAGCCGATTTTCTAGGAATTTTGATCGGGATAATTTTTGCAAGATGGAGATCTAAAATTTCGGGTTTCTAATTTTATTCTTGAATTTTTGAGATTTTTTTGGTAAAATTTTTTGTTTTTTGTTTTAAGTTTTTCAGATTGATATATTTTTGCATAAAATTATAAATTAAAAAAATAAAAAAAGGAGGTGGGGAGGAGATGGCAAAAAAGTTCTTGGGTGTCCATATCATAGCTGAATTGCATGGCTGCGATCCTGCTCTTTTGGATGATGAAAAGTTTATAACAGATATACTTCTGCAGGCGGCGAAGGAAACAAAGGTTACTGTTGTTGACTGTGTCTCAAGAAAGTTCGAACCTCAGGGCATCTCTGTTGTTGTTATAGTCTCCGAATCTCATATTGCTATTCACACATGGCCAGAACTTAGGTATGCAGCTTTGGATTTCTATACATGTGGAGAAAAAGATCCGGAAGAAGCTGTTAGAAGAATTTCCGAAAAACTTGATACGAAAGATCTAATTCTTTTCAGAGCAGAAAGAGGAAATGTAAGAAAAATAAAATCTATAAATACAAAAATCAATAGGGAGATTCCCGATGGTGCAGATAAAAGATCGGAGCAGATACAAATTTTACTTTGATTGGACTGACGAATCATCTGGTATCTTTTATGTTGTAAAAAATACTATTCTGGCTCGCAAAACTGAATATCAGTTCGTTGAAGTAGCTGAACTTGGGGATATCGGTCTCTGTTTAATACTTGATGGAAAAATACAAGTAGCGGAAACTGATGAATTTATATACCATGAAGTTCTTGTACATATACCGCTGATAACATTCGGAGATCCGCAGTCGGTTCTTGTTATTGGTGGAGGTGATGGATGTACTATAAGAGAAGTTTTCAAATACAAAAGTGTAAAAAGATGTGTTATGGTTGATATAGACAAGGATGTTGTTGAGATATCCAAAGAGTATCTTGGAAAAATAAATAGGTCATCTTTCTTTGATCCTCGTCTTGAACTCTATTTTGAAGATGGAAGAAAGTTTATAGAGAGAACAAGAGATAAATTTGATATAATAATAATAGATACGGTTGATCCTCTTGAATATGGCCCTTCTTATATGCTTTTTACAAAAGAATTCATGGAAGTTGTCTATGAGAGATTAACCGAAAATGGTATCGTATCTATACAGTCTAATGTTCTAAGTCCATCGGAAAGCAGATTTTTGACCGCTATGTATAGGACTTTGGAGAAGGTTTTCCCTAAGGTTTCCTGCGCTTCTGCATGTGTTCCATCTTTTATGCTTAACTGGGCATTTACCTTTGGTTCAAAATGTAGATCCCCAGAAGATATCTCTGATCAGGAGCTTAAGAAAAGATTTTCAGAAATTGAGACTGAATTTCTTAACCCAGAGATGTTCAAATCTGTTATATCAAAACCAGAATATCTAAAAAAGAAGCTTAAAGAATCTGATCAGATAATAACAGACAGCAATCCTATGTTTGTTTTTTGATCCTTCCTACGTTTGTTTTTTGATCCTGTTGGGATGCTACTGCTTGTATGGAAATTTTTGGAAAAACCGAGAATGGATCAATTCATATCATAATAGGGAATTTGTTCGTAGAACTATAATGATTTTTCGTTTAATACTTAAACTAAACATTTAACTTTTGATCCAAGGTTTCTGGTAATTGTTCTTGACTCGAATTTTTGAATGATAAATTAGAATCGGAAAGATGTGAAAAGATAGATGTAAATAATAATCAGGAAATTAATTTATAATAATGTTTGGTATGATGAGAATATCGTTCATCAAGGAAACGATTGTTTTTTTCATTTTTTTTCTTTCATGTTCTGATATTTTTGAAAATGCCCGAAAAACCTTAGAGATATCAAGCAAAATTCATATAGATTACAGAGATCTTGATATCCAAACGAAAATATATATTTCACAGTATGACAAGGGTATTAAATCATCGTCAGAGATCTTTGAAGTTCAAGTTGTGTTTTCGCCTCTCATTCTTTCTTCTGAGACTTTTTTTAGGGTGAATATAGATTCAGATTTCAGGGATCCAGATTTTTTTGTGCCAGGGGTTTGGATAAAGGGTAATAGATTTTCTCTTTCAAAGCCATATTCTCCTTTGAAAGGAAAGAGATGGATATTCAGAGAAGACAGACTACCTGTCCCGGTGGTTATGGCATACTCTCAAGATGGAAAAGTCTTGGGGGTTCTAAAGGTTCCCGGTAAGTTTGATAAATCTTATGACCCAGATACTTCGGGTCCTCTTCTGTATGATACAGATATAGCTGGTCTGGGATTTGATGGAGAAAGTGGAAGGATCATTATAACATTTCCAGCAGAGGAGTATCCTATAATATACAGGAGGAAATTAATATCTCATTATGAGATCTCTTCAAAGGAGACAAAGGCTTATTTGAATTCTGAGAGGAGAATGAAATTTTTTATCATAAGATTTTCTGCTGATACATTTTCTCAAGCTGTTAGTATTCTTTGGAAGGTCTCATATGATATATATAAAAAGGAAGGTTTGATTCAAAAACCATTCTTTTCAGATGTGCTACTTTCGGATGCTTTCACAAGTCTTCAGGAATATTTTAGAAAATACTTCTTTGAAGGTCACATATCTGGCTTTTATTCCTTTGTTGAAACTAAAACAGGAAGGATTTTTATGAATCTAATAGAGGCCGGCTTTACAGGTATGGCTGTTTTCAATGGAGCTAATTCCATATTCTTGGGATACAGACTTGGCCAGCCAGATCTTATTCAGATTGGTAGAAAAGTTATAAATTCATGGATTGAAAATGCTGTGGAGAATGGATTTTTCTGGGATTGCTATAACCCGGATTTGAATGAAAGGTGTGATCTCCCTCCTTTTTTCTTCAAGGATTCATTCTTTACTCGTAGAAATTTTGAGACACTTCTTGGAATATATTTGGCCTATAAATATGAGCAAGATGAATTCCTGAAACAAAAATGGTTTTCAGCATTCTTAAGTGGTGTTCATTCTACTATCAAAATTCAGAAGGAAGATGGAAGCTTCTCAAGAAGATATGATTTTTCTGGGAATGAGATTGAGAGGGAACCATCTGGAACATATTTTTCCGTTCCCGTTTTTGTCAAAGCTTATGAAGAAACTAGCGATCAAAAGTTCTTACAAGCCGCTATTTCTGCAGGTGATTTCATTAGAGACATGGTTGAAAAATATCATTACTATGGTTCAACAATAGATGCTAATTCAGAAGACAAAGAAGCTTCTATATGGGCTTTTATATCGTGTTATCTAATTTTCAAACTTAATAAAGAACAAAAATTTAAAGATTGTGCAGAAAAATCTCTTTACTCGTCTTTATTTTGGTTTTTTCTTTGGAATGTTCCTTTTTCCCCAGATCAAGATTTTTATAAAATCGGTCTGAGTACATTAGGTCTTTCCTCGGTGAGTGTTGAAAACATTCATGTTGATGTTTATCTTTTCTTTTTCCCAAGACTTATAAGAGATTTTGCCGATTCTCTCTCTACTGAAGATTCAGCGAGAATAAAAGATTTTTCAGATATTATGGTTTATGCTGCTACGAACATCATTCCAACATTTAGAAATACAAAAGGAGCGGTTTTAGGTATAGTTCCCGAGGTTATACAGCAGACTTGGTGGGACTATGGTTTTGGGGGAAAAGGAACATATAATATCACAAGTGCTACAGGATGGACTGTTGCTAGTGTCTTATCTGCATTGAAAAACTACTTTATATATCCGGATCTCTAAAAGATTTCTCTCACTTCTTTGTTAAAAGATTTATCTGTTTTGAGTATTAAGCCTGATATTTCTTGAAAAATCACTACGTTTTGTTCAAAAATTTTTTAATTTGCTGATAATCAATGCTTAATTATCTTTACATCATTTTTTCTTTCTAAAATCATTGATCAACATTTTAGCTGTTTTACAGCTTATCGTTATTCTGTTCAATTCATTTTTTCTCTGGCATCCTGGATTTCATTACTTATTCTAGTCTGTTGATTGGTTTTGCAAAAAATT
This sequence comes from uncultured bacterium, assembly GCA_964601505.1. Classification (GTDB taxonomy): domain Bacteria; phylum Calescibacteriota; class Calescibacteriia; order Calescibacteriales; family Calescibacteriaceae; genus DRWZ01. Next base: position 22,668 of record CAZRNR010000024.1, on the reverse strand, counting down.
TTTTCTTGGGGATATACACATATTGAAAATTGATCTTGGCAAACATTTAGGTATTTTTGGGAAAATTTTGTAAAAACATTCATGCTATTTTTAATTTTTAGGATTACAAGATTTTAAAAATTCTATGTTTATGGTGGGTTTTCTTAAAGAATTTTGTTTAAAGTGTGTGAAGGAATATAAGAGAAAGATTATTAAGATTGGGTTTGCTTATTTAGCCACATTTTTTGTTTCATTTGCTATATTCACAAAAGTTTATGGTCAGGATGTAAAGGGGAATTTTTTCTTTTTGGAGAGCTACAGCAGCAGCTAACTCAGGTAAAAAAGCTGTAAATTTTCGCTTGCCAGATTTTTCACTTTTTTCCTTGTTCAGATTCGGAGGAGTGGAAGCTTTTATTGAGATGGCACTAGAATCTGAACCTGGTACGGGGTTCTTATGGCGAACCGTATCATGAGAAGTTCGGTCTGGGATATTTTTTCATATCCGTTAATTACTGGTCGATTGGGGATTTATCATAATCCAATCAGACAAGAAAATATCACCAATGGTCCTTATCTTATGACCCAAATTTGTTGTCCCGTATTGATTGAGTTTGAGGATAGGGGATGCCATCTGCCAATTCATCTTCTCGGTATTGAATTAGAAGATAAAGCTTATGTCTCGAATGTAAAATTATGGTATATTGTACAATCTGGTTTTGGAAGTCCTCACTGTATTTTCCATAAAGCTGAACACCAAGAACATAGCCATACGGTATTTGATTTAGATAATTTTGGAACAGTTATAGGCAAGATATATGTCAAAACCATAATGTTCTCGGAAATTTGTTTGTCCGCTGTATATTTCCCAGAAGGTGCAACTGGTTTAACAAAATTCTTTATTGGCCCTAACTTTGTATATGATGAAACCGGAGGACTGGAAGCTATTTTGCAGAGTTTTCTTCTGAGGGAGTTAAAAAGCAAGAAAAATGTTGTAGGTGGTTTTATGATTTTGTCATATCCTTTATCTAAAGAGGAGGTTTGTCTACGAGATCAGGCCATATCTTATGTTGAATATGCTTTACTGGAATGAGGAAAGAAATCTTTGTTTTGAACAGGTTAAAAAATTTACTGAGGATAACCTCTTAGGAGAATATTCATATCAAAACCATATTGGATTTGTTCCAGGGATAAAAGTATCAATATCCACGGAGGCTGCTTCAAAGATTGAATTTGAATATAGAATACTAAAAAGGGGTATAAGAAAGGAGTTAAAAAACATATGGTTTATAATAGTAATGATTGGTTTTGGCTTACCGTTATTTTCGTATTAGTTATTGGACCTATTTCACCTTATTCATATTCGGGGATTTTTATGTAGTTGCAAATAAAGAACTTCCGCCTATATCAAAGAAGGAAATAAAAGAATTGTTCTTAAGTTTTAGATCCTCTCTTCCAACAGGCCAGACTATGGCACTTATTATGTCATAAGGAAGTAGGGGAAGGATCTGTAAGAAAATTATTGTGTATTTCATATAATGACTTCAAGGCACATTGGCTAACTAAAGCATTTGCTGGGGTTTCTAGTGTCCCAATAAAGTTCAGTTCATCTGATGCTCTAGATAGGCTAAAGTGCGATCCAAACGCAATCGCTGTTATTCCGAAAATACGAAATCTTGAAGGTGTAAATATTTTACTTGAGCTCAAATTAATCTTTATGGGAATATATTTTTATTTTCTTGACATTATATCGCTTTAAGATTTAAGGTATGGAATAAATCATGAGAATAACGAATTTAGTCTCATTGCATGAATAATACAATTTCTCTAATTTTGGGTTCTTAGCTTGTCTTGTTTTATGACTTTTTCTATTTCGTAATATTTTGATATTAACCTTATGAAGGACAATGCTTTCTCCTTGAAATTAATGATGTCTGATACTTCTATTTTTCAACAGAATAGGTTTATTATTTGGAGGATTGAAAGTTATAAAAATGATCTATTGTAAATATTAAAATCTTCAAAATCTATGAAATATTATACATCATTGAAACTTGGTAATTGAGAATATTTTTCCATTGAGAAGTTTTGTAGCAGCTATTGGTATTCAATTCTCAACCAAGAACTTCCCTAATCTCCTTGACAAGAGCTTTTCCTTATTTAGATTCTTTAAGTTTCTTTTTTCTCTTGATTCCCTTTTCTATAAAGGTTAATATGATTCTTTAGCAAATATAATACTTTATAAAGCCAAAGTTGTGTTCCAGAAAAAATCTTTCAAAAACGAAATGATAAGATTCAAAAAAATATTTCAAAAGGTATAAAACAGAATTTTTTCCCGATTTATTCAAACAGATGGAAGAAAAACTTATTGAAATAGATTTTTGAGATATCTTACCAATCCCTTGTTAGAATATTAGATTTGTTTTTCAGCATGACACACCATTGTCTATTTCAATTATTCTTGGGTAAAGTTTTCTTCCTGTTTCTTTTTGGTATTCATCGGATATGAATTCAATGAAATTTTGTTCTTTACCTTTCTCTACTATATTTATTGTGTTCCCGCCGAAGCCTCCGCCTGTCATCCTGGCTCCTATTAATCCAGGGAATTCATATGCGATCTGGACTAGGGTATCAAGCTCTCTACATGATACTTGATAATCCTCACTGAGACCCAAATGAGATTTCTTGAAAAGTTCAGAAATCTTTTTCTGATCTCCGTCCAGTATTGCAGAAACAGTTTCAATCACTCTTTGATTTTCCTCAATTATAAACTTTGCTCTTTTGTAAAGCGTGCTATCAAGACTATCTTTTATATCCTGTAATGTTTCCATATCTATATCGCGCAGAGATTTTATTTTTTTGTATTTTTGTCTTGCTATTTTAACTATCTGCTTACATTCTTCTTGCCTATTTTTATATTCCGATGATCCGAGTTCGTGTTTTATTCCAGAGTCGCATACTATTATTTTCCATTCATACGGGAACTTCACAAACTTTATATCATACGTTCTACAGTCTATAAGTAGTGCGTGTTGTTTTTCTCCCATTGCGGAACATAGTTGATCCATAATTCCGCAAGGTACTCCTACAAATTCATTTTCCACCTTCTTGCATAGAAAAGCTATTTCTTTTTTTTCAAGTTTTATCCCAAAGAGTTTAGATATTGCACACAATGATGCCACTTCAAGTGAAGCCGAGGAACTTAAGCCTCCACCTATGGGAACTTCTCCAAAAACTGCTATGTTGAACCCACTCTTTATATCAAGAACATATGAGCAGCCTATTATATAGCTCCACCAGTTGTATGATGGTTTTATATCTTCAATATTGTCGATTGTATATTCAATATTTAAATTCAGACTTACTACTTTTACTTTTTTATCTTTTCTCATTTTTGCTGCAGCGTATGTTCTGAGATTTATTGCACATGGTAGAACGAATCCTTCATTGTAATCTGTGTGCTCTCCTATCAAATTTACCCTTCCTGGAGCACTAGCTATGCAAATATCCCCAAATGAATCTCTATCATCAATAGCTTCAATTAAATTTTTTGGATCCATTACCTTCTTTCATTATTTTTATCCTAAAGGAACATGACTCTGAAATTATGGAAATTTATTCTGTTCCAAGCTTTGGGATCTAAGAGATAGATTTAAATTCTATCTAACATATATTTCAATATAATCTAATTTGACAATCTGGAAGAAAAAAGAGATAACGAATAATTTTAGGATGACTTCAAATTTTCAACTGACATAATCTTTTCTTTCATTACTGCTTTGTACATATGGGTTATTTGTGGATTAGATTTCAATTGATTTTATTTGAGATTATGCGTTATGCTTATAGATCGTCTTTTTTGACCTCGTGTATCTTCCCATTCTCGATCTTGTATATTTTTTCAAGCCTTTTGGCTATGCTTAAGTTATGAGTTGTAATGAGTAGTGTCAGATTGTCTTTAGAAAAGCTGAGTAGTTCTGTTATGACATTATGAGCTGTTTTTGGGTCAAGATTTCCGGTTGGTTCATCTGCCAGAATTATTTTAGGGAATATGCACATAGCTCTTGCAATGGCTACTCTTTGGTATTCTCCACCTGATAGTTCCCATACATTTTTTCTTGGCGGAATTCCGAGTGAATTTATTATTTCTCTTACTCTTGATTTATCAGCTCCGGCTCTCTTTGAAAAGAAAAATATGTTTTCCTCAACAGATAGTTCCTCTATAAGATAGCCATTCTGAAATACGAATGCTATTTTCTTGCCTCTTATCTTCTCAAGTTCTCTCTCACTCATTCTTGTTGTATCCATTCCTTCTATAAAAACTTTTCCAGAATCTGGTTTTAGGATTGTCCCAATTATGGAAATCAGTGTCGTTTTCCCAGAACCAGAAGCTCCAATTACTGCCACTTTCTCACCTGCAGCTAATTCAAAATCAACTCCATCAAGAACTTTTATTTCATCTTTTCCTGAGGAGAAAGATTTTCTCACTCCTTCAAGTTTTATTATCGTATCCATCAACGAATTTTAACTATCCAACCTTTTGCTATTCCTCCACCTGGAAAATTTCCATAAACTGAAACAAATACACTTCCTGGAATGCAATATTTTTTTGCGGATATTGATACAGGTTTTATTTCGTCCTCCATGGGGTAGAGTATAACTAATTTTAAATCAGATGCTCTTATTGCTCCAAATCCCTTTGATATTCCAAGATCTGATACGAAAAAGATATGTCCTTCCTCAAAATCAGAGTCGTATATACTTCCTGGAGGAAGGAAAAAACTCCTTGAAGCCTTCTGTTTTACTTCCATTCCTTCAGATGTAAATTCTGTTACACCAAAAGCGTTCAGGCAAAATATACTTGATTTGTCATCTGAAACCGATATATCATCACATACCATCGAAATGTTGAGAATTTTTTCTAATTCATCTGATAAAACCAATAAGGAGTTCCCAGAGAAAAGAAAGAAGAAAGGATATATATGTATTGATTTTTTCAACTGATTTATTTCTTGAAAGTTTAGATAAGAAAAAGATGCGAAGTTCTTTTTAGCATAATATATTCCGTTTGGACCGCCGACTATAAGATATGTAAGTCCTACGGAAAAATCAGTTATGTTTGAACTATCAAGTGAAACAGAAAAAGAAAAATCTGTATCTGATGCATAAAGATTGCTTCCATTGTTAAATATACCATATACTTTATTATCTTGACCTTTTTGTATTGATATGGCATCTTTACTTATGTATGTTGATATGGATGGGAAACCTCCAGAAAATATTTGAGTTATCTCAAGTAGAGCTATTCCCCCCCCATCGGGTATGAACATGTAGTGTTTTCCTGTATCACAGTTTGTTTCAATTACCTGAGATGTTTTCATCTGAAGATTATCGGATCCACCTATTTTTTTTATCTTTTTTAAGTAGGGGAATTCTAATATATTTATTCTGTTCTTTTCGTCAATTACTGCTACAGTAGTTCCTCCCAAAAATGAAGAGAACAGGGGTTTTTCTGTAATCTTCAATCCCTCTATTCCGCCGATGCTCTGAGCTGTGCTCAAATCATAGATTTTTGTTCTGTATTCATTAATGTCTTTATTTTTATAGGATATAGCTATATGTGATAGGTTAAATGGGGAAACCTTGAGTGAGAGTATTTCATTATTTCCTACAGAAGCATTTATTTCTCCTAAATTTAAGAATGTTCCCGAAGATGGGATGAATTTAAAAGTGAAAACTTTTCCCTGCACTTGACTGAAGTCTGATGAATACACTCCTATTACTTCTGAATAGTTTCCTTCAATATCAAATACAGATGGTACAATTTGAAAGTTATATATTTTTGGTTCTCTTATCTCGCAGATTTCAGATATGAAATCTATTTTGTAGGAATATAATTTGTCTATATATCCTACAAATGCGTATTCCCCAAGAAATCTTATGATTCTTGGTCCTGACGGAATTATTCTTTTACATATTGGTGTTGAAGCATCAAGAGATGTTATATCAAATACAAGTATATCAGCACTATCTTGAAAGCTTCTCAGAACAATAGCATATCTTTTACTTGAAGTTTTGTATATATCAAAAGATATTGTCCCGTAAAGACTTTCAGGAGTAATTACACTCTCTGTACCATTTCCAGAAAAATCTGTGAATGAGATGAAAAACTTGTCAGATACTCTGAGGAGCCATGTTCCTTCTTCGGTTAGTTTTATCCAGCGAACTTCTCCACTTCCTATGGGTATTCTCTTTATAACATCTCCTTGGGATGAAATCAGAGAAATATATGGAGGATTTATTGCTACTATTTTATCTGAAAATGAGCTAAATGCTACAGCTTGTCCAACGGCATAATTAAATATCTCTGAAAATTGATATGATATTATAAAAGATGAGCAGGATAAATCTGTTTTTCTCCCACAAAAGGATTCGGCATACCAGCATGCGGACCAATCTCCGAACTCTGGAGCTACCAATGAGATAAAACAAGTATTCCGAAATCGGTTGTCTGGTATGCATCTGACTTTTTGGGGAATGTCGTATCCAGCATAAAATGTTACCTGTTCAAGACTCATATTATTTGGACGAAGCCATATTGTGGCTGATCTTGTTTGGCTATCTGTGATTTGTGAGATTATCTCCACTGATGGGATAGGACAAAAAAAGCTAACCTTTATCTTCACTTCTTTTTTAGCTTTGCATTCTTTTATCTTACCTTCTTCGTTTTCCTTCCATAGGAAATAGAATATGTCTTTAAATTCTCCAACAGATGAATATACAGCATTATATGAAAACGATTCCTTTGGCGTTGCCTCGTAGCTATACTCCCAATCTATGAAATTGTCGCCTCCAAAGTCTATAAGAACAGCAGTTATACCATCGGAATTTTTCCCAATGAATTTTGCAGAATATGTGACTTGTAAAGGCGATTCTCCCGAAAGCTCTTGTGGAAAGAAATCAATATTAGATTCACAGGGAAGGGGAGTAGTTTGGTTAGTGTTTCCAGTATTGTTATTTATTTGTTTATTCTTACCCTTGCATGATATGATCACTAACAGTATTACAGCTATGATAAAAGTTTCTTTTCTCCTTTTGAGCATATTTATTATGCTATTATTTATTTTTATATTTGTTGATTATTGTTTTTTTGCTTTCTTATCGCCTCTTTTATTTCTCTTATGACATCAAATATGGAAAAGTAAAGTTCAAAAGAGCCCTTTACAATCTTTATGTAGGATATTCCTAACTTCCCGTATATTGGCATAAATGAGGAGAAAAGGTGATATCCAGCAGAACTTTGAGAGAGAACTGTACTTTTTATCCATTTATCTTCTTCAGATGAATAATTTGGATTCTTTATTAGAATTCTTATTGTGCTTCTGAGTGAGTCTGAATATATTATTGCAGGGACGCTTTTGTCTTCTATTTTGAAATTAACAAGATTTATTCTCCCTCCTACTGGTGCTGGTTCAACTTCTTCCACTTCCCATATTTCTCCATTCTTTTGAGCAAATTTTATTTTCATATTTGTAGAGTCATAAAAAGCAATATTTGGTGCGAGAAGGTCGTTGTAGGATACTGCACAAAACATTCCTTCATCTTCTGGAGATGTATCGGTTCTGACATAGCTTACATAGAATCTCATATTTAGGTTAAACTCTTTATCTGGTCCAATAATATTCCCAGAGAACACGATGTTTTTTACACCTCTGAACCTCCAGAAATCTTTTGGAACCTCTTTTCTACCTCCGGGACCAACAGCAAAAATGTATGTATCTGCTTTAGCTTCATTTGATGGGAATTTTAGTTCAGCTGTATATTCTCCTGGTGTGATTTGAGATAGTTTTATCTCTTCATTGAATACTTTTTGCCATCCTGGTGTTGATACTTCCCATACTTGTTCTCCTTTCTTTTTAAAAGCATATTTTAAGTTGCCGTTTTCTGAGTCATAGTATGATACATGTATGGTTCCTGCGCTGTCTATTACCATATTTACACAGTCAGAAATCGCTCCACCAGATGGAACTCTTGATAGCTCACCTACTGCTGGATCTATCGTTTCGCATGAGATGTGTTCTCCGTTTGTTCTCATACTTGTGTAATAAAGTTTTTTGTCTGTTCCTATATATGCTATATGGATTATGTCTTCTGGGTCTATAATGGCGTCAAGTCTTTCTGCTTTGCTTTCAAAGCCACACGTCTGAATCTCTTGAGATAACCATTTACCTTCGTCTTCTCTCCAGGAGTGATACATTCTAAATCTGCTCTCTCCACCTTCAAGATGCTTTATGTATATCACATGAGGTTTATTTGATGAATCTACAATAACTTTTGAGGATAAACCAAAGTTGTCTCCCTGGCCTGCTTGCTCAACAATTTCGGTCTTTTCGAAACCCTTTTTAAGGTTAGAGGAATAACTCCAAAGTATTGTTGCTCTGGGTATCTGGTAATACACTATGTGTATACCACCGCTTCTATCTTGAACAAATGAGTTGTAAAGTCCACTATCTCCGGACGCAATAAGTATATCTCCTTCATATATAGTGATTCCCTCTTTCTGATCATAGTCAAGAGAAAACCTTCCACATGATGTAATAAAGATAATGAAGAAAACTTTCCCCAAACTCTTCACAATAAATAAATTAATCTATTTATGCGTGTTATACTAATTTTATTAATTAAGCATTTTTATTTTTTATGTAGATCAGTTTAATATAATCCCTCTTCTTTTTTTATTTTTATATCTTCTTCAATTTTTTGTTCAGTTATATTTTCAATTTCTCCTTTTTTCCAGATTATTTTGGGATTTATGAATATAAGCAGGTTTGATTTTTGTGTTCTGGTTTGAGATGATCTGAATAGGACTCCTACCACGGGTATATCTCCAAGTATTGGTACTTTTGCTCTTGAATATGATTTTCTGGTTCTCATAAGTCCGCCAATTACTGCAACCTGATTATCGTCGATGAGTATAGAAGTTGAGGTGGAGCGTTTTATTGTTGCAATCCCAAGCTGCTGAACGGCAAGTCCGCTTGGAGCTTCCTCAGCTACATCAGATATCTCTATATTTATATCCATATGTATCTTTTTCTCTCCTTCTATGACACGTGGGGTTATCTTTAAGATTATACCTACATCTTGTCTTTGAATAGTTATAGTGGGGACTGCTGCACCGCCGGCACCTGCGGCTGTTATTATCTGACCTGTTGGAAAGGGAATATTTGTTGCAACGCGAATCTCTGCTTCTTTATTATCAAGTGTAAGTAATTGAGGTGTTGAGAGTATGTCTACGGCCGTGTCGGAAGCGAATGCATTTAGAATTGCCGCAAGTGGCGGAATTGATATCTTCTGATCTCCTATATTGACCTCAACTGGTGGTAATGAAAAACCAAAAAGTAGTCCGGAGATTGTTGATATGTTTCTGGGATCTATTATGGCAAATGGGAGAGGTGCTCCAATTGAACCTCCAAGAAGTCCGACTCCTTCTTTTCCTTGAAATTTTACCTTTGTTCCAGCGAGGAAGGAAAGTCCATACTGGGCAAGCCTTGAAGTAGATACTTCCATTATAGCCGCAGAAACGAACACTTGCCTTCTTTCTATGTCTATTTTTGAAATTATGTCCCTTATTTTTTCAAAATCCTGGGGTGATGCTATTACTATCAGAGAATTTGTTGATTTGTCAGCTGCTATTCTTACGGGAGCTTGAACTACCTGAGCTTGCCCGGGAGCACGTAATCCTCCACCACCTATTATGTTCTGCATAACTGAGGCAACTTCCTCTGCCTTAGCATAGTTTAGATATACTACATTTACCTCCCCGACATCAGAAGGTATATCTATTTCCGATATTATCTTTTTTATATATTCTATATCTTCTTTTTCTGCAGCTATGAGTATTGAATTTGTTCTTGTGTCAGATATGACTCTTGGTTGAGCCTCAGGCGGTTTTGTCGGTTTCCTTTGGGCTTGAATTATCTGGTTTATCATCCCAACTACATCTTGAGAGTTTGAGTTTTTGAGTTTTACAAGCTCAATTGTGAAAGTGTAGGGTACCCTGTCTAATTCTTTCACTATCTCCTGTATCCTTGAAATATTTACTTTCGTGTCTATTATTATTATGGAGTTCGTGGGCTGATAGACTTGTAAGAATGCGTTTCTTGAAAGAAAATTTCTTATTATTCCTGCTATCTGATCCGCATTTGCGAAAACAGGAGATATAATAGTTGTAGCATACTCTTCTGATGGTAGAAGTTTTTTCTCCTTTACTATCTCCGTTGGTCCTTGCCTCACTTCAGAGGCGGGAACGATTTTAACTATTTTCCCAACCTCAATCATTGCTAGATCATTTGCATACAATATGGAATGAAATATCTCTAATGCCTCTCTTATAGTTACTTTTCTTGGCGATATTATTGTGACTCTACCTCTTATTCTTTGATCGAGTAGATAGTTTTTTCCTGTCCAATCAGATATTATTCTTACAAGTTCTATCACATCCATATCATTAAAGTTCATAGAAACAAGTTCTTCCATCTTACGCTGTCCTTCAGCTACTTTAAAAGGTATGAGTAATATCACTAATGAGCAGAGGATTTTTTTTAATACCTTCATTGTTTTTTATCCATTTTATCTATTGCCTTATTTTATTATTAAATCGGTTTTTCAAGTGTTTTTGGTGATTTTTTCAACCAATCATTTTTAATATTTCAGATGCTTTTTTTAAGTCTGTGGCTACGATTGTTCCTATTTCATTTGAAAATGTGCTTCTGACATGTATGGGGATATTGAAACGAGCAGCTATTTCTACACTTCTTATTTGAAGAACTTTTGCTCCAAGAGATGCGAGTTCTACCATTTCTTCATATGATATAAATCTTAACTTTTTAGCTGACGCAACTAAATTTGGGTCTGTTGTAAATACTCCAGGTACATCTGTATATATTTCGCATATTTTAGCATTTAGTGCTGCTGCTATTGCTACCGCTGTTGTATCTGATCCTCCTCTACCTAATGTTGTTATTCTCCCGTCTCTTGTTACTCCTTGAAATCCTGCTATCACCGGGACTATACCTTGTTTTATATCGCTGATCAACTTTTCTGTTTCTATCTCAATTATTCTTGCGTTAGTGTAATTTTCATCCGTTGTTATCCTGATTTGGAATCCAAGATATGATTTCGCTTTTATATTGTTTTCTCTCAAAATCATAGAAAATATTGAGCAGGATACTTGCTCTCCGGTTGATACGAGAACATCCATTTCATCATCGTATGTTTTTGCGACAGCGGATTTTCCAAGGTTTATTAATCTATCTGTTTCTCCTGCCATTGCCGACACAGTTACAACAACTCCAAAGCCCATTTCGTATGCTCTTTTTACATGTTCGCAAGCTCTTCTCATTCTTTCAAAATTTGCAACAGAAGTGCCTCCAAACTTTTGAACTATTATTTTATTTTCTCTTCCCATAGTGGATTGATATAAGTCCCAAATCTAAGAGCTCATTTAAGAATTTCGCAATATCATTTTTTACTTTCTCAATTTTTTGTTTCTTTAATGCTGCAATTTTTTGGCATATTTCTTCTGTTGGAATTTCACCAAGAAATTTCCAAATTATTGTTCCTTCTTCATTTAGCCTATATAATTTTTTGTTTTTCAATATTAGGGTTTGTCTTTCAACCCGTTTTTCAAACTCCGTTTTCTTCTCTATATTTGCTTTAAGAATTCGGTATGTCTTGTTTGTTCTCATCAGCTACTGTTTTAAAGCAACATCCCTTATGTAGAGGTATCCAAAGAACAAGACAAGTAAGAAAAAAAGAACTTCTGCTATCCCTACGATTCCAAGTTGCTTTACTATTGGAATGTATGGTATGAGTAAGGCAACCTCTATGTCAAATATAAGGAAGGCAAGCGCAAATATGTAAAACTTCACAGGCAATCTACCTCTCGAGTCGTGGAAGGGGATCATACCACTTTCAAATGGCAAGAATTTTTGTGGAGGATTATCTTTTGGTTTTTGAGATAATAAAAGATGTATTAATAGTATCCCAAGACCTACCAAAGATGCCAAGAAGACATATATTCCGACATAGAATATTTTTTCCATTTTATTATTTTTATTTTTTTATTATTTTTATTATTTATTTTTTATTTTTATGTAATCTTGTGTAAATTCATTTTGGTAATTTCAATAAACTCATTTTAGATTCTCAGCATTATTTTAATATGTTTAGGTGTGGATTTCTGTGTTAAATTGATTTTGGAAAGTATTTGTGAGTTATTATTAAAATATATCATACAATGGCGGATGAGAAGAACGAGTTAGAAGGCTGGGAGGAGTCTCTTAAAGAGTACGTATCTCAGTATATAGCAGAAGCTCGTGATATAATTCAGAAGATAGAGGAGACATTATTTGCTATAGAGAAGAAAGAGGGCTCCCAGGAAGAACTTGTAAATTCACTTTTCAGAAGTTGGCATACCATAAAAGGTGCTGCTGGATTTCTTGGTCTTGAAAAAACCGTTGAGCTCTCACATAAGACAGAATCATTGATGGCGAAAATAAGAGATGAGAAAATATCCTTTACTGAGGATATGATAAACGTTGTCTTTGATTCTCTTGAAAAACTTAAAACTCTTACAGAAAACATATACCTATCTGGTGCAGAAGGAGAAATAGATATATCTCCAGAGTTGGCAAAGATAGATAAAATAATGAGAAGTATCTCCGGAATTGATGAAGCTGAGGTTCAAAAATTAAAGACTGAGAAGAAGCAAGAACTTCAGAAGGAACATAAGGAAGAAATTAAGGAGTTTGAGATAAAGAAAGAAGATTTTCAGCAGGTTCAGGAGAAAGAGAAGAAAGTTATAGATGAACAGAAATCAGATTTACGGGAAGGTGTTTCCTTCTATGAAAAGCAAGTAAAAGCAGAAAAGAAAGAAGAGGAAGAAGAGAAGAAAGAAGAAGAGAAGAAGGAAGAAAAGAAGAGGAAATTTGCATATGAAACTATAAGGGTTGCTACGCAAAAGATTGATGAAGTCTTAGCTCTTTCAGAAGAACTTATACTTGAGAGAAACTTTATACTCAATGTTTTACCTAAGGTAGAAGAAAAATATCCAAGAGATGCGGATATATCAAGACTGTCGGAAATAGTTGCGAATATGGATAAGATAATATCCATGCTTCGCTTTTCTGTCATGAAGATGAGAATGATTCCTCTTAGGACACTTTTTTCAAAGTTTCCTGGAACTGTCAGAAATCTCGCCAGACACTTTGGAAAAAAGGTTGAGCTGATGATACAAGGTGAGGATACTGAACTTGATAGATCTATTGTAGATGAACTTGAGGAACCTTTGATACACCTGATAAGAAACTCAATAGATCACGGTATTGAAAGAACTGAGGAGAGGTTAGTTTATGGGAAACCACCAGAAGGGAGGATATATCTACGTGCATACTATGAAGGAGACAATGTTGTTATAGAAGTTGAGGACGATGGGAGAGGAATAGATATAGAAAGGATAAAACAAAAAGCTATCCAGAAAGGAATAATAACTCAAGATCAGCTTGAGTCTATGGGAGAAAAAGATATAATAAATATTATTTTTCTCCCGGGCTTTTCATCAAAGGACGAAGCTACTGAGCTTTCAGGGAGAGGAGTTGGAATGGATGTTGTTAGGGGAAAAATCGTTGAACTCAAGGGAACACTTGATGTTCAAACTGCCTGGGGGGAAGGAACAAAGATAACGATGAAATTACCTTTGACTGTAGGTATAATGAATACTCTGAAAGTCTCATGCAACGGCTCATATTTCTTCATACCTCTCTCATCTGTTGTGGAAATAAACAGAGTTTCAAGAAAGGATATGAAATATGCAAGCGGGCAGCCATTGATAAACTGGAGAAACAATCTCTTACCGGTCGTCTATCTTGGTAGTATATTTGGCCTTTCTGATAGTAATTCAGATATGTATCATCTTGTTGTTACAGGTGTTGCCGAAAAGAGAATAGGGATTCTCGTTGATTCAGTTATATCTTCCGAGGAAATAGCTGTCAAGACTGTAAGTGGTGTGAAAGCTACTGGAATAGCTGGAGCTACAATTTCCGCTGAAGGAGAACCTGTTCTCGTTATTGATGTCTTCTCTATATCAAAATATCTTGAAGAAAGAATGTGAGTTTTATACTAGGATAAAATAAGAATGATATGGAAAACGATCTAGAAGAGGAAAAATTCTATTCTGCAAGTTTTCGTGAAGTTTCCGATCCTGAAGTATCAGATCCCTTTGTAAAAGCAAGGATCGGAACATTAATATTCATAATCTCAGAGATTATGTTATTTGGGGGGCTTATAAGTTCATTTTTTGTCATCAGAGAATCATATCCTGAATGGCCACCAGAAGATCTCCCAGTATATCCTGTTTATCAGACTACTTTGAATACTTTTATACTTCTTACAAGTGGTTTTTTAGTCTCTTTATTTGATAAAAACAAAAGGCCTGTTTTCTATTTTATCGCGATTGTTTTGGGAGTTATTTTTCTATTGCTTCAAGGACTTGAATGGGTTAGGTTGATAAATCATGGGCTTACTATGACTACAGATAGGTATGGTTCTATATTTTATGTTATTGTTGGAACACATGCTTTGCATTGCGTCGCGGGTATAGTTTGGCTTATTGTTGCTTATCTGTTAAGGCGTGGAAGAGATTTTACTCCAGCTCTCTTAAGTAGCTCTCTCTTTTGGAAGTTTGTGGTTATTATCTGGCCGTTTATATACCTTTTAGTTTACATCCTATAAAAATGGTTAGGATAGTTGAGGTGGGTCCAAGGGATGGGCTCCAGAATGAACCACAGATAATAGATCTGGAAACAAAAATTAAGTTTATAAATAGTCTCGCTCAATCTGGTGTTAGTTGCATAGAAGTTGGATCTTTTGTATCTCCAAAAGTTGTTCCCCAGATGGCTCAAACCGATGCTCTATTTTTGAATTTGAGGGTAAGGGAAAGACGGGATGGTGTTAAATTTTCAGCACTTGTTCCAAATATCAGAGGTTTTGAAAGAGTTATGAATCTTCCGGAGAATTCAAGACCACATATTTTGGCTGTCTTTACCGCTTCTTCAGAGACTTTCAACATGAGAAACATAAATATGACGGTTGATCAGTCTATAAAGGTTATATCAGAAGTTGTATCCGAAGCTAAGCATTATGACTTTTTTGTAAGAGGCTATGTTTCTACTGCTTTTTGGTGCCCATATGAAAAAAAGATTTCAACAGAAAAAACTTTGGACGTTTGCCAGAGACTTATAGATTGTGGGGTAGATGAGATATCTGTTGGAGATACAATTGGTCGTGCTTCTCCCAGAGATGTTTCAAAACTCCTTGAAGTTCTTCTGAAACATATTCCTCCTTCAAGGTTGGCTATGCATTTTCATAATACATATGGTATGGCAATTGCGAATTCATTTGTCGCATACGATTTTGGTATAAGAATTTTTGACTCATCTGCAGGTGGCTTGGGAGGTTGTCCATTTGCTCCGGGGGCCCTTGGAAATGTTGCAACAGAAGACTTGGTCTTTTCCTTTGAGAACTCTGGAATAAAAACAGGTGTCGATTTCTTGAAGATTATTGATTCAGTCAAAATTCTTCCTATATCCCCAAGATCAAATCTTGCGAGGATAAAAAATATAATTATTTAAGTTGCCTGGATTTCTATATAGTCTTTATTTGAAGATTCATAAATTTCTCTATAGTCTTTGTTTGGAGATTCATATTCTAATTCTACTACAGAGTATTTATTCTTGTTTTTCATAACTTTGATCTTTGAAAAGTAGTCTATTTTTTTCATTTCTTCAACATGTGATACTATACCCAGATTTATACCTTTTGCTGCAAGCTTTTCAAGAGAATTTATAACGATTTCAAGGGATTCTTGATCAAGTAAACCAAAACCTTCATCTATGAAGAAGCACTCGAATTTTGCTCTCCCCATCATGTTCAATGCTAACGAAAGAGATAATGAAAGTGATGAGATGAAAATTTCTCCGCCGCTTAGGCTTTCTGGCTCTCTCTCCCTACCTTCATAATATCTGTCTATTATCTTTATGTTCCCATCACGGGATGTACTCAGTGAATACCTACCATTGGATATCTCTTTAAGTATTTTCCCACCATAATCCACTAGTATTCTTTGTATAAAGTATGCTGCCAGGTAGTTCTTAAAAGATATCCTGCCTAAAGAAGCGGAGAAATCTCCGTAGATTATTGTCGTAATTTTCTTCTCCTCAGCTAATTCCATCTTCTTCTTTTCCAAATCTTTTTTCTCTTCTATTTTTTTTTCTATTTCTTTCAAATCCCTCTCAAGGGAAACTTTTTTTCCATTGAGTAAAAGGAGATCTTCTTTTAACTTTTCCTTATCTTCCCATTTTTTCGCCTTTACGGTGGTAATTTCTTTCAATTTGTTTTCAATTTCGATTTTTATATCATTCTCTGTTGATTTAATAATTTCTGATATTTCTGGTTCTAATTTTTCTATCTCCTTATCTATGTCATATACTTTTGATTCGTAGTATTTTATCTCATTGGAGATTTTGTCTAATTCTGATCTTTTTTCACCTAAATCATTTTTATTTTTGTTTATTAGTTTTTCTATTTTCCTTATAAAATCTGTTAGTGATTCCGATAATTTGTTTTTAAGTTCATTGACTGATTTTATGTATAGTTGTGTTTCTTCTAAATTTTCATCTTTAAGTTTTATCTTTGGTATTGTCTCGCATATATTTGTTGCAAGGATTTCAAGATTATTAAGATCTGGAACTATTCTCTGCATTAAATCGTTTCCTTTTGATATTTCTTTGATATCTTTTATAGATTTTAAGCAGTTGCTTGATATGGATTCAATTCTTTTTAAATCATTTGAAAAAGTGTTAATGTTTTCTTTTGCTATGAGTATTCTGCTTTGAATCCCTTCTATATCTTTTTCTGTTTCCTTGATCAGCTCCGATATTTTTCCCTCGTTAGCATTTAGTTTATTTATTTCCTTCTCACAGTTTAAAATTTGTTCTTCAATATTTGAGAGAATTTCTGATATTTCTGACATATCTTCTCCGAAAGTTATCACTTCTTCTATTTTCTCAATGATGATATTTAATTCTGGTATACCACGTGTGTATTCTCTTATAATTGAATAAATTTCATTTTCTTTTCTCTCCTCTTCTTTTAATTTTTCATTTATTTGGTTCAATTCTCTTTCAAGGGATTCTTTTTGCTCTAAGATGGATAATCTTTTATTTGTTATTCTTAATAATTCATTATTTTTTTTATCAATTTCATTTCTGACTGATTCGTATTTTTCCTTTATTTTTTCTATATTTGATTCTGTTTCGGTATGAATTTTTTTATCTCTGAATATATTACCACAAACTGGGCATATATCTCCTTCTTTTAGATTTTTCCTGATATCTATGGAAAATTTCTTGATTTCTTCTTTTTTCATTTCTTCTTCCAATTTTTGCTTTTCCTGTTCAAGCTTTACGATTTCATTTTGCTTGTTTTCGATTTCATTTTCAAGGTTTTTGAGGACTTTATCCTTTTCCTCTATATTCTTTTCTATTTCTTTTTTTTTCAGACTGTTTATGAGCTTTTTTCTGCTCATTAATTCCGATAGCTTAGTTATGTCTGACCTGACTTTCCTTACTATTCCAATATCTGGTAGTTTTTTAATTTTTTCAGATAACTCTTTTATATTACTTCTTATTTGTATGAGTTCGCGAGATCTTTCCTTAAGTATTTCATTTTTTCGGTTGATTTCTCTTTTTTCCTTTATGAGATCTGATACTTCTCTTAATAGGTTTTCTGGTCTTACTGATAAAAGTTCCCTTGCATGTTCTTCTAAACTTTTCTCATTTGCGATTTCATATAGTTTTTCTAAAACTTCGATTTTCAGTGATATAGCGTTTATGAAGTTTTCAAGATCTATCTTTTCTTTTGTTTTATCCTGAATTTTTGCTCTGATTTTCTCTTTTTCTTCCTTAATGCTTTGTAGGCGATTTATTTTTGAAAGGTTATTTTCAAACTCAATTCTTTTGATTTCCAGTTCCTCTATCTCTTTTTCAATTTTCTGTATTTGGGTTCTTTTGAGATTTATCTCATTTTCTGTTTCAATTATTTTTCTTTTGATTTCATCAATGTTCTGGCCTTTTTCTATATCTTTGAGTTCGTTAAGCTTTTGTTCATATATCTTTTCTATGTTTTCTATTTCTCTTAATCTTTTATTCGTTTCTTCTTTAACAAAAGAGTATATGTCTTCAATTCCGATGATTTTGAGTATTATGTCTGCTTTCTGGGATGGAGTAGATATGAGAAACTCTGAAAACTTACCTTGAGGGAGAACGATAGTTCTGATAAATGATTCGTATGGTAAACCTATGATCTTTTCAGATATGAACCTTTGGGGATCATCTACAAGAAGCTTTTTAAAATGATCTTCGCTTTCACTTTTTTCTCTTATATCAATCGTGGTTGTGCCATTTCTTGGAACGTGTCTTGTTATTTTATATGTTTTGTTTTGACCTTTGATGTCCCTTATACTGAACTCAAAATCTACAAGGCATTTTTGAGAATTATAATTTATAAAATTTTCTTTTCTTGTGTCCTTATTGAACCTAGGTATCCTTCCGTAAAGAGCAAAGATTATACCATCTATTATAGATGACTTTCCTGAACCAGTTTCACCTTGAATTATAAATATTCCGGTTTTGAGCAGTTTTGAAAAGTCTATTTCTTGCTTTTGTCCATAAGATAAGAATCCATCTAATACGAGTTTTTGAGGTCTCATAATCTCTGTCTTGATATCTTACCAAAATTCTTTACTATTTTTATCAAACTTGATAATTTCTCTGCGATGTTTGGTGAATGAAGAAGATTTGTTAGTGCTAAGGAAAACTCATATTTTTCTTTTGTAAATGGATACCACCAGGGTTGTCTCATTTTTTGCCCCAGCTTGTTGGTATGAACATGCCTTATTTGAACCATTTCAAGTAAGCCTTCTTTTCCATGTGTTCTCCCCATTCCAGATTTTTTGATTCCCCCCCAGGGAGTTTGTGGAATTGCATGTGTTATAAGGTTATCATTTATCATAACTGTTGCAAAATTGAGTTTGCTTGCTATTTCTCTTGCTTTTTTTATGTCTTTGGTCCATACAGAAGCTGTCAGTCCATATTCAGAATCATTAGCAAGTTTCACAGCTTCATCATCTGTTGAGAACTTCATAACTGGTGCTGTTGGACCGAATGTTTCTTCTCTAACTGATTTGAATGAATGATCTATATTTACAAATATCGTGGGCTCAACAAAAAGGTTTTTTGTCCTACCTCCAGTGAGAATCTGCCCACCTTTTTCTATAACATCGTTTATGTGTTCGTTTATCTTCTCAAGCTGTTTCTCTGATATGACCGAGCCAATATCATATTCATAAGGAACTTTCGAATATCCAACCCTTAACTTTTTTGTTTTCTCTACCATAAGATCAACAAATTTTTTAAATATTTTATCTTGAACGTATATCCTTTCAACAGAGGCACAAACTTGACCTGTATTGAAGAATGAGCCAAAAATCGCTGCGTCTGTTGTTATGTCAAGATCAACATCGTCAAATACGATCATTGGGTCTTTACCACCAAGTTCCATAACAACTTGTGTTAAATTTTCAGCAGCGGCTTTCATAATTTTTATCCCTGTTGATGTAGAACCAGTAAAGAATATCTTATCTACACCTGATCTAACGAGGCATTCTCCCGTGTATCCGTTTCCAGTAACTACTTCAAAAACTCCATCTGGTAATCCTATCTCATCAAAAATTTTTTTTATAGTGATACCAGTTTTTGGAGTAAATTCGGAAGGTTTTAGCACTACAGAGTTTCCTGCCATAAGAGCTATTATTATCTGGCCGGCCGGTATTGAAAAGGGGAAGTTCCAAGGAGATATAACTCCTATAACACCATAAGGAAAATATTCCACTTCGCTTTCTCTACCTAATAGCCCCCATACACCTATTTTGATTTTTTGCCTTTCGAGAATTTTTCTTGTGTTTTTGATGTAAAAGTCTGCAAGATCAAGTATAGGAAAGACATCGGATATAAGCGCTTCCATTCTTGATACGCCTTTCTCCTCTGATATTATTTCTGCAATGTCTTCTATATTTTTCCTGACAAACTCCTTGAATTTGTAGATCCATTTTCCTCTTTCATCAATAGATAGATTACCCCAGAATTTTTGAGCCTCTTTTGCCCGTGCAACAGCTTTTTCTACCTCCTCCTTTCCCATATTTGGAAATTCACCTATTTTTTCCCCCGTTGCTGGATTCACACTCCTCAGAAGCATTGGCCTCTCTGCTATCTCTGTCCTTGCTATCATAATGCTTTTATTTTAATAAGTTTTTAGAAGCTTTGGAAATTTCTTAATTAAGTCCAAGTATTCTTTTATATCTTTTTCTAAGCTTGATGTATATGTAATCAAACGACCCATCTTTTATGAGAAATAATGTTTTTAAGATCTTACATATAGCATAAGCTAAACTTTCTGGAATATTTAATGTATGTTTTGAGTATCTTTCTATAACTTTCATTCTCTCTTCTTTCCATATGTTCAGTATTTTTGATGTTTTTGATTGCTCGTGTAATCTAAAGGCTCCAAGATATTTATTAATAGGAAAAAATTTAGCTCCAGATATCATAAGTTTTGAAACAAGATCAAGGTCAAAGCAGAATTTCATCGTTTCATCAAGAAGTCCGACTTCAAAAATTTTTTCTTTTCGGAAAAATGCTGCTTGATTATGGACAACTATGTCATCATATAAGTTAAAGAAAAGACCGAATTTGAAAACCTTGAAAGCATCTTTTATTCTGTTGCCTTCATCTATTACTATTATGTTTGAATAATAAACATCGTAATCAGGATTTTCAGTTATCGAATTTGCGAAGCTGAAAAAAGCATTTGGTAGAAATATATCATCTGAGTTCTGCCAACATAAGAATTCTCCAGTTGATATCTTAAAACCCTTATTTATAGCGTCAGCTTGCCCCTTATCTGGTTTACTTTCCCAGTAATATATATAACTTTCATATTTCCTTATTATGTTTATTGTGTTATCTTCCGAACCTCCATCAATTATTATTATCTCGGTGTTCGGATAACCCTGATTTATGATAGATAATATGGTCTTCTCTATGAATTCACCCTGATTCAGAGTTGGTATTATAACACTGAATTTTGGTAAATTATTCCCTTTGTTTTTGATGATCTTTGATTCAGCAATTCTAGAAGTAAATTTTGTTATGTCTTCTGAACTTATCCCAAACATTTTTACATTTTTATAATCTATTTATTCTCTACAAATTTGACTTTTCTTCTTGAATTATTTTGATTCATCGTAACAGTTCTTATGGGATAAAAAGGCAAATCAGATATTTTAAAATTCATTTGGAAAATATATCAAATCTTGTGAAAATGAAGAATATACTCTTTCTTGAATTTTGTGTAAATTGATAATCATTTGATAAAAAATTGAGCAATATATCTTTTATGTGAGAAAATCTAGAATATCAATTATCAAACTACATAGGAGATAATAGTTTATAAACTCACTAAATTCGGTTAAGAAAATCTCTATAAGGATGAAAAATACTTTTTTTCTTTTTGAAAAGAATTAAAGTCTTTTATATATTTTTGAGTTATGAGAATTTTTAGATTTTTTTATCTATTATGAATATATCACGATTCAAGAGGAGCCTTTATATCTTTTGGTTGGGCTAAAAGTATAACGATATCATCTTTCTCAAGTTTTGTATCATCTCTTGGAGCATATATGTATTCCCCACTTCTTTTAAGTGTTACCGCGACCATATTTTTACTCTCAAAGACTTCTTTTATGGTCTTGCCTACAAATTTATCAGGTATTTTTAGATCTTCAAATCTATAAATTTTACCACCTTTGCCTCTTAACATTTCATCTAAAAATTCAACAGTTGTTGGTCTTATTAGGCTGGAGGCCATTCTTAATCCACCTATCATTTTATCTGAAACAACATAATCTGCTCCAACATTTTTGAATTTTTGGATGTTTTCTTATTCATTTGCTCTTGAGATGATTTTTACATTTGGTGCCAGATAATGTGCCGTTACGACTACAAGTATGTTGTCGGAATCATCGGATAGGCATGCAGCGAGCCCAGCAGCATTTTTTATACTTGCATCAAGGAGAACCTTCTCCTGCCTGGCATCACCTACAATGCTGACTATTTCAAATTTTTTTTCAAGATCTTCTAGTTTTTTCTCGTCTATATCTATGACAACTACTTTTCTCCCAGTGTTTGTGAGTTCCTTGATTATGTGTATTCCTGTACCAGATGCCCCACATACGATAAAATGATCTTTCATTTTCTCTATCATTTTCATAAATTTCTTTCTTTTCATTATTTTGCCTATTTCTCCACTCGTCATTATTTCTGCAAATTTGCTTGTCGCATATCCGAGTATTGCAAAACTTGACATTATTATAAGAGCCGTGAAAATTCTTGTAGCATCATTTGTTGGACAGATTTCTGCATATCCAACTGTGGCAATTGTGATAACCGTCATATAGAAAGAGTCAAGAAGAGGGCAATCTGATAGTATCATATACCCTAATGTTCCCACAACAGTGAT
>CAZRNR010000023.1:0-29918 GCA_964601505.1 uncultured bacterium | reverse complement strand
CATAGATTGAAACTTTATGCTTCGGTTCTTTTAAGAATTTTTATTCAAAAATCGTGTGTTTTTAAGTGGGACTGATTTCATTTACTCGTAGAAATTTTTGAATTCGGTGAGATTTTTATTGAAAATATTTGAGTAAAATAAAAAGTTCTTCTGGTTAGTTAAAAAAAACATTATGGATAGGGGTGTAAAACTCATAGTAAATCCAAATGCTTCGGGTGGCAGAGCTAAGAAGATAGCAAACATAATAGGAGAAAAGTATCAAAATATATTTACTGAAATTGTTTTCACATCTCGCCCACTTGATGCTATTGATATTGCAAGAAAATCTGAAGGCTTTAGTAAAGTTTGTTTTATAGGTGGAGATGGAACACTAAATGAAGTTATAAACGGAATTATGCAGATACCCTTTGAGAAAAGGCCGTCGGTTGGGATAATTCCTGTTGGAACAGGTAGCGACTTTATAAAGACAATGGGAATACCGAAATCAGTTGAGGATGCAGTTGAAGTAATTTTTAACGGTAAAGTAAAAACTCTTGATGTCGCGAGATGTGTTTTTAAAGATTTTAATGGAAATGATGTAGAGAGATATTACATAAATATAACTGAGTTTGGAATGGGGGGAGAAGTTGCAAACCTTGTTAATAAGTATGGGAAGGTTTTCAAGGGTACTTTACCTTTCCTTATATTTGCTGTCATCTGCAATTTAACTTTTAAAAACAAGGAGATCCGTATAAGATCGGATTCTTCTGATGAGAAATTCAGAGACATAAAGGCTAACATAAGAGTTGTTGCTGTTGCTAACGGTAGGTTTTATGGTGGAGGTATGGAGATAGCCCCTCTTGCTAAACCAGACGACGAACTCCTTGATGTTGTCATAGTTAGTATGAAAGCTCTTGAAACATTTAAGAGTTTACCTCTGCTTTATCAGGGAGAAAAAGGATTTTCAAAAGCTCTTTCCACTGGTAAGGTTACATATTTCAGAGCTAAGAATATCTCAATTGAAAATGCAGATGGTCTATTTATAGAAATGGAGGGAGAAGTTCCCGGACATTCTCCCAAAAAATTTGAGATAATTCCAAAGCAAATAAATTTCCTTGTTCCGTAGATTTGCGAGTTTGTAATACTTTAATTAAAAATTCCGTTTGCAACAGAACAATATTTTTTATTGAATCTATGTTTATATGTCGGGTGCAAAATTCAGACAGAATATTCTCATCAAGATAAAAAAACTTGATAAATGTATAATAATCTACTCCAAAGCAAAAAAGGAGGTAAAAAATGCAAGAAGGATTATACCGAAATATCCTTTCTATATTTTTTAATAATTGAATATATATTTTCGGTGATCTTATGTAATAGTGTTTGATTTTATGAAATCCAAAACAAGCTCAGCTACTTCTTGCCAGTTCTTTTCGCCAACGACCCAGTGAGCGTTATTTTCAAACTCTTCATATCTTGCTTTTTTGTATTTCTCCTTTATTTTCTTTACAACAGAAACAGGAGTTATTTTATCTTTTTTAGCTCCAACTATGAGAACGGGAACAGAAGAAAGTTTTGAGAAATCTACTTTTGTAGCTTTTGATTTATCTAAGATCCACATTCCTATCTCAAATAAAGCTCTTCCAGATTCGTAGCAGAAATTTGGGTAGATTTTTCTGCTTTCTTCTTCATCAAGATTGTTCAGTATTGAGTATTTAAATCTTCCATACGACAGCTTAAATGGTTTTTTCCACCAAGATGACTTTACCATAACAGGCAGGAATGTTAATAATTGTGATATAGAGAGAGCCATAATTCCAGCAGGTGGAGCAGGGGTCAAAAATACACCGCCTTTTCCATAGCCTTCAGATAAAAGTATTTGTGCTATGAGTCCTCCCATAGAATGCCCGATTATAAATGGAACTTCTTCTTTGGATATTTTTTCTACTTCTTTTTTGAGGTCAGATACATAATCTCTTATACTTGTATTTCCGAGTTCTTTTATTGGACCTCCACCCTTTGAGTGATAGCGTAGATCTGGAGCAAAGCATTTTATACCATTGTTTTCAAAGAAGCTTTTGTATTTTTCCCAATACCATC
This sequence comes from uncultured bacterium, assembly GCA_964601505.1. Lineage (GTDB taxonomy): Bacteria > Calescibacteriota > Calescibacteriia > Calescibacteriales > Calescibacteriaceae > DRWZ01. The sequence continues at coordinate 27,839 of CAZRNR010000023.1, read as the reverse complement.
CTCCGCCCATCATTCCATGTATAAGTAAAGCCGATGGCATAATTAAATGGTAGTATTCATAATTGAAAAGTTTACTTTAACGCTCTTTTTTATGTGATAGTTTTTACATAGTCAGTTGAGAGATAAAAAAGCTATCACGCTGGATGTTCGCTCCAAGTTTTCTTATTTTTTCCAGGAATCTCTCGTAACCTCTTTCAATTATCTCAAAATTTTTGATTAATGTTGGTTCTCCATCTGCGATGAGTCCCGCTATAACCAAGGAAGCCGTGCTTCTGAGATCTTTTGCCTCAACAAATGTCCCACCTTTTAATCTGCTCGGATAGATTATTATTTTGTTTCCGGAAATCTCTATATCTGCGCCCATTTTTCTGAGTTCATAAACATGATTAGTTCTTTCAGGAAAAACTCTCTCTTCTATAACACTTTTCCCTTTACTCTTCAGGAGCATAACTGTTAGCTGTGGTTGTAGATCTGTGGGGAAGTCTGGATAAGAATCTGCTATAACATACAAGGGGTCATATTCTTTTTCTCCTTCTATCTCTATTTCGTCCTTGCCGATTTTTATCCTAGCTCCAGCTTCCTGAAGTTTCTCTATAACAATCTTCAGGTGTTCTGGATTAACATTTTTTATTTTAGTATTTCCTCCAGTGGCTGCAGTTCCTATGAGAAATGTTCCTGCTTCTATTCTGTCAGGTATGAGCTCAAACTCAACCTCTTCTGGGGTCTCTACATTTCTTGGATCAATAAACAACTTATCTTCAGTTTCTAGAAATCTGACGCCATGTTTTTCAAGATATTTCATCAATTCGCGAACTTCAGGTTCTTTCGCATGATTTTCTATTTCAATTAAATTTTTAGATTTTAAAGACATAAGTATCGCATTCTCTGTTCCAGTAACTGTTTTTATGTCAAATGATATTTTTTTATTTTTAATTTCTCCATAAGCTTTTACACCTTCTGGGCTCTCTTCAACGGAAAATCCTAATTCTCTTGCAGCTTTTATATGTTGATCTATTGGTCTTTTGCCTATTTTGCACCCACCGGGAAAGGGGATGTAAGACCTTCCTATTCTTGAGAGAACAGCTCCAAATATCACAACTCCACCCCTGATCTTGCTAAAAGTCTCTTGATCTATCCTTTCTGGAGTTATTTTCTCCATGTATATAGAGACTTCATTATCATCTCTTACAGAGTATTCTCCACCGATTTTAGATATTATCTCTAACATTACTTGTATGTCGCGAACTTTTGGTACATTTCTGATTACTATCTTTTTAGCTCCAAGAGCTATTCCTGCACCTACAGCAGGGAAAAAAGCATTCTTCGCTCCAGATATTTGAACCTCACCCTCAAGAATACTTTTTAAGATATATACCATTTTAAATTTTACTTATTTTGTTTTATGAAAATTTTTATATTTTTTTAGAATTTTAGAAATTTCTTTTTTTGGATGTTTTTTGCTCTGTTGCAATCATAGGCAAAATTTATTTTACTTTTCATATCCTCGCACTATTTGAAGGATACAACGAAGCATTCGGAAAATATTTTCTCTCTGTTTATTCTGTTGGGGGCATTATTTCCTTGAGATATCATAAACTTCAAAGGTTTTTGATGAATTCAGCAAAGCATGTTATTTTTTTAACTTTGTATTACTTTGCTATTTTCTCGGTTTTCGTTGTTGATATTCTTCATTATTACTATTCCGAGAGGTGGTAAAGTTAAAGAAACAGAAAATGGTCTCCCGTGATGGGGAATATTTTCTGCATTAACTCCGCCGAAGTTTCCTATACCCGAACCTCCATAGTAGTGTGAATCAGAATTCAAAAGTTCTTTCCAGAATCCTTTTCTTGGGACACCTATTCTGTAGTTATATCTTGGGACGGGTGTGAAATTACAGACAATAAGAATGATATCTTTTCCATCTTTGCTTTTCCTTAGGTAGCTTATTATGGTTTGATCTGTATCTGAGAAATCTATCCATTCAAAACCTTCATGGTAGAAATCTGTTTGGTGTAAAGCTTTTTCTTGTTTATATATTTTGTTTAGATCTTTTAGCCATTGCTGAATTTGTTTGTGCTGTGGTTTTTCCAGAAGATGCCAATCTAAGCTTTTATCGTGATTCCATTCAGACCACTGAGCGAATTCTCCTCCCATAAAAAGTAGCTTTTTTCCAGGATGAGTCCACATGTATCCGTAGAGCAACTTTAGGTTTGCAAACTTCTGCCATTCGTCTCCGGGCATCTTTGAGATAAGCGAGCCTTTTCCATGAACAACTTCATCATGAGAAAGAGGTAGAACAAAGTTTTCCGAGAATGCATACCATATACTGAAAGTAATTGAATTTGTGTGATATTTTCTGTATATTGGATCTTTTGAGAAGAAAAAGAGTGTGTCATGCATCCAGCCCATGTTCCATTTCATACCGAAACCAAGACCTCCAGCGTAAGTCGGTCTTGAGACCATAGGCCAGGCAGTTGATTCTTCTGCTATTGTGTGAATACTTTCAAACTCTCTATATAAAGATTCATTCAAACTTCGTATAAAATGTATAGCCTCAAGATTTTCTTTACCACCGTATATGTTTGGAGTCCATTCGCCTTCTTTTCTTGAATAATCAAGATATAGCATAGAAGCGACAGCGTCAACTCTTATTCCATCTATGTGATACTTTTCGAACCAAAAGTGAGCGGAACTTAAGAGAAACGAGCGAACCTCTCCCTTTGCGTAATCAAAAACAAATGAGCCCCAATCCGGGTGCCATCTTTTTTGTGGATCGCTGTATTCATAAAGATGTGATCCATCAAAAAAAGCAAGCGCGAATCCATCCGATGGAAAATGCGACGGAACCCAGTCTAATATAACACCTATATTGTTTTGATGCAAAAGATCTATAAGATACATAAAATCTTGAGGTTTCCCATAACGGGAAGTGGGGGCAAAATATCCAGTTATCTGATACCCCCAGGAGGCGTAAAAAGGATGTTCCATAACCGGTAGAAACTCAACATGTGTGAAATTCATTTCCTTCAAATATTCAACAAGATAGTGAGCCAATTCCCTATAGTTTAGAAACCTATTATTTTCTTCTGGAACCCTTCTCCACGAACCAATATGAACTTCGTAGATTGAAATTGGACTTTCATGATTTTGTATCTTTTGCCTTTCATTCATCCACCTATCATCACCCCATTGAAAATCAAGTTTCCAGACTATTGTAGCTGTTCTTGGAGGAATCTCAAAGAAAAATCCAAAAGGATCTGATTTGTCTTGAGAATATCCTGTCCAGCTCCTTTCAACAAAGAATTTATATTTTTGACCCTCTCTGACCCCTTTTATGAGTCCCTCCCATATTCCTCCTTCCTTTTTTCTTAAGGGATGGGTCCATTTGTCCCAATGATTAAAATCTCCTATAACTGAAACATATGTCGCCCAGGGAGCCCAAACTGCAAAGTACACTCCATCATCAATTACATGAGCTCCAAACTTTTCATAAAGTTTCGTATGTGTCCCTTCTTTAAATAACCAAATGTCATATTCAGAGAAGAGAGAAAAATCATAATCAACATTATGCATTTCATTGAATTGCTTTTATGTCATTTTCTTTTGTGTTTTTGAAGTTGCAGGATAGTTTCGTATCATTCAGGAAGACCTTTTTGCTTTGATATCATCATTTGTCCCAGTATGTTAGATATAACCGCAAGACAAGTCAAGCAAATTCCCGGGAATATAACAAGTCGTGGTTCTGTTAGTATGAAATCAACACCATCAGATATTATACTACCGAGGGAAATTTTATCAGCAGGTCTGAGTCCTAAAAATCCGAGTCCTCCTTCCGCAAGTATGAAAGCTGAAAAGGAAAATATACTTTGAGTCAGAAGAGATGGAAGAACATATGGAAATATGTATTTGAAAATTATCCTCATTTTTGGTAATCCAACTATTTGAGCTGATTTCACGAAGTCTAAATTTTTTATTTTTAGAGATTCATTTCTGGCTATGCGTCCGAATGATACCCAACCGAAAATTGATAAAGACATTATGATCTTATCGTCCCCTCCTCCAAATATTGATATTATGAATATGACAAAGATTAAAGATGGGAAACCTTGGAAAAATTCCATAATTCTGCTTATTATAAAGTCATAGATTCCCCCCATATACCCTGATGTTATTCCGAGAATTCCGCCTAATGCGAACGATATTAATGTAGATGCAAACGCTATTTTCAAGGACGTAATTACTCCATATCCTATCATGCAAGATAAATCCTGACCAAGTTCGTTTGTGCCAAGAATGAAATCTATGGATGGAGGGAGAAGTACTCTGTCTAGATTTATATCTGTTGGTGAGCAGTTTGAAAGTATGGCAAAAATCAAGAAGAAAGAAGGGTAGAGTAGTAAAGCAAGAAAAATAAATACGGAAAATACTTTTTTGATTATATCAGCTCTTCCTTCTGTATTTCTTTGTTTCTTTTTCTGCTCTGAATACAACTTTTCCATCTTCGTAATCTACACTCACATGATCTCCTTCTTTTATCTCCCCGGATATAAACTTTATAGCCATCTCATCAAGTATATATTTTTGTATGGCTCTTTTAAGAGGTCTCGCTCCAAAATTCGGATCATATCCTGCATCTGCAATGAATTCCTTTAATCTATCTGTGAAATTCAAAAAGATTTTCTTCTCGGCGGATCTTTTCGATACTTCAGAAAGCTGTAATTCAACTATTTTCAGCAGCATTTGCCTGTCAAGAGGTTTGAATATAACTATCTCATCGATCCTGTTTAAAAATTCTGGCCTGAAGTAAGATCTTAAAAGATCATTTATTTTTCTTTTAGCATTTTCAAATTCATCTCGCATTATGATATCACTTCCAAGGTTTGAAGTCATTATTATCACGGTGTTTCTGAAATCTACTGTTCTACCTTTTGAATCAGTTAGTCTTCCATCATCTAGGACTTGCAGGAGTAAGTTGAAAACATCTGGGTGAGCCTTTTCTATTTCATCAAAGAGTATGACAGAGAAAGGTTTTCTTCGCACTGCTTCTGTAAGCTGACCTCCTTCTTCATATCCGACATATCCTGGTGGAGCTCCTATAAGCTTTGCGACAGAATGTTTTTCCATATATTCGGACATATCAATTCTTATCATTGAGTTTTCGTCTCCAAACAAGAATTCAGCCAGAGTTTTAGCTGTTTGAGTTTTTCCGACCCCCGTTGGACCAAGAAACATAAATGAACCAAGAGGTCTTTTTGGATCGGAAAATCCTGCCCTTGCCCTTCTTATTGTATTTGATATGACCTTTATTGCTTCATTTTGCCCCACAACTTTGCTACTAAGATAATCTTCCATATTAACAAGCTTTTGAACTTCTTCCTGCTTTAGCTTATCTATAGGTATTCCCGTTCTCTTTGAAACAAGCTTGATTATATCATCTTCTGTGACCTGATCTTTTATGAGTTTATCTGGGATTTTCTCAAATTCTGAATTAAGTTCTTCTAATTTTTTCTTGATCGTAGGTATTTCACCATACATTATTTTTGCAGCTTTATCGTAATCTCCAGCTTTAGTTGCTCTTTCAGCCTGATGTTCAAGTTCGCTCAACCTATCTTTGTGATTCCTTATCTGCTCCAGAATTTTTTTCTCGTTTTCCCATTTTGCTCTGAGTGTTGAAAGCTTCTCTTTAAGTTCAGAAAGTTTTTTGTCTATATCTGCTATTTTTTCCTCTATATCTGTTTTTTCTCTTTCTGGAGCGCTTTTTGCCTCCATTGAAAGTGCTTGTTTCTGTATCTCCAGGTCAGATATCTTTCTTTCTATTTCATATATGGGTGCGGGTAAGCTATCTATTTCCATTTTCAGGGAGCTCGCGGCCTGATCTATAAGGTCTATTGCTTTGTCAGGAAGTTTTCTATCTTGAATATATCTTGCTGAAAGCTTTGCTGATGCCACTATGGCGGAATCAGATATTTTTACTCCGTGATGAACCTCATATTTTTCTTTCAAACCTCGCAATATTGCTATTGTTTCCTCAATTGTGGGCTCTCTCACAAAGACAGGCTGTAATCTTCTTTCAAGGGCTGGATCTTTTTCTATATATTTTCTATACTCATCGTATGTTGTTGCACCAATCATGCGTAGTTCTCCCCTGGCTAACGCGGGCTTCATTATGTTAGCTGCATCTATTGCCTGACCTTCGGCTCTGCCAGCTCCAACGAGTGTATGAACTTCATCCACAAAAAGTATTATCTCACCGTTTGACTCAGTTATCTCCTTTAAAACAGATTTTAATCTCTCTTCAAATTCCCCTCTATATTTCGCTCCTGCAAGTAATGCTGACATATCAAGTTGGAAAATCTTTTTCCCCTTTAAAAACTCAGGAACATCACCAGATGCTATTTTTCTTGCTATCCCTTCTGCTATTGCTGTCTTACCAACTCCCGGATCTCCAACTAAAACCGGATTGTTTTTCGTTCTTCTCATAAGTATTTCTATAACCTGCCTTATTTCTTCTTCTCTCCCTATAACTGGGTCAAGCTTACCTGCCTTGGCAAGCTCAACTAATTCTCTACCGTATTTAGATAGAGCACCTTGAGAAAGATCTTGTTCTGGACTTTCTATCCTTTTACCTTTTCTCATTTCAAATATAAGCTTCTGAATGTCGGATGGTTCAATACCTTCGTTTCTGAATATTTCTGGAAGGTTTTCTACAGTTGATATAAAAAGGTGCTCCGTTGATACATATGAATCTTGCAAACTCTTGGCTATATCATAGGCTCTATCTAGAACTTTTTTCGCTTGAGGAGAGATATAAATATCTTCTGATTCCCCGAAAATCTTTGGAAGCCTTGAAATGAAGTTCTCAATTTTCGAGAGTAGAACAGACGGATTTTTACCAAGCTTGCTTACAATATCTTTCATCGGACCTTTTACAAGGACATAAGCTATATGTTCGGGAAATATTTCTCCGTTATTTCTCTGCCGAGCTTCCTCAATTGCTTCTTCAATAATTTCTCTTGCATGTCCTGTAAATTTCTCAAAGCGCATGAATTACATTTATAGCAATAAAATATTTTTGTTCAATTCTTTCAATTTTCTTCATCAGATAGATGAATCATTATTTGATTTTCTCCTATTTCGGATCAGCATTTGAAACTTCTTAAAATATTATAAAGTATTTATAATTCATTAGAGCATAGTCAATTTGATAAAAATTTCTATTAAATCGTTAGATTTTTTTATGTAATTGCAAGGAATTCACCACTTTAATCCCTTGTGTGAAATAAACCATCGTATTGAGGATAAATTTTGATTATAACGCAGTAAATATAACACAATAGAGATAAAATTTTTAATTTTGATTATATGAGGTTTTTCAGGATAATTTTTGTAATTTTATTTTTATTCCCATCTCATTCTTTCCCTGCCTCTTTTTTATTACAATTTCAGGGAATATCAGATTTTCAGGAGTCCAGATATTTTCAGACTTCATTTTATCCGGAAATAAACGCATATCTACCTTTCTCCTTTTTTGGTTCATATTACCTTTTTTGTGTAGGAAATCAGGAATCATGCCAGAGTTATTATGTCCCTATTACTGAACCTTTTGAACTGCCTGTAAGAGCTATTTTACCTCTTACTATTATACAAGAAGGAATCAGAAGATATGCTCCACAAAAGATTATATTTGAAATTCCTTCCGATTCTGTGTATGAAATACTTCCGGAGTTTAAAGATGGTTTGAAGGATTTTCCGCAGAAGATAATTTTTGATGCTAGGTTAAAAGACATGAGTATAACAAAGGGGAAGATTATATCTCAAACTCCTGATGGTAGAAGTTGTGATGAAAAATTTCCTCATTTTATTAAGGCTGATATGAATCTTGAGATGTCGGCAAGTATGGGGGGAGGGAGAGATATCTTTATAGATGTTTTTTTTACATTACCTATAACTGTTGATCTTATATCTTGGATACCGGATATTCGCTATATCTTTGGGGAGATGCCTCTTAAAAGGAGTACTCTTTACACAGTTTTTGGGAGATGTGATTACCGAATAAAGCCAACTTTTTATTATGAATTACCTTACTCCCCAAGGATGGTCATAGGACAAATTAAAAGTAAAAAGGAAAGTCTTCAAGGGGTTTTGGACTTTGATCTTAGACTTTACAAAGTTCTTTCCTATGTTATTGAATCTTTCCTATCAACATTAGATTTCAGGCCGATTGTCTTTCCAATACTTGTTTTTCCTTTAGCTGATATAAAAAAGTCTTATATGGTTAAATTTGACCAAGATGATGCTCTTGCACTTGAATTTGGTGACAAAGGGGTTGTAGGTTTAGCTGATTCTCCCTCTATTTGGTTTAGCAAATCTCCCTATAGGGTTATAGCATCTGATTTTGCTGAGATTAAAGTGGGAGGAGATAAGGATACACTGGAAATATCTTTCTCGCTTGACGGAGGAGTCTGGAGTGAGTGGATAAAAAAAGATAAAGACGGATTTTTCTCATTTGTTGTTACAGACCTTCTTCAGGGAGCTCATCAAATTTCTATATTAGGAAGAAATATATATGGAAATATAAACGAAGAGCCAATTTCTATTGGTTTTTTTGTTGATAGAACTCCACCTTCTTTGGATGTGAGGCTCCTCCCTTATGCAAATAGAATAAAAGGTAGGATCTCTGCGAAAGATAACTTCCAAGATAATATAAAAGTTGAAATGATTGTGAGAAAAGATGGAAAGGATGTTTTTAAGAAGACTTTCTCTTTTTTAGGAGAGATTGAAATATCGGAAGATGTTCCAGAAAGTGGATTATATACTCTTTTATTTCAGGGTAAGGATTCCGCTGGTAATTCAAGTGAAGTGATTTATAGAAATGTTATAATAGACAGAGTCCCACCGAAAATAAGAGTTGTAAATCAGCCACCCAGTAAGATAAATCTTGAGCAGATAAATTTACTCATTGAATTGGAAGATGATTTTTTCCCGTATGGCATAGTTAATTATTTTATAGAAGAAGTTGTATCGGAACGAAGGAAAACTTGTTTTTCTCAGTGGGGAATTTCAAGATCATTGGAGATTCAAGAACCTTACGGCTACATAAACATCTCTGGTCTTGAGAACGATAAAACTTACCATGTTTGTCTTTATTCATATGATCCTGCTGGAAACTCCGGGGACATAATAGATTTTGAATTTCAGATAGATAGAACTCCACCAAGGATGAAAATAAATTCTTTTCCTCAGAGGATAACTTATGAGATTGATCAGGAGGTAGAAATTTTTGTTGAAGATGATTTAAGCGAGCCAGATGATATCAAAATATTTTTCAACTTTTCTGGTCCCAAATATGTTTCAAGAACTATAAGACAGGGTAACATTATGAAGATATTTTTAGAGGGTTTGCCAGATTTGAAGTTTAAATTTTCTGCTTACGCTATAGATGAAGCTGGTAATGTTAGCAATTTTGAGGAAAGAGAGTTTATAGTTGATACTTCGCTTAAGAAACTTGGTGGTGGAGGAGGAGTCAGATTAAATTGTCAGTCTTTTGATACTTATCATTGTTTTGGGATTTTCTTCCTTTTAGTTATCGCTACAAGAGTTATTAGACCTAAAAACAGTAGAAAGAATGGAACATAATTGATTATTGGGTTACCAGGATAAAGTAGTATTTCTTTTCCGTATCTTTGAACAAAGAAATCTATTATCATTTCTTCTGTCCATCCTTCTTTTAGTTTCTCAATTATGATTTTCTTCATAAGTTCTGCCATTTGTGAGTGAGAATCCTTTATAGGTATATTTTGACAGGTTGGGCATCTTAGCACCTCATATAGGTAATCTGCCCTTTTTTTTATTATATCCTCGGGGATGGATTGATTTGTTAGGTTTTCTGGACTTACCAATATTAGTATTGTTATTAGGAGAGAATGAATCAGGTTATTGGTGGAGATGGGGGGATTTGAACCCCCGTCCGGTATGAGGAGTCATACAGCCTTTACGCTGCTTATCCTATCTTTGCTCTCGGAGATAACGCCCGGATAGGCACGGACGAGATCTCCAAAGGGCCATTGCATCTTCGGGAGAAACCCTGACCCCAGATTTCTCCCTACCTTCCCTATTTTTCAGCAAGATAGGCTCGGGAAGGGAAGCCTATCTTACCGCCCCTTAAGCGGGGAGAACATTTGCAGCGGCAACCTTTCCTCCCTTTTAAGGCAGGGAGCAACCCGCACCCTAATATGGCACTTCAGCGAAACCATATACCCCTTCATACCGTCAAACCCAATATTCATCCCCAATTTTATAGTAATCGTAAATTCATCTAAATCCTCAATTTTTGGTATTCTTTATCCTACTTCTAGAAACACTGGTATTCCTAAAAGCCTGAATAATTAGCAAGGTCTTTGTTTTTGTTAAACTATATCAAAATGAACAAAAATACTCTGCTTAAAGAAATCATAAGAGAAGAATTAGTAAAAAAATTAAAAGAAAGAGGCATGCAATCGGAAGTTGTGCAAGAATGTGACCTTGTAATGAAATCTGGAAATGTTAAAACCGGAGCCGTATTTATACTCCTTGAAAATGAAAGCATTGATGGAATTATGGATAAGATAAAAAACTCGCCTATACAAGTTTATATACTTATAGAAAAAAATAGAGAAAAAGATCTCGTGTCCCAATCTATGTCAAAGGGTCTTGCGGGAAAAATCAAGTTTATAAGCTGGGAGATCAAGTTCTATGGAGTTTGAATTCAAAAATGTTTTTCTAAATTATCTCAAAGATCCTAAGAATATACCCTTTGAGAGCGAATCTACTAAAAATAAGAGGTTTTTACTACCTCTGAAGTATTTCATATCAGATGTTCCAACTCCAAAGTTCGGAGCTATTCCTAAAATATCAATATCTTTACCAGAGTTCAAGAAATCTGTAAGGTAAAACACTATCATAATTGATATCCTTGATTGTGGAACAGGAGATGAAAGAGATAGTATAGCTATATCTATATCCTGATTCGTTCCGAAGACTTCATCAATGGCCTTTGTCATTATGACTTTTGATATTGAAGGATATAAACCAAAGTAAATAGATTGATCTTTGATTTTATTCAGTTCTCCGTCAAATATTTTTATGTTTATGTATGGACCTTTTGATAAGAATTCAAAAATATATCCGCGATAAGCGTATATCAATCCTCCGCCTTCTCCATCAATTGATTTTCTGATCACACCGTTTTCAATCTTGAATATTCTTGTTGATGAACTCACATACATAAGATCATCGGAATATGTAAGTATGTCTATTATTGGTTCTTGCATATTCAATCTGAATCTCTCTTTTAGATTGAAAGAATCATCCATCTCTAAAGATATAAGATAAGAAGTCGGATCCTGACATCTTAATCCGCTCATATTTATTAGATACTTTCCTGAAAACTTTTTTATGTCGGAAACAGCTATTGAATGAATTCCTATATCATTGTATCTCCTATATATCCTGTATTTCCTTGATTTAGGGTTATCATATACAAATATTCCAGAAAAATTAAAATCTTCTCCACATCCTGGTCTTTGCAGAATAGCAATGGTTTTTTCCCCATCATACATGTGTTTTATAACAGAATAATCTCTATGGATGACAAGATCGTAGCTAAATTGACCTATATCTTGAATTTCTGGCTTTACAAAAAGATGAAAATCATAACCTTGAAAAGATCCATCGTTTGAAAATTTCATAAAATCAATGCCTTCTTTTCCTGCTGCTGATATTACTATCTCATTATCTGACTGAAAACCTGATATATTAGTTGGCTCGACATTCATTGACTCTGAGTCTATTACTTCTATTTTGTTCTTTGAGATTTTCCCGTTGAATAAGAACCTTCCTGAACTTATTAGTATGTTATCTTGATCAGCGCTTAAGATTTCTTTAGCATCAATTTCCGATATAATACAGTTTGTTCTTAAGTTTTTCTTTACTGTATCATCCTGAAATAAAAATGGATAGTATGCCAATTTTCTACATTTTACTCCTCCAACTTCATCAAGACATAGTGATGAGACCAGACATATACCGCCACTTCCGCATAATGATATATTATTGCCAACGACAGTGTTGATTATATTCAGTTTATAAGATTTTTGTTGGTCAGTTAGTGCACATATTTCTGTGTCTGGTATATCCTCTACAACCTTAGGCATGTTTATATTTGTTCCAGATATTGGTGAGCAGTTTCCAGATAAGCACGTTAGGATATCAAATATATAAGACCTGTATCCAACACCTCCAGAAGGATCAGTTGTATTTATCAGAACATAGTTTTTTGTATCTTTGAAAAAAGTAAATTTTGAAGGAAGATAATCTATTTTGATTTCTGTGTGTTTGTAGTTTTGTGTATCTACAAGCCATATTTTTTCAGCACTATCATATTTCAGATTAAAAGAATATATTGAGACATTAAATTTTGTATCTTTTTGGTATATAGCAAGATATATTTTGTCTTCACTCTGATCTGCGTATATTCCATATATACCTGAGAAATCATATCCAAGTTCTACATTTAAGCATCCTGTATCTCCTTGAAAATCTGGAGGTTTGTATGGACAGAAGAATGTTTGATTTCTCAAGAAGAAAATGAAAAAAGTCGCTTTGTTTTGGAAAGATATAGAATCCATTTTTTCAAATAATCTTGATATTTCTGTAGATGTTCTCCAGTTTATAGATGAACCGGAGACAGGAAATATTTCTACCTTTGAACCAGATCCCAGAGCTAAAAAATTATCCCCAATTATTATTTCTCTTGATGTAGTAGTTATGATGTTTTTGAAATTAAATCTACCGTCGGGTCCTATATCGTATTCAATTATTTTGTCAGGTTTTGATACTATTATCTTGGTTATGTTATCAAGATATTTTATTTTTATTGATGGTATAAAGATTTCTTTTGGGATGAATGAGAAGTTTTCAAATTTTCTAAGAACATAAACTGGTTCTATGTTTGAGCTTTCACAAGTATTTCCTCCATCGTCTATTACTACGACTTTTGGTGTGTATATTCCCAGTTGTTGATATGTAAAGTTAAAGGAGGGTTGGTCTGTTTCTCCGTCTGGGACAAATTCCTGACCTTTGTTATCAGCATCCCAGATGAATTTGAATTTGCAATTTGTTCCAGAGAGATGATTGAAATTTCCACATCTATCATCATTTACATCTGCACCAAGCTGGACAGGGAATGGAGGGAGTTCAATTGGGTTTCCTTGTGGAGATGCTATGTATATTCTTACTGAACATGGTTGATTGCTATAGACTATGACATCTAATTTAGCCATACCTTTGCCTTTTTCTTCTGTTTCAGCATATGCTACGAAGGAAAAAATTTTTGCTATATCTCCTGCAAATGTTATCTGCTTTGTGAATGATATGCTTACATATTTTCCTCCAGATGTTATTTTTATGAGGTATTCATTCTCATTCAATTCCGTATCTTGGATTCTTTCTTCTTTTTTTATTTCTCTTGAAAATATTTCGTCATCTTCAAGGTTTATTTTGACGGACTTTATCGGAGAGGGTGAGTATATTGAGACTTGAATTGAGAAATCTGCTGGCGAGATTCCAGAGATTTGGTTTGGAAAGATTCTAACATCAACTTGAGCTGTGTTTCCACTTTTTGATCCGCATATTGCTAGTATTACAGATAAGGAAAAAATGACAATAGATAAGATTACCGCTAAGAGCTTTTCAGGATCCAATTTTTTTTGTCGGGGCAGCCGGATTTGAACCGGCGACCTCTGGCTCCCAAGGCCAGCGCTCTTGCCCCTGAGCTATGCCCCGAAAAATTAGAATATTATAATGAATAATACAAAATTTAAACAAGAATAATATAAACGAACTTTTTTGTAGAATTATAAACTTTTTATTCATCTGAAATCAAAAGCGTTTCAGATTTTTGGAAACTTTTTATCGTGTTTTGAACTATTTGAATAGAAATTTGGATCTAAAGCATACTAAGAACTTTTTTTGTCATTTCAAGCTCCTGGGTGTTAAAGGTTGGAATGAGTTTTTCTATGGTTCGCTTTATCTGATCTTTTTTATCCTGAGGAATATTTAAATCCCTCAGAAGTATGATTAGGGAATCAATTGCATTTTTCCTAACATCAGAGGAATCTTTAAGTGCTTCAAGAATATCTTGTATATAATTTATATTTCTGCTTATACCACAGGCTAAAATATAGTAAGGTTTTATTATGGGATCATTAGGGTCAAATTTTTTTCTTACTATTTCTGCAGTCTTTGGATATTCGAGATTTATAAGAGATTGTATGAGAAAAATAGCTTCATAAATCTGATCTTTTGATAATGATTCAAGTTTTTCTCTTATCTTATCAACAGCTGATGTTTCCCCGAGACGAGATAAATATTCGGCAGCGGAAACCATAACGTTGATATCTGGATCGTCAAGGCCTTGTTTTAGAGGTTCTATATATGTCAGCTCATATGCTATGTCTAACCCAAATTTCCTTATGTCTCTATCCTTATCTTTGCATAGTATGCTAATAGCTTCTTTGTCTTTATTTTCAGTTATTATTTTCATTCCAACAGTTCTCAAGTGTGGATCATCTGACCAGAGCATAGATAATATTCTATTTTTGAGCTTTCCATATGCTGCTGATAATGTTTCGGCTGCCTTTTTAGCTGCAATTCCTCTTTTCGCTCCTATTATTTTTATCGCTATGTCGAAAAATGTGTCTAGTTCAGCTTTTCCATAGTTGTGTATTCTATTCCTAACTACATCTATAAGATCTGATATTTCCTCAACATCTGCAGATTTTATATCAATTTTTTTAAGTTTTTCAAGTTCTTCAAACATATTGAAATTTTAAAACTAAAAACATTTTTTTGATTTTCTTCAATTTTGTTTAGAGTTCGTTTTTTAGCTTTCTGAATAATGAGTATCTTTAAGTTTTATTTTCATATTCATAGTATGAATGATGAGAGAAAATCCGATTTGGAGTAATTTGAGACCAGTTGGTATTGTTTTCGGAGATATAGGTACAAGTCCGATTTATGCATTGGCAATAACTTTTTCTTTTATAGAGAAAAATCCACAGAACATTGCTGGAGTTTTGTCTCTGATATTCTGGGCACTGATCATAATTCCATCTGTTCAGTATTCACTTTTGGCTATGAATTTAAGCTTAAGGGGAGAAGGAGGAGAAATAGTTCTCTGGCAAATACTTGTATCAAAGATTAAAGAGAAAAGTAAGTTTGTTGGAATTTTTACTTTAATGTCAATTATTGGGATATCCTTTTTTATAGGTGATGCCGTCATAACTCCTTCTATCTCTATCCTTTCTTCATATGAAGGTTTGCATTTTGTTTCAGATATATCACAGGAGAAAGTCATTTTACTTTCAGTTTTGACTGCATTTTTTCTGTTTGCATTGCAGAGAGGGGGAGCAGGAAAGGTTTCTGTACTTTTCACGCCCATTATGATACTATGGTTTGTCTTTTTATTTTTATTCGGTCTGATTTATATTCTTGAGAATCCATTTGTTCTTTCATATATAAGCCCTCACTATGCTTTGAATTTCATTCTGAACAATCCAAAAGAAGCGTTTTTGTCTCTCTCTGGAGTCATACTGTGTGTTACTGGAGCTGAGGCTCTTTACGCAGATATTGGACACCTTGGAAAAGAGCCAATAAGGAGAAGTTGGTTTTTTTTTGTCCTTCCATCACTTGTGGTAAGCTACTTTGGTCAGGGAGCGTTTTTGATCAAATATGGAGAGGGAAACCCCTTTTTTGGGCACATAAAGAATTTATCTGAATTTTTCTATATACCATCTGTGGTTATTACTACAATTGCAACGGTAATAGCGTCCCAAGCGGTTATAAGTGGCCTCTTTTCTGTTTTCTATCAAGGAATAAATATTGGGATATTCCCAAGACTTAAAATAGTGCATAGATCAGGAGAATTTCGTGGTCAGATATATATAGGTTTTATTAATTGGGTAGCTTTTTTACTTGTGTTGTTTATGATAAATTTCTTTAGGACTTCTGAAAACATCGGACATGCGTATGGGGTTGCCGTGAATATTGTCATGGTTATATCAGCTCTTTTTCTTATATCTATATATACTGTAAAAAGGAATTATCTGTTCTTGCTTCTTTCTGTTTTGGTTTTAGTTGTAGATTCAGTATTCCTTTATTCGAATTTCCATAAGATAGAAGAAGGTGGATATATCTCTATTATCGTGGCAACTGTACCATTTTTAACTATTTTGATATTTAGAATGGGGCAGAGAAAGGTTTATTCTGTTCTAAAATTAATAAGCTTCCAGAATTTCTTTGAAGAATATAAGCGAATTTATAATAGTTCTGTAAAAATCTCAGGTAAAGCTGTTTTTCTTGTCAGGGATACAAAGAATATTCCTCCATATGTCATGACAATAATAAGGGATATCGGTGTTGTTTATGAGGAAAATATTCTGATGACCATAACACAAACTACAACACCTTTTGGTATTGATTTTTCTATAGTTAATATGGATAATAACCTTAGAATTTTGAAAATAGAAATGGGATATATGGAGATACTAGATATAACAGACATATTTAGTAAGCTAAATGTAATTCCAAGAACTATCTTCTATGGTTTAGAAGAAGTGATAACAAGAAATCCATTGCTTAAAATTTATTCCTTGATAAAGAAGATAACTCCGTCGTTTGAATCATTTTATAACTTTCCTACATCAAACATTCACGGTATTGTGACGAAGGTTGAGGTTTGAAAAGGAATCCGATATTATTAATAAAAGGATAAGATCATAGATAGAGTTGAAAAACTTTAAAATTACATGTTATTTTACTTACAAGATACGTTTGAAAGGTGCTTATGAATGCTATGATTTTCTAATTGAAAAAATTATTATATACAAAAAATTAAGTTCGGACATAAATATGAATATATCTTGTTTCGCTAGTGAAATATTTAAACTCAAATTAGAGTTTGTTTTTGATTTTATTATCTTATATATTCCTTAAATTTTTAATTATTATGAAGATACATTTTGAAGATCTTTCCTTTTATCCTTATCTATTGGGTAGTTTGAGATACCTTATGGTACAGAATGAAACAAGCTTTTTAGATCTTTTACATACTCTTTCCCTTTTTTCAATGAAGGATTTTCCTGAGGCTTCAATTCTTGCTGCTTTGAAAGTTTTGAAGAAAAGAGGACATAAGGAAGCAGTAATATGGAGTGGAGGTAGGAGAACTTATTATGAAATTTTTGAAAGATCTATTATTTTGTCTGATTTTCTTTTGGAACTTGGAGCCATTCCAGGAAAAGATAAGCTAGCTTTTATGTCTATAAATGTCCCACAGTCTCCTGAGATATGGTATGCTTGCAGTCTTTTAGGATTTTCTTTCATACCTGTTAATTGGAGGTTGAAATCGCAAGAAATAAAGTATATATATGAGCATGCAGATATAGATATTTTCATTTATAACAAAGAAAATGAGAGTGAAATCAAGAATGCTGGATTGAATCCAAAGATCTCGCTATCCTTAGATGAGGGAGATGAGAACTTTTATGAAGATGTTATAAAAGATGGAAGGAAGAAATTTGGACTTTCAGAAAAGCAAGATGTAGAAAAGAGGATTGAGAAGATATCAGAATCTTTGATAATGAAGATCAGAAAGATAAATGTAGAGAAAAATGTCAGGAGAGACGAAAGAGGTGGCGACAAGGTAGGGATAATAGTATATACCTCTGGAACAACCGGGAGGCCAAAAGGTGCTCAAAGAAATATGAAACCTATTTCTGCCATGTTGCTTGCTTCTTCTGCAGCGAGAGAGTTTGGTATTGGTAGAGATGATATCCATCTTGTTGTATCTCCTTTGTATCATAGCGCTCCTTTCTTTTTCGCCCAACTCACTATGGCATTTGGCGGAACCCTTGTTATTCTTCCGCGTTTTCGCGTTGAACCTTTCTTCGAAGCTGCCCATAGATATAAAACAACTTCAACCTTTATAGTTCCATATATGCTTTATGAAATTCTTGAGAATTATGATAAGCTTTCAGGTATTTATGATATATCTTCCATTACCCATTTTATATGTGGCGCTGCCCCCTTGAGTCCTCAAAAGAAAAGAGATTTCATCAAGAAAATAGGTAATACCCTTTATGAGTTCTATGGATCTACTGAAACAAGTATAAATTCCATACTTAAACCACAAGATATAGAAAAAAAAGCTGAGAGTGTTGGAAAGATAGTTCCATTCTGTCGTGTGAAAATAGTCGACGATAATGGAAAAGTCTGTGGAGTAAATGAAGAGGGATTGATATATGTTAGATCACCCTTCAGTATGAAGGGATATTATAAAGATAAATCAGCAACAGATGAGATAACTTTTGACGGATATATCACAGCTGGAGATATCGGTAAGATTGATCAAGACGGATTTCTATATATTTTAGACAGAAAGAAAGATATGATAATAAGTGCGGGAGTAAATATATATCCTGCCGAGATAGAAAATGAGCTTTTGAAACATCAGGCAGTAAAACTTTGTGCTATTGTCGGAGTTCCAGACGAAAAATGGGGAGAAAAGGTTAAGGCATTTGTCGTTCTTAAAGATGGTCTGAAAGTCAGCAAAGATGAGCTTGAGAATTTTTTAAGAGAACGAATTGCTGGATATAAGGTCCCAAGAGAATGGGAGTTTGTGGATTCCTTACCTATGACTCCATCTGGAAAGATACTAAAAAGGGAACTTGTTAAAAAAGATAAATCATTGTGAGAAAATTAGTTTTAAGGATTTTGTCTAAATCTCAAAGATTTTATTTAATTTGTAGCATGTTTTTCATATTCAGTTAAAGATTGAGAATCCTTAAAGCTTGAAAATTTGCGGTTTTATTTATCTTTTAGTATATATTCTCCGACTACGAAACGAGAGAAGGGGAAGCTTGCTGTAAATGCCGGTGATACAGAGTTAAGTACGTGAATACTTTCACTATCACTTTCTATAACAAAATCATATACAAAGTCAAAATTTCTTACATCTATTAATTGAGCCCTTATTCCAGATAAGTTTGACTTTTTAAACTTTGTGGTATCGCAATATTTCACAAGTTTTTTAGCTTCATCTAGCATTTTTCTTTTTTGAAATTTTCTTATCTCTTCAAAGACTGTTTCTCGGAAATTTTTATTCTTTGCAAAAATCAGATTTAGTGATTTTATTATTTCATAAAATTCACTTATTTTAAATTTTTCTAATCCTTTGTAGTTTTCTCTCCAGAAGCATGGTATAGCGTTTGGTCCAACCTTTATTTTTCCATCTACTCCTACTGTGAAATGGACACCAAGAAAAGGATTCTTTGAACTCGGAACCGGGTATATGTTCCTTTTCAGTCCTCCACCTTTGTATTCAAAATATATCCCTTTAAATGGAACAAGTATGTAATTTTTTGATAGACCAAAGTCTTTAGCTATTTTATCCGCGTAAAGTCCTGCTGCATTCACAAGTTTTTCATATTCAATGATGTAATCTCCTGCTAATACTGTGTTCTCCGATATCTTTTTCTTATATGGTGTAGAAGTTATGATTTCAACTCCCAAATCTTGTGCATCTTTTGCAATTGATTTTATTACCTCTTTTGGATTAACCGTCGCCGTATTTGGACTCCATAGGGCGTATTTTAAAGTCTTTGCGTTTGGTTCTATATCATTCAATTCTTTCTCATCTATGATGTATGTTTCAACATTGTTCTTATCTCCTCTTTCTTTGAGGTTGTAGATTTTTTGGATTTCTTCCTCTGATTTTGCAACAACTACCTTACCGCATTTGTTGATTTTTATACCTTTGCTTTCGCAATACCTTTTCATTTCTTCATTTCCATCTCTGGTGAATCTGGATTTTAGTGAATCTGGGAAGTAATAAAACCCAGCGTGAAGGACTCCACTGTTTCTACCGCTTGCATGCAAACCTAAATCGTTCTCTTTTTCTATCAAGATAACTTTTGAATTTGCTTTTTTCCTTTTCAGATGCAAAGAAATGGTAAGTCCGATTATTCCTCCGCCTATTATAAGAAAGTCTGTTTTTTTCTTCTTATGCTCCACTTTTTTTAATTGAAGGGATTATTATTGTTCCTTCACTTCTATCTCCTATTTCTTGAGCTTTATTCTGTTCAAAAAGATACATTGTATATGCACAAGCTATTGAATCAAGTTCATCTTGTGTTAAGAATCTTCCTTTTTCTTTTATTTTTATTTTCTCTGCCTTAAAAAATTTCATTATTTCTTGAGCGGATTTCCTATTTACCCCAAATATATCGTAGAGAGCACCTGGGAAAACCTCTGCTACAGTTATATCTTGCTTCATTTTGAGTATCATATTTTTAATCTTTATTCCTCTTTCTGTAAGTTTTCTCATAGGTCCAAGAGTAATAGGGAAGAACTTTATTTTTAGTCTTTTAAGTTCGATGTCGCAAGCTCTAAAATGTGGGCCGTACGAGTTTATATTTTCTCTTCCCTTTGGTAAAGACAAGGGGGCATCTATACCAATTGACTTTATTGCCGATATATTTTTAGAAATCATTTCAATTATCTGTTTATCTTGTTTTACAATTAAAGTATGAGCGTTTTTTCTTTCGTCAAGAAAGCAAATTCCAGTTTCTCTATTTTCTGATCCAGCTAGATCTATGCCAATAAATATCACAGGTTCATCAAGACATTATTTTCCCAGGCTTCCCAATCTGGTGTAAAATATTTTAGCCTCACTTTTTTGTATTCTTTAGTTGATACGAGTTCAGCTCTTTCTTTTATTCCTGTTTCTTGTGCCATCTTTTCTATAATTCTATCTCCTTCTTCTTTTGAGTGAGCATGTATCATAGTAAAGATTGAATATGGCCAGTTAGGATATGTGGGTCTTCTGTAGCAATGACTTACCCCTCTGAATGAAGCAAATTTTTCACCTATGGAGTTTATGAATTCGTCGGTTCCATCTACTTTCCACACTGCCATGACGTTGTATTTATATCCGGCTTTTTTGTGGTATAGTATTGCAGCATACCTTCTTATTTTGCCTTCCTCTTTGAACTTTTGGAAATATCTTTTCAATTCCTCAAAGCTTATTCCGTGTTTCTCTACGATTCTTGCGAAGGGTTCCTTTTCTGGATATATATCTTCCTGCAATGCCAGAATATATGGAATTTCTTCATCTTTTACTATTTGGTTTTTTCTATTGTTTTCTGTATAGTATTCATATTTTTCTTCATCTGCAAGGTCTTCTTTGCCAGTCATATCAAGTACAACACCTATTTTATATAGTTTTAGTGTTGGAAGCATTATCATCTCTTCTGCTCCACTTATTTTTTCAAGTATTTTGACGGTGTTTTCAAGACCGAGTTTTGATTTTGGAGAAACAGCTATCGTAAACCATATGTTGAATTCATGATTTCTTCTGTAGTTGTGGCTTACACCGGGATGAGTGTTTATGACCCTAGCACATTCATCTGCGTTTTTGCATCTTGTGGCAACGAGCATAGATTTGTATCCAAGTGATCTTGTGTCAAATATTGGACATATCTGCCTTATTATTCTTTTTTCAAAGTATTCTTTTACTATTTGTATTACCTCATCTTCTTGCATTCCTAGGTCATCAGCTATCTTTTTAAACGGACGCCACTCAAAAGGGAAATCTGCTTGAATTATGTTCAGCACCTTTTTTTGTCTTGATTCTTTTTCATCTGTGTTCAAATTAATCATATCTTTACATATTTATTCACCCGACTTTACTGTTTTAATTTCAACTGAAAACTATAGCAAAAGCATTTTGATTTTTTACTTTTCTATTTTTGTATAGACTAAAAAAATATCTTATGGTTCAAAAGCCAATAATATTTGTAAGGAATAATATTGAGAAAGCATTGAAGATTTTGCGTAGGAGTTTTGATAACGACATAGCTCCTCTGTTGAGAAGGCATCAGCACTACAGGTCTAAGTCTCAGATAAGGAGAGTTAAAAGAACTTTGAGAGTCTTGGGAACGAAAAGGAATATAAAAATAGATTAGGGCAGGTAGCTCAGGGGGTAGAGCGTAGGACTGAAAATCCTAAGGTCGGCGGTTCGACTCCGCCCCTGCCCATCTTATTGAACATGAATACACATATCATTAAAGAATCTTGATGAATTAATTCAATAGATTGTAGATATTTCTGAGTACCTGAATTAAAATAGATATCCCTATGTGAATCTAAATCGGAAAATTCAAAGATAGAAAGAATAACTCAAATTATCGATTCCGAAAGCTCTATAATGAAATCCTATTTTAATCTATATGATTATTTTATCAAACACTCCTCTAATCTCCTAAAAGTTATAAAACCGTAATAAGTTTATGATTAAATCTATTCCTATCAATATCACAAATTTTTTCATCCCTAAATCACAAAGGAAGTAAAATCATCTTATAGGAAAATATGATATTTCTTTGAAAAAGTTATTGGAAGGTTCGGAAAAGGAAATCTTATCTCTACTTGGGATAAAATTCAAATCTATAAGGGCTCAGAACTTTGAACTCCTTGAAGTAAAAGAAAGAAAAGATATAAGGATTATGAGATTTGGCAGGTAGTTTTATGTGTTGGAAATAAAGTACCTTCAAGTCTTGTTCAAAAGACACCATTCAGCAGAGTTGAGTATCATTTCAAAGTTATGGACATAACAAAGATACCTTTTAGAAGATTTCAGAATAGTAGGGATCCGAATGTAAATGCTCTTGTGATTTTGAGTAGGGATGTGGATGTGAGAAAGATTTTTGAGAAGATAATGAATTATAGATTTTTGTCAAGACAGAAGTTAATGGAGTTAGTGAATAAGATATATATACTATCAGTTTTGGTAGGGAGAGATAGGGAGGTGGAGAGGGAGATGGAAGAGGTAGCGAAGATAGATTTGACAAAAACAAGGCTTTTCAGGAGAGGTTTAAGGAAAGGTATAGAAAAGGGACTCAAGGAGGGGATAAAGAAAGGGTTTAAGGAAGGTATGGAGAAAGGACTTAAGGAAGGTATAGAGAAGGGGCTTAAGGAAGTTATTCAGATAGACATAGAGGAGAGGTTTGGGGATAAGGGGAGATATTTGATAGAGATGCTAAAAGACATAAAGGATGTAGGGAAACTGAAGGAAATAAAGAGAGCTATAAACAAAGCGGAGAGTATTCAAGACATTGAAAGAATACTTCGGAATTCAAAATGATACCCTCTGTTGCAAAAGTTATTATACCATTTTAAGCTTTCATCAAAATATTTATTTCTTCTTTGCTGGTTTTTGTTGCTGTTTTTGAGGAGAAACTTCTTGATCTTCTTGTTTCCGACCATTTTGACCGAAGAGCAAATTGTAATTTTCTTCCATTATAGCTTGTTCTATTACATCTAAATTTTCTGCTTTCTTTGCTTTTAATATGTTATACATAAGCAGAGCATATATTCTATCTTGTTTTGGCCCTATGCTTTGAAGTATCTTTAATGCTTTTTCTGGGTCTCCATACTTTAGATAAGCAGATGATAATATAAGTTTGAGTATGTAATTTTGTTCTGCTACCTTCTGAAGATTTTCTATTGCGTCATCATATTTTTCCAAAACATAATAGCATATCCCAAGGAGTTCGAGATACTCTTTTTTTTCCTTAAGTTTGAGAGCACTTTGTAGCGAGGATATCGCGTGCATTAGATTTCCAGATCTTGCAAATTTCGGACCTATTTCCGCCAGCCAAAAGTTTATAAGTGCAAATCTATAGAGCATCTCATCATCTGATGGATTCCTGTCTATGTATTTTTTCGCTATTTCTCTTGCTTCTTCAAGACTCTTTATCTTAGATAATTTATCTAAGAACAGAAGAGACTTCATCAGAAGGACTTCGACCAAAACCTTCTGTGCTTCTGGATTTTCCGGTGAGGCCTTTAATATATCTCTTATCTCTGCTTCTATACCTTTTACGTTCCCTTTTTCCAAAAAAGCTAAAGCCAGCTTTAATCTATATTCCGGAAAGAATGGAACCTTTGCAGTTTTTACCTGAGGGTAATTTTTTATAACCTCTTCATAGTTTTCTTTTGAATCTATATACATACCGAGATCCCTTTGAGCGGAACTTAGGAGAAGCTTTGAGAGATACCTTAAAGGAGAAATCAACTTATCTGAAGATGAAATGTAAAAGGATGTTGCCATTTCAAGATAACCTTTTGAGTGAAGAAAGACCGCAGAATAAAGGTGAAGTATTGGGTCATCTGTTAGGGAGCTTACTTTAGATATAACTTCTATTGCAGATTGATCTTTCTTTTGCATTCCGAATGCCTCTGCTAATCCAATGTAAGGATATGGATTTGCTGGATCTATTTCTATAGCTTTTCTGAAAAACTTTTCTGAATCAACAGCTTCATTAAGGAGCAAAGATATGTATCCTCTCTTTATAAATATCTGCAATAATTCTTCTCTGCTAACTCCATGAAGTTTAGATATGGCTTCATCAAGAATAGATTTAGATGATTTAAGATCTCCACGATATAGGTGGGCTGTTGATATTGATTCAAATACTTGTGGGGCTGGGTTTATTCTTTTAGCTTGATTTAGGTAGAATATGGCAAAATCTAATTTTCCTTCTCTGATGTAGAAGTTTCCGAGATTAAATTTTATCAGGAAGTTGTCCTGAAAGTTATCATCTCCGTATTTGAGGATTTTTTCTGCTTCTTGTTTTTCTCCAGCGCACATAAGAATCAAGAAATTCTGAACTATTTCTTCAGCTGAGTTTATCTTTTGGAGTTCAATTCTTTTTATTTTATCTGCTTGTGTTTCGCATAGGCTTTTTTGGGTCAAAACGTCTGGAAACATCAGTAGAAATATTAGACTGAACATATAGAAAAAAATTTAGTAATCATCATTTTAAAAATCAGAATTTACTTCAGGAATGTAAAAAATTCTTACAATTTAAATTCAGCAAGTTATGCTCAAGCATAATGCTATTGATGATCTTCCTTATGATCCAAAGTTAGAGAAAGCTGTTTTAGGAGGTATTTTACTCAAGGGTGATTTGATAGAAGATGTGATTCACATACTTGGGAAAAATCCCGAGGATGCGTTTTTTGATTCTGCATGTAGGCAGATATTTATTTCTATCCTCGCAATAAGAAGAAGGGGAGAGCATATAAACCCTTTCTCCGTTATAGAGGAATTAAAAATTTCTGGCAAACTTGATAAAGTGGGAGGAGATCAGTTTATTCTTTCGCTTCCATCGTATATTCCATCTGCTTCATTTCTTGATAATTTTGCTCGTAAGCTTAAGGAAAAAATGATACTACGCAAATTAAGTCAGAAAATGAAGTCTTTTCTTGAGGAGATATCCTGGGGGGTAAGTAGCACATGGGAGTTTGTTTCAAAGGTTGAAAAAGAGTTAGGAGAAATAGCTCAGGAGTCTGTTTCTCAAGACTTCTACTCAATAAGTGATATAAAGACATTTGTTAGCGAGGAGGTTGTTGGAGATAATTTTAACCATGCGATACCATCTTGTTTTCCATCTTTAGACGAGAAAATTGTTGGGTTTCATCCCGGAGATTTTGTTATAATAGCTGGAAGACCTGGAATGGGGAAGACCAGTTTTGCTCTATCTTTAGCCTATTATATGGCTCTGGAGGGAATACCAGTTATGTTTTTCTCAATTGAAATGCCCATAAGACTTATACTCTTGAGAATGATTTCAATGCACTCTGGGATTCCTTTGCAAAGGATAATTTCCAAGAACTTAGCCGATACTGAAAAATCAAAGATTATAAACGCTGCAAATGAGATTTCGAAGCTCTCTATGTTCTTTAACGATTCAGCCCAAGGTATAACTCAGATAAGATCTCTTGCCAAAAGAGCAAGAACTGAAAAAGGAGTTAAGGCTGTTTTCATAGATTACCTTCAGCAAATATTTGTTGAATGGAAGGTTGAGAGACGAGAAGAGGAGATATCTACAATATCAAGGCTTTTGAAGTCTCTTGCTAAAGAACTTAATATACCGGTTATTGCACTATCTCAGCTCTCAAGAGAACCAGAAAGAAGAGGAGATAACAAAAGACCACAGCTTTCAGATCTGAGAGAATCTGGAAGTTTGGAACAAGATGCTGACCTTGTTCTTATGCTATACAGAGATCATTATTATAATCCTTGTCAAAAATCTGTGATGTCTTCTTCTCCAAACAATGAAGAAAACTTTGACTGCTGCGAAAGAGCAAGAATATCTGAAATCATAATCGCGAAAAATAGGAATGGTCCGACTGGAACCGTTATCGGAAAATTTATTGGTGAGAATTGTCTTTATGAAGATATCAAATACTCAAAGGTTTCATACTAATGAATTTCATAAAGTTCATACAGAAGAACTTTCCTGACCCATTTTATTTTGCTATTTTGCTGACACTGATTACTGTCTTTCCTATTCTCACTTTCACTGAAAAGAGCTTGGTAGATGTATTTCAAATCTGGATTGGAAGGTGGGCGGTAGATGGCGGAACAACAACAGGAAATGGAATTTTCTCTTTACTTGATTTTTCGATGCAAATGTGTCTTATTCTTTTTGGAGGATATTTGATCTCAAGTTCATACTCTGTGAGAAGGATTATATACAAATTTGCTGTTTTGCCAAGAAGTACTGTTCAAGCTTGTATTATATTATCTTGTTTCTCATCAATTTCAGCACTTGCGAATTGGGGACTTTGTATTTCTGCAAGCTCAATATTGGCAAGAGAGATTATAATGAGGAATCCTAATTTTCCAAAGGGAGCTATTGCTTGCGCAGCTTACTCAGGTCTTATGATATGGCATGGCGGAATCTCTGGTTCTATACCGCTTGACCTTGCAACAAAGGGTGTCCCTCTTACAAAAACAATATTTTCTAGTATGAACATCTTTATAACTTTATCTCTTGTTTTTCTGACCCCTATTTTCTTTTACTTTATAGCAAAAATTTCGGAGAGAGTGGAGAAGACAGAAGGAATTATTGGAGAGAAAAATAAGGAAAATAAAGATGAGCAGAAATATAGTGATAACATTGAAGAAAAGATTAGCTTTCTGGATTTATCTGTTCGGCTGATCTTTTTGATTACTCTGTTTTTGACGGTTGCTTTAGGATTTAAGAACAAAGGTATAATTTTCTTAAATCTTTACTCTGTATGTTTCATTTTCATTGCGCTCAGCATAGTTTTGCATAGGAGTTTAAGGACACTTTTATCGTATGTCCCCAAAGCTGCAAAGCCCTGTGGAGGAATAATTCTTCAGTTTCCGTTTTATGCCGGGATTATGTCATTGATATCAGAGAGTGGTCTTGGAGAGAAAATCTCTTATATGATTTCAGATTTCATTCAATCTTTTCCTTCTTTCCGTGAGGAATTTTTTGGTATTATAACATTCCTTAGTGCATCATTTCTTAACTTATTCATACCATCAGGGGGAGGGCAGTGGAAGGTTCAAGGAACTGTTATGGTTCAAGCCGGGCTTAATATAGGAGTTCCAGAATCAATCACTGCTATGCTTATAGCATACGGTGATGAATTCACAAATATGGTTCAACCCTTCTGGGCAATACCTTTGATCGGACTTACAAATGTTAAAGCAGGGTACATCATCTCTTACTCAATGATTTACATGATTCTATCTCTACCGATATACATAATCGGTATATTAATTTTCACGTAATTCTGAATTTTCTTGATATTATTTTCTGCCTTATGTGAATTGACTTGGCAATTATAATGAAATGCTCTATCGCAATCGTTCAAAAATTTGAAAAAATACTAAGGTATATTATGGAGAAAGTGAGAAATGCGAG
>CAZRNR010000022.1:0-30044 GCA_964601505.1 uncultured bacterium | reverse complement strand
GTGTTTATTACTGGGGTATCAAAGTTTTCAAAAGTATCATTGTTTTCAGGATTGAATCAGCTGAACGATATAACATTGGATAGAGATTATGCAGAAATATGTGGTTATACTGAAAAGGAACTTCTTGAGACTTTCGGGGATGAGATTAGTTCGCAGGAATTAGAGGAGATAAGAAACTGGTATAATGGATATAGCTGGTGTGGGGAGAGAGTTTATAATCCGTTTGATATACTGCTTTATTTGCAGAAGAGGGAATTCAGGTCTTACTGGTTTGAGACAGGGACACCAAATTTTCTGATAAAGCTTTTACTTGAGAAGAGTTTTTTGATTCCAAGGATGGAGAGGCTGGAGGCGAGTGAGAGGTTAATAGGTTCATTTGATGTAGATTTTATAGAACCAGAGAACCTTTTGTTTCAGACAGGGTATTTGACAGTGAGGGAATGGATGCAGGAACCGGAGGGTATGAGATATGTGCTTACATTTCCGAACAGGGAGGTAAGGATAAGTTTTTCAAATTATCTGCTTTATTTCATATTGAGGGGGAGGGAGGAGGGCTTAAAGGAAAGGGTGAAGAGGGCGTTGAGGGAGGAGAGACTAGATGAGCTAAAGGAGGCGATTATTTCGCTATTTGCGGGGATACCATATGAATGGTATAGGAAGACAAGTTTATCAAGGTATGAGGGATTTTACTCTTCAATGCTTTATGCATACTTTAGTGCAATAGGTTCAGAAGTGAGGCCAGAGGATATGACATTGGAAGGTAGGATTGATTTGACAGTGATATATTATGGTAAGGTATATATATTTGAGTTCAAGGTAGTGGAGGGGAGTAGAAGGAGTAAGGTGAGAAGAGGGGCATTGGATCAGATAAGAGAGAGGAGATATTGGGAGAAGTATACAGGTTTTAGTGATATATACATAGTGGGGATAGAATTCAGCAAGAGGAAGAGGAAAATTGTAGCATTTGAATGGGAGAGGATACAAAAATGAATTGTGTAAGATTTATACAGCCATATACAAATTCTGCATAACTAAAAATTATTGAGAAGTGTTCATAATTAAGCAAAGGTTATTCTTACCTTCTCTTGTTCCCATCCCAAGATTGATTTTTTATAAAGCAAGAAGAGGTGATAGAATTATGGACACACTTGATAAAATAGGTTATATTCTTATAGGGGTATTCGCTTTGCAAAATGGGTATTTAAGAATAGAATGAAGTGGCATGTGTAAATTTCAGAAATAGAGATTGAAATTATTAAAACGATTGAGAATTATGAACATTCCTCAATTAATTTTCTTTTGTTTTCTGTTTGATGTTTTGTTGAAATCTTCTTCAGTTTTTATAGAGGCATCTAAATTCTTCAGAATTAAATCAGGAGTTATTTCGTTTTGACATGTGATTGACTACTGAGGATTATATATTTTATAGTAATTTAACTGCTTTGTCAACTAAATATGTACCAAAAATTGTCAATTTCCTCTTACATTGTAAGTGTGGGATAAAAATTTTTTGACACAGCAGTTAAGCCTATTATGTATTAAGATACATCAATGCACCAGGAGAAGAAGCTGTCTATTGAATTCCCTGATGTATCTGAAAGTTTTGGTAAAATGTATATTGAAATTTTTGAGTTTTTTACATCATATCCGAAATCAAAAAATATTCTATTCGGAAAAACATAGACTTTAGATGTTTCTGAGGCATTTTTGTGAATAAGGTTTCTTGATTCAGAGATGGACCAGACTTCTCCGAAGATCACTTTTGAGCCGTTTGACTCTACGACCAAGTTTTCTATTACTGAAAGTGGATCTATCTCTTCATTATCACCAAAGATGATCTCAAAGTTTTTCAAGGAACTAACTGCCGAGCAACTTCCGCGGCGAACGCAGAAATCTGGTGAGCATGTCTTTACAAAAGGCTTATCGGTATCAATAGTTCTGAAGTTTATTGTTGTGCTTGAGAATTCAGGATTACCTTCCATGAATAGAATTCCTGTAATCTCTGCTTTGTAATTTCTTGAAGATTCATAATCTATGAGGTTTATTATTACAGAGTTTGGTAAAAATGATATATCATATGTTGCGTAAGTTTCTTCAAAGAGAAATTTCTTCTTCAAAATTACTGTTTCATCATCTATTGTCATTGGGTTCATCAGTTTCTCTTCAGATATTATGATTGGAGTTCCATAAGGAAATCCCTTGAATTTATCTCTTGGTATGGAAAGCTTTTCAAATGTGGGGATTGTTTTTGTGGTTTCTGAAAAGAATGTCCAAAAAGTTGCTCTTTCACCGTAGGCAAAATAGACAAGGTATGTTCCTTCACTCTTGTCTATCAGATCGTATATTATTTTGTAAAGTTTTGAGACTTTTTCTACTCTTGTATTTCCTACCACAAGCTGTCCCTCTTTCCAAACAAAGAATTTTGTGCTTTCTAAGTTCGGTTGGAAGTCAATAATCGCGTATATCTCGATTTCACTTGGTAGAACGCTTGATCTATCTTTGGGATATATCTCAATTGGGAAGTATGAAAATGTTTCCGATTGTTGATTATCATTCTTTGAACCTTTACAATTTAGAATGAGAACAAGAAGAATCAGAATTATAATCCTTTTCATTGCTCTTCGGTTTTACCTCCTTCTTCTGATGTTCCTTCTGTAAGCATTATTGATTGCGTTATTCTTTCTGGATATTCCACATTACCTATGAATATAACTTCGGCTTTCCCATCTTTGCTTCCTCCTATTATGAACAGGAATTCATCCTCAAAGAGAAAGGAGAATGTTCCTTTCTTTGGAGATCTGGTTTTATACCTGTATATATTGTATATGCTATCTGCTGATATTACTAAAACTTCATCAGATGGTATGATCACCTTTGTAGCTCTATCTAAGAATGTAATATAATCATATCCACCAACGAGAGCTGCTTTGCTATCAGATAGCTTTTCAAGTGAGAATCCTTTCTTTGATTTGGACACAGCATATGGAAATTCATCTTGGGATACTGGTATTTTTATACCTAAAATATCTATGCTTCCATCGTCGGGGAAAGCATCTACTATTTCATCTTTTGAAAGATGGATAAAGTATATTTCGCCATAGCTTGTAGCAACGACAAGTTTATTTTCAAAATAAACGGCCTTGCAGTTTCCGAACTTTATGTTTTTACCATCAATAGATTGAATTGTATATGGAAATGAAAGCTTACCATGTTTGGTTAATTGAGTGGCTGATAGAGGAAAAATAACCTTTGCAGAATTTATTTTATTTACTTTAACCTCTAATGTTCCTACATCTATTCTTTCCTTATTCAAAATTACTACCTGTGGGGTATTGTTTATTCCTCCCGTTATAAAAATCTTATCCTGACTTTCTGCGATACAGGATCCAAATTTTCCAGCGTTCTCAAGGAAATAAAGTAGTTTCAAAGGTTTTGATTCATCTCCTGCTTTTTTTTGAGGAATGATTTCGACCTGTTTTTCCCAATTGCCTTGATAACTTATTCCACCGACGATCCCGATATTTTTTTCTGTCGAGAAGACAAAAGCTCCGAATCTTGGAATTACCCTTCTTATGTCAATGAAAATACCAAGATTTGGATCATATGTTTCCACAAATGGCAATATTTTGGTATCTCTATCAAGTCCTCCGGATATAAATATTTTCCCATCTGGGGATTTTGAAGCGGCTCCTAAAATTCGAGGGAAATTCATGATTGGCCCATCTAGAATTTCCATGCTTGATTCATCTAGTATATCACATGTTCGGAGTATGTTTTGCGTTTTCTCATCTATTCCACCACATAGGAGAAATTTTCTGAGTTTGCTGTTTTCATCTCGTTTTAATTCAATTGCTATGGGGAATTCCCTTGAGGTTTTGAGATGAGACTGAAATGTATCAGAGAAGCTGACTAGACTTAGAACTCCCATTGCCTTACTTTCTGTTTTCGGATCTATGATGCTGCTCCTACCTATAGCGTATAGTTTATCATATATTCCGTATTCAAGAAATTCTTTATAGATTTCTGAACAATCTAGCTGAAGAGGGTTATAAAATCCCCTTATTTCAAGGTAAGATAATCTTTGAGGAGGAAATGGTGTATGTATGTATATGGTCATTTTGTCTTGAAAGAATTCAATTGAACCTTTACCTTTTTCGATCATTTTCCCGTCATCTGGATTTCTTACCCTTACTGATTCAATATTTACTGTCTTTTCTTCCCCTATTTTTGTTTTGAAATACCCAGAGAAAACAGGTGTAGGATTATTTCCGGGTTGTATTTCTATTAGTTCTGTGGAGAAGCAGTTTATTTGGGATACTCCTTCAGTGTGAAATATTGAGAACTCAAATGTTTTTACGTTTTCGTCCATCACTTTTTGAATTTTCCCACAGGAAGGAGATAAGAGAAAAAAAAGATATAATACTTTCCTGACTTTTTGCTTTTGTTTATTACTTATCCTCATACATAGTTCAAATTTTTTCTTTTGATTTCATTATATATTTTAATATTTTATTTTTTTGTTTATTTTTTATCATCATTAATATTTTTTGCATCTCTGCTAACTGTTTTTCAGTCTGTTTTATAATATAATCTGAGTTTTGCAGAAAGATGTCAACCCACATTTGAGCTGGGCTTTGTGCGACCCGTGTTATGTCTCTGAAACTACCTCCGAAAATTTCCTTATACCCTTTTCTTATTCCATAGGTTGAATTTACTAATGTAAAAGCAATGATGTGAGGAAGATGGGAGATTGCACAAAGGAGTTTGTCGTGATATTTTGGAGACATGCAAATCGTTTCCGCTCCGATTTTTTTCCAAAGTCCTTCAACAACTTCCTTTGAAGATTTATCGGACCATCCAGAGATTATGCAGTATTTACCTTTGAAAATGTTCGGATCAGCCGATGTTATTCCACTCTTTTCTGTTCCTGCAATTGGATGACATCCAACGAATCTTATTCCACTCTTTTTTGAGAGCGTATAAAATGTCCTCTTTACACTTCCTACATCTGATAAAATTCCAGAAAACTGCCTGAGCCTTTTAATGTATTCTTCATAAAGTCCAAGATGAACTGCAAGAAATATCACATCAAAATTGTCTATCTCTCTTAAATTTATTTCAGTTGCTCCATCATCTATTATATTGTTCCGGATTGCGTAATCTACTGTTTCCTTCTTCTTTGATATCCCGTAAACCCATTCACCACTTTGCCTGAGTCCGGATGCCAGAGATCCGCCTATTTGTCCAAGCCCTATAACACAAATCTTCACGGTTGAATTAAAATAGCCTTCTTATGTTTTGATTTGTCATCTTCAAAACCTATATATCCACTCCCAAAATATGATGATACAAGATTGTTAAACCCGTTTTGTATATCAGGTTTTTTCAAAGTTTTTTCATTCCCGTTCCATCCAAAGCCTGCGACTCCTCCGGGGAAAGCAAAAAGGAGTTTAAACCTATTTTCAGTTGGTGTAGCAATTGACCTGAAAGATGGTCCCCCAGTATTTATGAACGAACTCTTTGGATCTTCTGTCACAAGAGATATCCAAGAAACTGCTGGAGCAAAAGGACCTAGATCTATTGGAAACGGTCCTATATCAAACAAAGATATTCCAGCTTGAGATGTAGGATGATAAAGTTTCATTTTATTTAGTTTCCCCCAAAGCCAGTTTTCTGGGTTTTTTCCAAAGTTATCTGACAGATATTTTACTGCTTCTTTGAAGCTTAGTAAAATTATGTCCTTCTCTGTTTCAATGGTTGGAGTTGATACATTGTCAAAAAAATTAGGTGTATTTTTACCATATACAAAGTAAAAATATAGATTCTTTATAAAGTAATCCTCGAGGAAAGGTTCAGGTTTATTTTGTGTGTATGTATTAAATTCGTCTGAGAATGTATTCATTATAAGTTTTGAGACAAATACCCACCATATTGTGCATCCAGATGAATTTTTCCTCTGCAGAGCATCTTGAACTTCAGAGAAATTTAGTTCAGCGGGATCATCTAATTTGAAACCAGATCTGCAGCTCATATCCCAATTTTTCAAGAGCGAGAGAGATGAATTTTCGGTTTGGTCTCCTGAAAAATTTTCGAAATAAGTTATAACTTTTGGGAAGACTCCTCTGGTCCAATATGATATTGTATCTTCTATTATTTCTTGAACCTCTCTTGTGGATATTTTGTTTCCTGTTTGCTTTGCTTTCTCTTGTATCATATAGGTAATTTCTGCGACTCTATATCCTGGATCATATGACCAGAAAAGATAAATTGGATCATTGAAAGGATTTCCATCTTTTGTGTATCCTGGAAGGTCGTTATTGGCTGTCGTGATAAAACCTTTTTCTGGATTCTTGGTGTTTGGGAATTTTTCTCTCGGTTCCCATGATT
Organism: uncultured bacterium; assembly: GCA_964601505.1. Classification (GTDB taxonomy): domain Bacteria; phylum Calescibacteriota; class Calescibacteriia; order Calescibacteriales; family Calescibacteriaceae; genus DRWZ01. Next base: position 23,657 of record CAZRNR010000022.1, on the reverse strand, counting down.
TCCAGTCGCAACATCCATCTGTTGGAAGTAATTCAACCGGGGGGAATTTTTGGGTATCCCAATCTCTTTTGGGAAGAAGGTTGAAATCACCAAATCCAATATTTCCCTGAAGGTCTGCAAAGACAAAGTTTATAGTAGCAACCTCAAATCCAGTTATTGCTTTCATAAACTCATCAGTAGATTTTGCTTCAAGTAGCTTTAGAAAATAAAGAACCTCTGATGAGACCTCGTGTCCTGTCCATCTGAAAGATATATATTCTTTCCCATCTTCTAAAATCGGTTCAGTTTCTATTTCCCCATTTAGAGTTTTATCTTTTTCTCCAATGATTGTTCCGTGAGTTTTACAGTAGAAGAACTTTTTTTTGCTCTTTCCTATTTCGTATTCCTTTACTTCAACACATGCATCGTCTTGAATATTTTGAGGGTCGTGCTCAAAAGAAAATCCTGATTGACATTTTTCATTTCTTTTGATTTTTTCAAGGTATGTATCAAGCGAGTCATATCCTCCATTCGTAACAGCCCAGGCAACTGAACCATTTGTTCCACTTAAGATTCCGGGAATACCGATTAGAGCAAATCCTTCGAAGTAAAGGTTTCCTATTTTTGCTCTTATTGGGAACCATAGGGGGGGATTTAGTAGCGGCAGATGAGGGTCATTAGCTACAATTGGTTTTGTAGCAAGTTTTGGTGATATTACAAAGTTGTTGCTTCCCCATTTTGCTCCTTTGAAAAGGTCAAGGTGGAATAGAATCGTTGATGTATTTTTTAGTGGCGGTGTTGGTAGAGTAAATATTTCTATTCCTGCTCTTGCAGTTAATATTTCGGCGAAAACTGTTTTGTATATATCTTCCTCAACTTTTCTCTTTATCCTTTCTCTTATAATGGAAAATTGGAGATCTCCTTCACCTGTTAGATACCATTCCTCAAATCTTGCTATGGCTAATATTTCAGGAGGAGTTATATAAAATGCTCCTTTGTTATTCTGAGGATTCCTTGAAGACAGAATGCTTTCATATTCAGGTGGTAATTCTTCTTTACCTTCTTCAAGCCGTTTTATGTAGAAATTTATTCCATCTACGAAAGCTTGGAATAGTCTTGCTGATGTGGGATCTTTCTCTTTCAGGAGTTCCCATTGTTTGTGATTTACAAGATCCCCTGTCTGTATATCAAGAAGAGTTCTTATTGTAAGTGAATCTACGGAATTTGCCTGTTCAATGTCAAGAATTGTAGAGACCAGACCATTTGATACAACTCTTAAAATATCAATCTGAGCATATCGCATTTTTGCTGTTATGTATCCTATTGCGAACATTCCATCTTCTGATTTTTCAGATTCAACATACGGAAGTCCATTTTTATCTATGAATATTTTTGCTTTGTGTCCTGTGCCGACTATCTCTTCTTTTGTTATATTTTCTGGGATATCCTCTACTTCAGATTTTGAACATGCCGTAGTTAATAATATTGTTAATATTAAAAGAATATACCTTAACATAAATCATACTTTATGTAAGAATCAAAAATAAATGCGCAAAAATGAACAAAATTTTGTGAAAAACTATGTCTATGCGATTTAGTTTAGATTTTATATTATGGTTAAGAATGTTGGGACAATAGATCGTGTTTTGAGGATTTTGATCGGTCTGGCTCTAGTAGGGTGGGGTTTATACGCGAAAAACTGGATAGGAGCTATAGGTATAATACCAATACTTACGGGAATTGTTTCCTTCTGCCCTCTTTATAAACTATTTGGACTTTCGACTTGTCCATTAAAAAAGCCAAATCAGAGCTGATAAACTAAAATTGTCGATTTAAACCTTGATTTAAGCCACCATTACCTTTATTACACCTTCCTTTTTACCCATCTCTTCAATAGCTGATTTTAGGTCATCAAGTTTTATCTTTTTCCAGACCTTGGTCTTAAGTTTTTCCGATATTGATATGAGTTCTGAGAATTCTTTTCTTGATCCTCCTGTGGTTCCGATGATTTTTATTTCCTTTGAGTAAAGATCAAATATGTTCAGAGAAACTGTTCCGCCAGTGAGTATCCCAAAAGTTATAAATGTTCCACCTTTTTTTATGAGCTTTATAGATCTATCGAAGGTTTTTTCTCCAAGAGGATCTATGACTATATCAAAGTATCCGATAAATTTCTCAACCGATTCATAGTTCAGAACTTCATCTGCGCCGAATTCTTTAAGCCAGTTTGCTTTTTTTCTTGACCATGCAAATACCTCACATCCTTTCAATTTAGCGATCTGCACTGAGAAGATTCCTGTATTACCTGTTGCACCGATGACTGCAACTCTATCTCCAAAGTTTGCGTATTTGAGCGCGTGATAAGATGTCAGTGCACCAACTGGTAAGCTTGAAGCAACCTCTGGTAGAACTTTCTCTTCAATGGGAAATATATTTTTATCTGGGACCAGGCACAGCTCGGCAAATCCACCATTTGTTGAAACACCAAAAAGTTCCCCTGTGCAGAGCATCTCCCTTCCCGAAAAGCAATATTCACACTCTCCACAAAAAATTCTTGGATATACGACAACTTTTTTCCCTTTGTATTTCCCTTCGACCACCTCACCATATACCTCGACCCCAGGAATATGCGGAATTGGTTTTACAGTCCTTCTCCCCATTATTGTAAAAATATCTATTGGGTTTAGTGTAGCTTCTATAACTTTTATAACACTGAAACCTTCTTTTGCTTCTAGATCTTTTATTTCACACACCTCTATTTTCCCAAACTCCTCAAGAATTGCTGCTTTCATATTAAGCTTTTTTATCAGGTTTAGAGAGAAGAAATTTTCGGCTGAAATATGTTCCCTTGTAGTTTGAACTTTTGAGCAGGTAGGTTGATGATCTTTGTTTTCAAGTCCAAAATCAAATCTATTTCTGAATCTGATAATTCCTTTTTGGCTTTTATGCTTCCTGTTATCATCCCCTCAATATCTCCGCCTTTACTTTCGAGTCTTATTATGTTGATTTTTCCAGAAGATACGTTAGCTACAAGTTCTGTCTCCCCGAGAGTTATTTCTCCTTCAAAAAAATCAAATCCACTTACCTCAAGTGTTAGCCTATTTGAAAAAAGTTTGATCTTACCAGAAAGATTTTCAAAGTTATTTATATTGTCTAATTCAGTGTCAATTTTCACCTTTCCCTTACCTTTGATTTTTGGATTGATTGGGAAATCTGATGCCTCGATTTCTCCACCTATTTGTATTGCTCTCATTATGATTTTATCTTGATCTTTCGCAAGATATGTTTGTATTTGTATATTCGTCTTTGATGTTTTCGCAATTATTTTGATTTTAGATTTCCCAAATGGTAGGGTTATAGGGAGTATCAGGGATGGATATAAAGAAATTTCGGAAAATTTTATGTCTTCTTCCTCTTCGGAGACATGTATTTTTACATCTGAGAAGTGAAATCCAATTGGGAAAAGTAGATCAATTTTTCCAACTATTACTTTATCTTGATTTAAGTTTATGTATTTTCTTGCGAGTTCTGAGGGGAAGAAAAGATAAACACCTGCAATGCTTCCAAGGAAAAGTAATGATAGGTAAAGAAAAATTTTTTTGAACCTTTTGAACACTGATTTATATTTACAAAATATCGAAGTGCTTCGATTTTTAATCAAAAAATTAAGATTTTTCGATATTTCTGATATATGAAGGAACTAATAATTCATATAGGATATCCAAGAACTGGAACAAAAGCTCTACAGTTTTTCTTTTCAAGGAACAGATTCTTGCTTCTGAAAGATTATGGTATTTTTTATCCAGAATCTTTATGTCCGGGGCAGATCGAATCACATTTTCCTCTTGCGTATTCACTGGGAGTTGATCCAATTAGGATTGGGGATAATTTGATTTTCCCCCCGCAGCTAGATTACATTTCAACTTTTAGCCTACTTGAGAAAGAATTAATATCTTTATATCCTCATTTTAAAAAAGTTGTCCTGAGTTCAGAGCATTTTATTAATGTCAAACCTATAAAAATAAAAAAGCTTATCAAAGACTTATCCGAATTCTTTGACAGTTTTAAGATAGCCGTTTATTTTAGGAGACAAGATTTTTATATTGAATCCTATTACAAGCAACTAGTCTTAGATGATTCTGTAAGATTGAGTTATAATATAGGTGACTTTCTTCCGTTTTCAGATAAGGCATTGAAGCTGGATTATTATGGCTTTTTGATGAAGCTTTGGGATGAGGTTGGTGTAGAAATAATTCCTTTGGTATATGACAAGAAAAATTTGATAGGCGGGAGTGTAATATCCGATTTTTTTCAAAGAGTTTTGGGGATTGAGCTTAATTTACCGGGAACTGATTCTTATGAACACATCTCACTGACAACTGAATCCACACTTGCTCTGAGAAGATTAAACGAAGAGTACGGTAAAGATATTCATACATCTGTTCGAAACATTATCATAGATGCTCTTAGATTTTTAGACGGTTCTTATGGAACACTTCGGAATTATCTGCTGACTTTTCCAGAGAGGATAGAGATTTTAGAAAAATACAAGGAATCGAACTGTAATTTTTTTGAAGATTTTTTCGGTTCTGAAAATAGGTTTGTTCTTGATGAGGAGGAGAAGAGAGATTTTCATAAGTTGGAGATAGAAGCAAATGAGTCTTTGGTAGATCGGGAGATAAATCTCAGATATGATTTCGTTGTTTCAAGCTTTATTAGGCGAAGAGTAGGAAAAGCAGAAATTGTAGGATTTTAGTTTTTTATCTTAAAAATTAAGTCTGATATGAATCGAGTGGTAATAACGGGAATGGGTTGTGTCACTCCGCTTGGTGAAAATCTTAAGGAGACTTTTGATGCGGTTTTGAGATCTAAATCAGGTGTTGGCTATATAACGCTGTTTGATGCAAGGGAATTTCCTGTGAGAATTGCTGCCGAGGTGAAAAAATTTACTCCACGTTTTGTTGATGAGAAGGAGATTAACAGATATGAAAGATTTGAATTATTCGCTTTATCTGCTGCCTATGAAGCATTAGAGGATGCTGGTTTCATAACGAACTCCAAGGTTTCTATAGTGTATCCGCCGGAGGTGGTAGGGGTAGTTATTGGTTCAGGTATAGGCGGTTTGAGAATTTTGGAGGAGTCTGTTAAGAACCTTTTAGAGAAGGGGCCAAGGAGAGTTTCTCCGTTTGCAATACCCGTTACCATAGTGAATATGGCGGCGGGGCTTGTTTCTATAAAAACCGGAGCAAGAGGATGTGCTTTAGCTCCAGCAACTGCTTGTGCTGCAGGTCTTCACTCGGTAATTGAAGGGTATAATCTCATAAAGTTAGGATTGTGCGATATGGTTATCGCAGGTGGAACTGAGTCCTCTATAACGCCAGTTGGTATTGCTGGTTTCGCTTCAATGCGTGCTCTCTCAACAAGAAACGATGAACCTCAGAAAGCCTCAAGACCTTTTGACAAATCAAGAGATGGATTTGTTATGGGAGAGGGATCCGGCATTCTTATTCTTGAGACTTATGAAAACGCTAAAAAGAGAGGCGCTAGGATTTATGCTGAAATTGTGGGTTGCGGTATAAGCTCAGATGCTTATCATATCACAACACCAATACAAGATGGAACAGGATATGCCCTTACTATGAAAAAAGCTCTGCAGGAGGCAGGTTTCCCAAAAATAGATTATATAAACGCTCATGGAACATCTACTAAGTATAACGATGAGGTTGAAACCAAAGCTGTGAAAATTGTTTTTGGTGAGGATGCAAAATCAATACCTATCTCATCTACCAAATCTATGACAGGCCATATGATAGGCGCAGCCGGAGCCGTTGAAACTATATTCACTGCTTTATCAATATACCATAATGTTATCCCACCAACAATAAACCTTGATGAACCAGACCCAGAATGCGATCTTGATTATGTTCCCTGGCAAGCAAGGGAAAAAAAGATAACCTATGCTATGAACAATTCCTTCGGATTTGGTGGAACGAATGCATCCGTTGTTCTAAGGAAAGTTTGATTAATGTAGGAGTAGAGTAATGTAGAGATATTCTTTTTATTTTTAGCTTTTTTGGAGACTTATGATGTCAGGTGATTTAATTTCGTAAATAAAATTTTATGATTGCTCTGGAAATTAAGCGATGTGTTTATAACCATCTATCCATTAATTTGGCTATTTAGTTTTTCTAACGCCTTATTTTATATTTTCTTAAAACATCTGGAATAATGAAAGTTTTATCTTTGAGTTTATAATTTCCTGTTATGTCTTGGAATAATTTTAAAGGTGAGAAGATAGTTGTTGAAGAGATTGACAAGGTAATTTTAGTCAAGTTGAATTCACCACAAACTCTGAACTCTATATCTTCAAAAATGCTTGAGGAGCTTGATGAATTGATAGACATTATTTGGTATTCTCAGGAGAAATCTGGAGTTGTGTTTTTTGGAGAGGGTAGAGCTTTTTCCGCTGGAGCAGATGTTAAGGAACTTTATGCTCTGCAAAATGTGCATCAGGCTTTTGAATATTTAAGAAGAGGTCAAAAAGTCTTTTCAAAGATTGAGAATTTAAAGTATATAACTGTTGCAGCAATAGATGGTTGGGCACTTGGAGGAGGTTTTGAGTTGGCTCTCTCTTGCACTTTTAGGATTATGACAAAGAATGCAAAAGTTGGACTTCCAGAGATAAATTTAGGAATCCTTCCAGGATACGGTGGAACACAAAGACTATCAAGGCTGATAGGTATTCAGAAATCTAAGCGTTTGATAATGGAAGGAAGATATATTGATGCTCAAGAAGCTCTTGAACTTGGAATAGCTGATGAAGTTTGTGAAAGTAGAGATGTTCTTATTGAATCAGCAATAAGGCTTGTGAAGAAGTTTGAAGGGAAGAATCAGACTGCTCTAAGATACATAAATGAGCTTTGTAATATATCTTTGAGTGGGATACCTTCGGAAAACTTCAGAACTGAGGCTCTCTTTTGTGCTTCTTCACTCTCGACAAATTTTGCCAAATCTAAAATATCAGAATTCCTTGAGAAGAGAAAGAAATAATGGCCGATTATATAACCTTCTTTAGGATTTTAGGAGCTTTCTTTGTCCCACTTTTGATAATATTTGATGTTTCAAGGGTTTTTATCTTTTTTACATACATCTTTTTTGCTCTAACGGATGTATTAGATGGATATATTTCAAGGAGGTTTAATAAAAGCAAATCAGATGGGGACATTTTTGACCCAGTCGCGGATAAATCTCTTTTCATATGCACCTTGGTTGTTCTGATGGGAGTGCAAGACATACCTAAATTTGCATCATCTATTATAATCCTTAGAGAAATAATTGTTCTTGGCCTCAGAGCTTCTGCGGAGAGGCATAGTTTCCATATACCAAGTTCTATAACCGCAAAACTTAAAACACTCGCAGGTAATATAGCTATATCTTCTTACATACTAAAAGATGAATACTTCAACATATCTGCTAAATTTGTTGGGGATATATTCTTTGTAATATGCTTTGCATTAACTGTCATATCGGGCGCTCAATATATCTCAAGATATATCAAGGAAATTCAAAAGATAAAGTAAGTTAATTGTGAGATTTGAAAAATTATTTCTGATCTGTTGTAAAATATAACCTTATGAGGTTAATTGTAAAACCAGAAGGTAAGAATGTCCCAAATATTATAGGTCTGGAACTTTCCCAAATAGCAAGTATAACAGCCGAAAAAATTGAAGAAAGAACTGGTAAGAAACTTGATGAAATTTTCTTTGTTGTCTATAGAGATTCTTTTGTTCCTCCCGATCCAGTTTTAATTGATAAGGTCTCAGAAACTCTTCTATCTTCTTCTGAGGTCTGTTTAGATTTTGGCGGTGCTCTACTAATAACATCTGATATTTCCAATAGCGCTACGAAAGTTTTCTCTCTCGATTCCGTTTTCAGAATAAAAGATGGATTTGATTTTTCAAAAGCTCTAAGAATATTGCAGAAAATCAAGAACAGGGAGGTTTCGGAACATGCTTTTCTTTACTCTCCTGATGATACTTTCATATCATTAGATTCATTCATAGGTGATGGAACAGAGTTATATCCCTATACTTTTATTTTATCTTCAAGGATAGCAAGTAATGTCAAGATATTTCAAGGAAACACAATTTTGAATTGCGATATAGGTTCTGGGGTTGAGATTCTGCCATACTGCTATATTGAGGGAGCTAAAGTTGAACCAGATGTAAGAATTGGACCTTTTTCAAGAATGAGACCTAATGTTTTTATTAAAAAAGGTGCAAGGATAGGAAACTTTGCTGAGATTAAGAATTCTCAGATTGGTGAAAATACAAAAGTTCAGCATTTTTCTTATGTGGGAGATGCTATAATAGGTAGTAATGTCAATATAGGTGCGGGAACAGTTACATGCAATTTTGATGGCAAGAACAAGAACAAAACTGTAATAGGAAATAACTCCTTTGTCGGTTCAGGAACAATGCTTATAGCTCCGATTGAGCTTGGGGAATATAGCTATATTGGAGCTGGATCTTCTATGAGTAAAAATGTTCCTGCGTATGCTCTTGGAATTGAAAGAGCTGAAATAAAGATTATACCTGACTGGGTAAAGAGGAAAAAGTTAGCCCCATAATTCAGATTAGCAAAGTCAGAGATTAGAAATTACTTAAAAGTTAGCATACATAGGGATTGATGCTTTCCTAAGAGGAGTTATATAGTCTTTTATATTAGATTCATAGTTTCTCTATCTCTATTCTTCTGAGTATTTTCCCTTTTCTACTCTTTATTATGAATTTATCAGAAGGTTTTTTTCCTCTTCTTGTTTTGTATCCTTTGGCTTTTACTCCGGTTGGGGAGACTGGGTGTGGGTTTCCTTGTGGAGATCTTCCTTCACCTCCACCGTGTGGGTGATCAACGGGATTCATGGCAACTCCTCTGACATGTGGCCTTCTTCCGAGCCATCTTGTTCTTCCAGCCTTCCCAATGGATACAAGCTCGTGCTCTTCAAGTCCGACTTGTCCTACTGTGGCGAGGCAATCTTGATGAACCAATCTCTCTTCCTTTGATGGAAGTCTTATTAGTGCGAACTTTCCTATTTTTGCCAGAAGTTGTGCGTATGATCCGGCAGACCTGCATAATTCTCCACCTTGACCTGGCACCAACTCTATGTTATGAATTAGCGTACCATCTGGAATGTATTTCAGAGGCATAGCCCATCCTATGTTTGGTTCTATTTTATTTCTAGAAGATAAGACTTTGTCTCCAACCTTAAGACCCTTAGGCCAGATTATGTATCTTTTCTCCCCATCTTCATACTCTATCAGAGATATTCGGGATGTTCTGCAAGGGTCGTATTCTATTGAGGCGACTTTACCAATAATATCAAACTTATCCCTCTTAAAATCTATTATTCGGTATCTTTTCTTGTGCCCGCCACCTCTGTGTCTTACTGTTATCCTACCTAAATTATTTCTTCCTGCCTTCTGTTTCCATTTTGCAAGTAAAGATTTTTCCGGTTCATCTTTTGTTATCTCAGAAAAATCATATTTTGTCATGTGTCTCCTTCCGGGAGTTACTGGTTTTTCTTTTATTATGCCCATAGTTTATTCCTCCATTTTTCTTTTTTCTTTGTTTATTTTTTAGCCATCGTTTCTGAAAGCTTTTGCGTTATCTTTACAAGGTCTATTGAATATCCCTTTTTTAGAGAAACTATAGCTTTTTTGCGATTCGGTCTTTTACCTATAAATAATCCTCTCCTCTTTATTTTCCCTCTATATATCATTGTATTTATTTTCTCAACTCTCACATTGAACATTCTCTCAACAAACTCTTTCAATTCGCTTTTTGTTGTGGAAATGGGACAGAGAAAAGTATATTTTCCTCTCTCTCTTTCCTTCTGGGATTTTTCAGAAAGTAGAGGAATTATTTCAATGTTTCTCATTTTCTTTCTGACCCTCCTTTAGGTTCTTAATTCTCTCAAAAATCTTCATAAAGGCTTCTTTCTCAAAGACGGAGTATTCGTATTTGGAGATCTCGTATGCATTTACTTCATCGGTTGGTATAACTCTTGTAAGAGGTATGTTTCTGAACGAGAGATAAACTTTTTTGTTAGATTTATTTGTCACAAGCACAAGGGGATATGCGTCTATTTTTCTTATTGTTTCAAGGGCTTTTTTTGTTTTAGGTTCATCAAAATCTATGGAAGATATTATTTTAAGTTTTCCTTCCTGGTGTTTGAGTGAAAGAGCGGTTCTTAGAGCTTCTATCTTCTCTTTTTTGTTCATTTTATATGAGAAATCTCGTGGGTGCGGACCGTGTGCAACGGCTCCCCCAACCCAATGAGGATTTCTTATTGAACCTTGCCTTGCTCTTCCTGTATGCTTCTGTTGCCAAGGTTTTCTTCCTCCTCCTCTTACCTCTGAAATGGTCTTTGTACTCGCTGTTCCAGATCTCTGCGAACTTAGATACCACTTCACATAATACCAAAGTGTCGCTGGACTCGGTGATGAGAAAATATCATCAATAACCAATTCCTCTACTTTTTCTCCATCAGTATTTATGACATCTAATTTTATCTTTCCAGTTTCAGTATTTGATGATTCACTCATACACATTACCTCCCGGTTTTCTTGACAATAATTGGTGCAGATATCCAAGATGGAACAGAACCTTTAACAGCAATTAACTCTCTCTCTTTATCTACTAGGACAACTTTTAGATTTTTTACTGTCACAGTTCTCATTCCCATGTGTCCGGGCATTTTCAATCCCTTCCAAACCCTCCCAGGATCTGTTCTCTGACCAATTGCTCCAGGGCGTCTATGTGCCATAGAACCATGTGATGCTGGACCTCCCTTTGCTCCCCATCTTTTTACAACCCCTTGAAACCCCCTTCCTTTGCTCTTTCCAGTAACATCAATTATTTCACCTTCTTTGAAGATATCAACTCCTATCTTCTGACCAACTTTGATGTCATCAGAAAGTATATCAAATTCCTTTAGAATCTTGAAACCTTTATCTTGTATTCCAGCTTTCTTAAGTATGCCCTGAATTGGTTTGTTTATATTTTTAAGCTTGCATTCTCCAAATGCTATTATTGCCCTTTTTTTCTGATTGTTTAGTGTTCTTATTCCTACAACAATACCTCCGGAAAGCTTTAGCACAGTTACTGGAACGGGATGTCCTTTTTGATCAAACACTTGTGTCATACCCACCTTGTTTAGAACGAGACCAGATACCATGTTGTATGCCTCCTTTTTTATTCCATCTTCATCTCAATGTGTATTCCATATGGAACATCAATTTTTCTTAGCTCCTCAATTGTTGCCGGTTGAGGGTCTAGTATATAAACAAGTCTTTTATGCTCGCGCAGTTCAAAAGATTCCATAGATTTTTTATCTGTATGTGGAGACCTTAAAACAGTCCATCTTCTTATTCTAACTGGCAGTGGTATGGGACCTCTGATTTTTGCGTTTGTTCTTTGGGCTGCACCTATTATATCCTTCAGTGTGGAATCAAGTAACCGATGATCATAAGACTTCAATTTTATTATTATCTTTGTAAGGTTAAGCATATTTCCCCTCCATTATTTATATAAAATTCCTCCTATTTATTTACCTCCTGTTGTTTTGCATATTTTCTCTGTTCAACTATCTGATTCATTATATTCTGTGGAACAATCTCATACGAGTGGAATTCCATGACGTAATAACCTCTACCTTGAGTAAGTGATCTTAAGGATGTTGCGTATCCAAACATTTCAGAAAGAGGAACATATGCTTCTATTGCTCTAAAGCTCCCTTTTATTGCTATGTCCAATATTTTAGCCCTTCTTGAATTAAGATCTCCAATAACTGTTCCAAGGAACTCTTCTGGAGCGAATACCTGAACTCTCATTATCGGTTCAAGTAAGACGAGGTTTGCTCTCTTTACCGCATCTTTCAGTGCCATAGCTGATGCTATTCGGAATGCTATATCTGAAGAATCAACTTCGTGGAAAGAACCATCAAAAAGTGTAACTCTTATATCAACTATTGGATATCCGGCAAGAACTCCCTCTTCCATTGCATCTCTTACTCCTTTTTCTACCGATGGAATAAATTCAGCTGGTATTATACCTCCTTTTATCTGATTGATAAACTCAAATCCCTTACCTCTCTCAAGTGGCTCAACTCTTATTACAACATGCCCATACTGACCTCTCCCTCCAGATTGTCTTATATATTTCCCTTCTGCCTCGGAAGATGATAAGATTGTTTCTTTGTATGCAACTTGAGGTTTGCCCATCTTTGTTTTGACTCCATATTCTCTAAGAAGCCTATCCTGAATTATTTCAAGGTGGAGTTCTCCCATTCCCCATATTATTGTTTCCTGAGTCTCATTATTATATTTGACTTTAAATGATGGATCCTCTATCTCAAGTTTGTGTAAAGATATTGACATTTTTTCCTGATCTTGTTTTGTAAGAGGTTCAATTGATGAGTATATGACAGGTTCGGGAATATCTATACCTTCTAGCAATATTGGTTTTTCTTTTAGGCAAAGCGTATCTCCTGTTATTGACTCGCGAGGTCCTGTAATTCCTATAACGTCTCCAGCAGATACTTCAGATATGTCATCTCTTCTGTTAGCGAACATTCTCATAACTCTTCCAACCCTTTCTGTTTTCCTCAATCGTGGATTGTAGACATTCATTCCAGGAACAATTTTTCCTGAGTATATTCTAACATAAGATATCTGACCGGCATACGGATCATTCATTATTTTGAAGACAATTCCTACAAGAGGTCCTTCTGGATCTGGTAGAACTTCTATTTCTTGCCCACTTTCTGGTTCTTTACCTATAACTTTTGGTCTATCAAGTGGGCTGGGTAGGTATCTGACTATCCCATCTATCATGGGTTGAACCCCTTTGTTCTTTAGCGAGGATCCACAAAAAACAGGAACGCCTTTGAAAGAGATTGTGATCCTCCTTAGTGCTTGATGAATATCATCCTCTGTTATCTGATTTGAGTCCTGAATATATTTTTCCATAAAAGTATCATCAAGTTCAGCAATTGTCTCAAACATCTTTTCTCTCCATGTAGTGGCTGTTTCCTTGAGCTCATCGGGTATTTCTTCGTAAGTGTATGTTCTACCTTGATCTTGTTCTGAAAAGTAAATTGCTTTCATGCTAATAAGGTCTATTGGACCTTTGAAATTTTCTTCCGTACCGTTAGGTATCTGAAGAGGTATGGGCGTTATATCTAATTTTTTCCTTATGTCCTCAAGTGTCGCAAAAAAGTCTGCACCAATTCTATCCATTTTATTCACATAGCAGATTCTCGGAACAGAATATTTGTTCGCTTGTCTCCAGACGGTTTCGGATTGTGGTTCAACTCCATTCACTGCATCAAAAATTATGATGCATCCATCAAGAACCCTTAATGATCTCTCAACCTCAACAGTAAAATCAACGTGTCCTGGAGTATCTATAACATTTATTTTATATCCCTTCCAGTAAGATGTGACAGCAGCAGAAGTTATAGTTATCCCTCTCTCTTTTTCCTGTGGCATCCAGTCGGTAACGGTATTCCCTTCATCAACATCTCCTATCTTGTAAGTTGTTCCCGTATAAAAGAGAAATCTTTCTGTAGTTGTAGTTTTACCGGCATCTATGTGGGCAACAAATCCTATGTTTCTGACTCTTTCTAATGGAACTTTTTCTTCTTTTACCATAGCAGTAAATTTTCATATTAAAAAAACAAATACTTGTATAGTAGTAAATACAAACAAAGGAAAAAGAAATTTCAGAAAATTTTGGGTTTGGTATGAATCTCCTTCTCACATTTTTGAAAAAATATAAAAGAGAATATTTGAAAGGATTCTTTTTTACTATACTTTCTGCTTTACTCTCATCCTTTATACCTATGGTCGTAAAGTTTGCCATAGATGCTCTTGAGGATATGTATGAGAATGTAATATACTACGGATTACTCATAGCTGCGCTTGGAATTGCAAGAAGTGTTCTTCTTTACTTTGGAAGAAATATCATAGTTCTAGCTGGAAGGTTTATAGAGAAAGATATTAGAGAAAAAATTTTTGAAAAGCTTCTTATTACAAGGACTGAATTCTTTGATGAACAAGGCACAGGAAAGATATCATCGCAGATAATAAACGATGTTGAGGGAGTGAGGATGATGCTTGGTTTTGGTGGAATGATTATCTCTCATATCACTCCTATTTTTGTTTTCTCGGTGATCCTTGAAATTTTGATTTCTCCGATGCTTGCTGTTATATCGTTTGTCCCACTTTTTCTTATTCCGATTTTGGTCATACTCTATGAGAAAAAAATTTTTTATCTTTCGGAAATTGTTCAGGAAAGAATATCTGAAATAACGAACTTTTCTCATGAGATTTTCTCAAAGATAAAGGTTATAAAAAATTACAATATTGAAAGCGATGTTGATAAGAGATTTTCTGAAATTTCTGGAAGCTATAGTAAAGCAAACTTATTGCTTTCTAGTAAAAGAGGGATATTTGAGGCATTTATTGTTTTTTTCTCGCTTTTATCTTTAGTTGTTGTTATAGTTGCCGGTTCTTATTTTCTTGATATGGGTTTAATAACTAAAGGTGATTTAGCGGGTTTTATAGCTTATCAATTGATACTTATTTGGCCAGCGATGGCTATAGGTTATCTTTTTGTTGTGATTCAAAGAGGTTTTGCTTGTCTTTGGAGATTGAACAAAATCCTTGAACAACCTCAAGATCAGATGAAAAGTTCAGATATACTTCTGCCTTGATATATTCTGAGTATTGCTTCTCCTAAAAGTGGTGCAATAGAGACAGTTTTAATCTTATCTCCGGATCTTTTATCTTTCCCATCAATTGGTATTGTATCTGTGACAACAACTTCATCAAGACAAGATTTAGATATTTTTTCTGGAGCTTCTTTTGATAAAACCGGATGAGTGCATACTGCAGATACACCCCTGGCTCCATTTTCAATGAGTGCCTGAGCAGATTTTATGATTGTCCCACCTGTGTCTATTATATCATCTACTATTATGGCATATTTTCCTTTGACATCTCCAACCACAAAAACAACTTCGGATTCATTTGGTACTGGTCTTCTTTTATCTATTATGGCAAATCCACATGAAAGCCTCTTTGCGTAGCCTCTCGCTCTTGCTGCTCCTCCTGTGTCGGGAGAGACTATAACTACGCTATCACCCTCACCCCACCTTTCCCTTATGTAATCTATGTGTATCGGCATTGCGTAAAGATTATCAACAGGGACATCAAAAAAACCTTGAATTTGACCTGCATGTAGATCAACAGTAAGAACTCTATCAACACCGGCAACTTGAAGAAGATTTGCAACAAGCTTTGCGCTTATTGGTGTCCGAGGTTCTACTTTCCTATCTTGCCTCGCATAACCATAATATGGTATCACAGCAGTTATCTCTTCCGCTGATGCTCTTTTTAATGCGTCTATCATTATCAGAAGTTCCATCAGGTTATCATTTGCTGGAGGACATGTCGGCTGAATAACAAAAACTTCGGCACCTCTCACATTCTCCTTTACTTCAATCCATATCTCTCCATCTGAAAATCTCTTTATCTCAGATTTACCTAAAGGAATCTCTATGTATTTTGAAATCTTTTCCGCAAGGGCGTAATTTGCTGTACCTGAAAATATCTTTATTTCTCCTCTCTGACCTGATGACCCCAAGCTCTATATATTGGGGTGGGAGGACTCGAACCTCCACGCCGGGATCCAAAGTCCCGTGTCCTGCCAATTAGACGACACCCCAAAGTAGTTTAATCTTAAAAACATTACACAAAAAATATTAAATTCCAGAATGCATCGAATAATGCATGTAAAAATTTCAAAAGAACACCCGTTTTTTTATTCCTTAGTCCTTATATCTTTTATCTCCTTTTTTGTCTTCATATCCCGCTTATTTAAAAAAGCTTGTCCAGTCCATCTTGAAGATAAATACGCTTCCTCTTTCTTCTGCTACAATCAAAAAGTTCCCATAAACTGTATTGATGAAAAATATCTTGGCAATATTCTGAACATAATCACCAGAAAAGATATAGCTCAGCAGATATATGCATATCTGATGCAAAGTAAAAACATAGAAGAATTATCACATCTTGAACATGTAAAAGGTGTTGGACCCCAAACTTTGAAAAATTTATCCAAATTCTTTAACGTCAAAAGAAGTTGTTACTGACAACAGAAGAGAAAATTATTTATGTTGAATTTTATTATGGTTTTATAGAATTCACTTCACTATCAAGCACGAATTTTGTTCTTGTCTAAAATGAACCATCTCTTAAAATCCGGTTGCGGTAAAGCCATAAATAATATATGTAATCATCATAGTATTTTTATGCCAATCTTTATTCTAAATTTGGGCTACATCCTGAGAGTTGATACATTGGAATAAATCTGAACTAAAAATCCTGTTGTTAGACATATTGAAATGGATGAATGAAAGATTGTTTTGGGTGGAAAGCTCCAAGAAATAATGTTGATTTTCTCACAAGATCTGCAGTTGATTTAAGTGCTGTGTCAAAAAATTTTTATCCTCCACTTACAATGTAAGAGGAAATTGACAATTTTTGGTACATATTTATTTGACAAAGCGTTTAAGTCTCATCAAAATCTTGAAATTTTTGTAAAATTGATTACTATTATTACATAAAGATAATAACAACAACATAAGGAGGACTATGTATGATGAATGTAATAGGAAAAAGTGGTTTGAAGCTTTTGATTCTTATCTCGGCTCTTTCTTTTGCTCTCTCATGTGGGAAGGAAGAAGAAAAAACTACCCAAGTGGTTCCACCACAATCTGGTTTGGCTACCGTAAAAGAAGGTGATAAAACTGTTTCTACTCCTAATACTACTATGTCATCTTACATATCAAAGGGGAATTTTGAGAAAATAAAAGAAGAAATATGCGGTAAAGATGGGTGTTCCAATGAGCTTCAAACTTATAAGAATGAAGTTACATTCAACACACTGGTTATCTTTACAAATGTTATGATTCTTTTCAAAAGGCTTGATGGTGCTTTAGGAACTTTATGTGGTTTTGCACGTGGAGTACTTGGTGATATATGTCCTTCTGCTCCAATACTTGCACAATCTCCAAGAATTTCTCCACAGCAAACAAATGTTATTGACACATTGCTTAATCTTGTTGGTTTGAAAAGAGATGAGATAACAACTCTTATGTCAGAAGTTATTGAAGCTTCAGAAAATTATGTTGCAAAAGGAGATAAAAACTATGTATTTCGTGTAACGGTCCCGTTTAATGTAAAAATTGGCAATCTTGTAAATGTTTGGTTCAAGTCCGGGACTGAATTGAGATACGATCTTCTTGTTATTCTTGGAGCTGTTAGCCAAGGAGTTGCTGCTCTTTTCAATGTGATAAACTCACATAACTGGGAACTTGATATATCTGGAGTTCTTTCAAATGCATCAGCTCTTTTGAGAGATTTTGAGGAAGATCCCCCGGGGCTTATAAGAAATCTCCCAGGAACTCTCGGTTTAGATAAAGCTCCGAATTTCTTGAGATTTGAGTCTGGAAAAGAAGCTCTTTGGAAAAATATTCCAGGAAATATCTCAAAACTTTTAAATTGGGCAAGTATGGGACTTGATTACCATTTTAAAAATCCGTGTAAGCAAGATGATCCGGCATTAGTGTGTTGGAATGGTCAAGCTCTTCGCTTTAACTTAGATACATCTAAAGAGAACATATTCTTGGGTGATAAAGCTACAGGGACACTTTCTCTCCCAGCAGGGTTCAGTGATAAAACTGCTCAAGATGTTGTCAATATACTTAGCAACGGTTCAGAAAAATTTGATTGCAATAAAGATAATAACTGGATAAATGTCACGGGAGAGACTGGAGAGTTTGATGTATCAAAGATAGTGAGTGCAGTTTCAACTTTTATAGCTGGATCTATAACTTCTGTCACATTACCGAACTTTGCAAGAATTGATTTCTGTAAATTCTTTGGTGTTAAAAATGCTGATCCAAAATCAATAAGGGACATTATTCTACCCCTTGAATTGACTGTTAGTGATGGCGAATATCGGATTGCTAATGCTGGTTCTCTTTTTGCTTTTGAGGTTGAAGGGACAAGATTATTCTACGAAAAAGCTATAGCAGTTGGTGATCCAACTTACTTTGAGAAGGCAACGCAGGATAACTTCTATGTCTTCACCCTGACTAATGATGTCTCATTTTCAGAAAGTCTAACAACATTTGCTATAAGTGATGGAAAAGTTCTCATACCGAACAATCCTCAAAGAGTTACATATGTGATCGCAGGTCCATATGATCAGATGTTTCTTATAAATTTCTTTACAAAAAATCTCTTTCTGTTTGACCCGACAAAAGTTATTCAAGGAAGTCAAATACCCGCTCTTATAGTGAGAAGACGATACATACAGGGCGACTATGTAACCAGGGGAGATTGGAATGCTTTCACATACATTCAGGATAAAAAACTCCGAAGAGATTATTTTGAACCACTTACAACACTACTTTCACTTGGGCAAAATGTTTATTCAAAATATCCAGATGATGTTTTTAGTCTTTCTGGTGGATTTTCTGGAGTAATTGAACAGTTTGGTATGAAGGTTATCCCTTATGTTCTGATGAAAGAGACATCTTCCGATGGAAAAATTCTAAACGGTGCTCTTGAAATTGATAACTGCATTCTGACATGGACTTTTGTGAATAGAGTTAAAGAGAAACTTTATAGTCCTGATAATCTGGAATCTATGAATACCATGAATTTTATTCTTTTCACTACTGTTACCCCCTTTATGTTTGAAAGAGCTTTCGGGATTGATTTTGTAAAGTCTGTAACGACTAATTTTCAGATTACTGAATCATTGGGTGACGGGAAAGTGAATTATCTAAGAGATGATGAAGGTGTATGTGAGCTTGTAAAGCTACCAGAAGGTTGTCAGGAACCATTTTGTGGTTTTACTACTATTAATGGTGGACCTCTTGTACCATCTGGTTGGGATAAGCCAGCTCAGAGCTGGAAGTTCAAGCCTGCAACGAACCAGATCCTTAATGATTTAATAGGTGTAGGTTTATTCGCTCTATCTGCTAATGCTAATCTTTAGACCTTTTAGTTGTTAGGGAAGTTGCCAGGCTCTCGTGTGAATTACCATTGGTCTTTTTTGGATTGAAGGTTTTCTGTGTAAATATAAGTCATATTAGGAATATTGTTAGCTTTGCTTTTTTGATATTTGTAGTATTTCCTGAAAGATGTATAGAGGTTGTAGGCTTTTTATATCTGGTTTTTGCGGAGCTTGTTTAAGGTGAAGGTAGAAAATATATTTAGCTCCAAGTTCTTTTTGTATATCTTCATCTGAAAAATTTATTTCATCTCTGTTTTCTGTAATTTTAGAACTTCTGAGAGTAGGGATTCCATTTTTCATTTCGTATTCTGTGAGGTAATAAAAATTTTTCGCTCCAGAGTAGAATCCGATTGAGAAATTTCCCTTAATATCTTTTTTGTTCTGCGCTATGTAATAGGCCATCCAATCTGTTGAGTTGTAGGTGAATACAGGGACAGATGTTGCTACATATATTCCTTTGATGTAGCTTATCAGAATCCTCAAGGCTGTAAAGGATCCTGGACCTTTTGCTATGTATATTCCAGAAAGAGATGAGAACTCTCCAAGAGCTTCTTTAACAAAGACAGGAAGAAACTTGCTGACATGTGTGGAGCTTGACACAGATATAAAAAACTTTATATCGTCATCTTCTGAAACCAGAACAGAGAGAGTGTTTGAGAAAGTAAAATCAATGAAGAGTTCTATTCCTTTCATCTGATGTAGTATCTCATAGTTATTTCTTTCCCCATTCTTTCTATTTTCAGTTCAAACTGTGTTTCGTTTTGTATATCTGAGAAAATTTTCATTATGGTTTGAGGATTTGATATTGGTATTCCGTTTATACTTTTGATCACATCTCCATCCTGTATTCCTATAGTTTTGTAAAAGCTTCCGGGTGTGATATTTAATAACCTGAAACCTTTTATTTCACCGTCTTTTATATATGGTATGGCTCTTGCGTTTGTCAGAAGTGCTCCCATATCAGAGAGGCTTGATTGAACATACTCTCGCTTGACTTCAAATGTGTTTTCCCCAACCTGAACAAGATCTGGCTTATTTCTGCTTTCATTTGTTCCAAATACCTGATATGTGGAATTTTGTAGTGTTGCTGCGGGTGCTGGTGGTATCTCCTGACTTTGTTGCTGTGCAGCAAACTTTTCTTGATCCTTTTCAAAGAGAAAAATTAGCTCTTTGGAGTTCCCCCGTGTTATTTCAATCATATCGTCTTTTATCGATGATATGACTGCCCCAGGAACTATTTCTTCATTTTCTTTTTTGACAATTATGTTCCCACCAGAGCGCGGAGCTAAAAATGCATATCTTTGTGTTCTTCCGACTATTGTTCCAACCAATCTATATGTTTCAGAAAGTGCTGATATTACAGGCTTTACTTCTTGAATTTCTTTTGGCGGAGGTGGTGGAATATCTCTACCTAAAAGTCCATTTTCCCATAAGAAACTTAAATCCTCGGGTCTATAGCCGTTTGCTATTTTCAGCTGGGTCTTTACATTCTCTTTTGGTTTGACTTTTTCCTCAAGCTTTTCTCCAAGCACAATAGAGGCTATTTTAATAGCCCCCCCCGAAATTTCAACTCCAATTATGAATACAAGAACTGGTATGATAATACTCTCAATATGTTTAAAATTCATTATATATATTAAAATTAGGCATTAGCTTCTGATTTTTTAACTTTTTCAAATTCAAAGCATTAAGGTTTAACTTTTAAGCTTTATGAAGACGGGTTTTGAGTTATTGGGCGAAATAGCGGAAAGGGATCAAATCGTTGGGATAAAACAAGATGGAAAAGTTTATGACCTACACACACCAATAGATGAAACCAAACCGTTTGATTTTATAAATCTTAAATCTCCAGAAGGTCTTGATATAATGCGCCACACTTCGGCTCACATTCTTGCCCAATCTGTAAAGCGCCTTTTCCCAGAAACTCTTCTTTCAGTTGGACCAACCACAGATGTAGGCTTTTTCTATGATTTTTACAGACCTCAGGGATTCACAGAGGAAGATCTTGAAAAGATAGAACAAGAGATGCAAAAAGTCAAAAAAGAAGATCTCAAGCTCAGAAGATTTGTCATGAAAAAAGAAGATGCTATCCGTCTTTATGAGGAAAAAGGAGAAATTTTTAAAGTTGAAATACTCAAGGAGATAAAAGATGAGTATGTTTCTTTTTATCAGCAGGGAGAATTTTTTGATCTTTGTAGAGGACCTCATCTTGCTTCAACAAAACTTGTTGGAGCTATAAAGCTTGTTGGAATATCAGCTGCACATTTCAAAGGAAGTGAGGATTATCCAAAACTCACAAGGATATATGGTGTTGCTTTCGCAACAGAAAAGGACCTTGAAAACTATTTCAAGACCCAAGAGGAGCTAAAAAAAAGAGATCACAGAAAGATTGGAAGAGAGCTTGAGCTTTTTCTCATAGATGAAGAAAACATAGGAGCCGGTCTTATATTGTGGCTCCCAAAGGGTGCAAAAGTCAGAAGGCTTATTGAAGATTTCTGGCTTAAAATACATGAGGAAAACGGATATCAGCTTGTATACACTCCACATGTCGCAAATGAGAAACTTTGGAAAATATCGGGTCATCTTGAACTTTACAGCAAGTTTATGTTCCCAGCTATGTCTTTTGAAGACGATTCAGAGGAGAATTTTGAGAAAACAGTTGGCTATCAGGAGAAAACATCTTACAGACTCAAACCTATGAATTGCCCTTTTCACATATCTATTTTCAAATCAAAAACAAGGTCTTATAGGGAGCTTCCTTTAAGGATAAGCGAGTTTGGAACTGTTTATAGGTATGAAAAAAGTGGGGTTTTGCACGGATTACTGCGTGTCAGAGGATTCACACAAGATGATGCACATATATTTTTGAAGCTCGATCAGCTTGAAGATGAGGTCTCGTCCGTAATAGAAATAGTGAGAAAATTTCTTTCTGCTTTTGGCTTTAATGACTTTTCTGTTTTTCTTTCAACGAGGCCCGAAAAGAGGGCAGGAACAGATGAAGAATGGGATTTTGCTGAAAACTCACTCAGAAGATCTCTTGAAAAAAGCAAGCTTGAGTATTCGTTAGATCCTGGGGAAGGAGTTTTCTATGGTCCAAAAATAGATATAAAGATAAAAGATGTTTTAGGTAGAGTTTGGCAGTGCTCTACAATACAACTTGATTTCAATCTACCAAGAAAATTTTCAGCACTTTATGTTGATGCAGATAATATGAGAAAACCGGTCTATATAATACACAGAGCTATTTTGGGGTCGTTTGAAAGGTTCTTTGGGATACTTATTGAGAACACTGCTGGAAATTTCCCATACTATTTCGCTCCTATTCAGTGCGCTATTGTTGCTGTAAAAGATGACTCGGTTGATTACTCCCAGTTTGTATATGAACTTATGAAAATGTCTGGTCTAAGAGTTGAATTAGATATTGATACAGGTCAAAGGCTATCAAAAAGAATAAGGGATTGGGAAATGAAAAAGGTTCCATTTATGATTGTTCTTGGAGAAAAGGAAAAAAAAGAAAAAACAATTACAATAAGAGAAAAAGGGAAAGATGAGTTAAAAAAATTTTCTATAGAGGAGGGAATAACTTATTTATTAAAGTTATGCAAAAGAACTTTTGGAGAGTAGGAAGGCAAATAAAGGCAAATCAGGTCAGAGTAATAGACGAAAACGGAAAACAGGTTGGGGTTTTAGACCTCAATCAAGCTCTGAAGATGGCTGAAGAAAGAGGGCTTGACCTTGTTGAGATATCTCCAGATGCAAATCCGCCAGTTTGCAAGATAACTGATTTTGGAAAATTCCTGTACGAACAAAGAAAAAGAGAGAAAGAATCAAAGAAAAAACAAAAGGTGATAGAGGTCAAAGAAATGCAGTTTTCGCCCACTATTCAGGAGCATGATATTGAGATAAAGGTCAAGAAGATGAAAGAATGGCTATCTGACAGTTCAAAAGTAAAAGTGGTAGTTAGAGGTGTAGGTAGAGAAGGTATGCACCAGGAGGTGATGAAATCTGTTATAGATAAAGTTATTCAATTGATCAGTGATTATGCTATTGTTGAAAAACTGCCTTACAAAGAGGGCAGAAACCTTGTATGCATTCTCGCGCCAGACCCCAAAAAGAAAAAATCAGAATAAGAAATGTAGCTTCGGTCAAGACAATGTGATATTCATTCGTAAGATCTGAACTACTTAGTATCAGGCTTCCATTTTTTATTTTTGTGTAGAAGGCGTTATGACAAGATGAAAAGATTAAAACTATAAGAAAACAGTAGATGAGATAAATCATGAAAGCAATGAGTCAAACGATTTGGAGATACCTGGGAAGAAATGACTTTGAAGGATTTGAGAAAAGTAGAAAATTTTCAAGATACTTCCGGAAAAGACATCAAAAAATTTCTTGATTGAAGATAGGGAATATAAGATAAAAACCAAGATATGTTGAGGCTGGCAATGAAGGAGAATTGACATCATATTTATGGAGACGAAATCAAATCAATAGCTCATCTAAACTGTGCGTTTTTAGAAAGAATT
>CAZRNR010000021.1:0-30804 GCA_964601505.1 uncultured bacterium | reverse complement strand
TTGAAAAATCTTCCATTGCTTTTAACACCTCCTTGTTCCTCTTTACAGCAAAACTTAGCAAATATATTTTAGACAATATTGACAAAAATTTATCTTCGTCAAGATTGTAGCTTGAAAGCTTCTGGATCAATCTTTTCACATCTATGTCTGAGCTAAGTATCCCAAAAGCATTTATGTTCGGATTTGAACTTGATAAAAATATTTCCGATGATATCTTTGATAGATCTATAACCTTGAATGAGTATTCTATTCCACCTACGGGAGTTTTCTGAACAATGGATGATTCTGTAATTTGTCCTAATGTAAAAACAATTTGCCAGATTTCGGTATCAGGGAATTGATTTTTTATATCTACAAAATAACTCAGCATTCTTATTGGGAACCATTTTTGATAATAGAGTTGGAACTCTATATGTAAGACAAATTTTTTACCATTGTATTCGGAGATATAGAGTTTATCAACTCTTTTTTCTCTGACCTGGGGGAATTCAACATTTTTAACTTCTAGGATTTTAAGATTAAGACCGATAATAAGAGGAAGTATTTCCTGCTCTACACCCATGATTATTTCTTTGAGAGAGGTTTCGTATCTCATAAATAATTTTTTGTCTTGTGATGAGTGTAATACAAGTATGTTAGGAATTTTATAAGAATAACCGAAAGTGTTCATTTATCAAAAATGAAACATTGAACATGAGATAACACCCACAACAGAAGAGGAGGAGTAAAGGTTGTTTTATGTTCGGGATCCCAGAAAGCAAACATAACTACGAATTCACTTCTGTTATTTTGAAATTTACTAATAGAGAGTTCTTGATGAGCTTATAAAGTCTGATATGCAAAAGATTTAAAATTTTCCATCTATTTCCCAATAATCAACGTGTTTAACTATGTTTGCAACAAAGCATTAGATTTTCTAAATTTTAGGGTTCTTCACGATAAGACAGGGATAAATTTTTTTATTTGGTTGTATGATAAAATATTTCCAAAGATTACATCCTATAAGGAATAGGAGAACTAAGTTGTTGTGCTTTCATTATCTATGTACATATCTTTTAGTTTGAGCTTTTTGTTTTGAACTTTAGTTTTTTTTACGATTTCTATCCTCACCATTGCAGATGTATACCATATTGAATCTAATGGGCTTTTAACTGGTGCTAATTTCCAGGCCAATGTTTTTTGATGGTAGTCCCATATATCGTATTTGTTGAAGTCTCTGATTATATCTGTTATTGCCCCTCCGGATTTTATTATTATGTTTTGTAATTCTGCCCATTTTGGAACTGAGGAGTCTATTAAGGTCATTCCTATGTATCCTGTAGAGCCTTCTCCTTTAAGTGACCATATCCCCTTTTGTATAAATATTATGAATGGTTTTTTAGCTTCTGGAGGGTCTGTTACAAATGTATCAAACTTTGCCTTAATTTCCTTAGGTAGTGGATTTCTAAGGTCAAAGACTTCAGCTTTTACTGGTATTCCTTTTTCTTTTGCTATGCTATTTGTGAATTCTATCAGTCTCTTATCTATATCAAGAACAAGAACACTTTCTGGGAGTTTCGTGAGTCCGAGAGCTATTCCAACCAAGTCATCATCTCCAAGGACTATTATTTTTTTTCCCGTTATATCTCCTCTTGCGCGCATTAGAGCTACCCTTCTTACAGTGCTTTCTGCTGTTATGTTTCCTTGATCATATTCCTGTATTGGTTTTGGAGCTTTCTTTCTTATCTCCAAGAAATCATCGTATATCCCAATAGATTTGAGATTTATGCCTGTTCCATCACACTCAGCACATATGATTTCGGAACGATATGGGGAAATTTTATTTAATTTTTCAATGTTCTCATCTATAACTTTGACCTCGTTATTAGACAGTTCAACGAATTTTTCTTTCCCAAGTAGTTTTAGGGTTTCTGCTACTACTGGTATGGGTCTTTGGGAGATGCGAACAATCTGCCAGAAATTTCCTGTTGTTTTGGCAGCAGATATTATATCCTCTATGACTTTCGGATAGGTTTTTATTTTGGTTTTCTTTTCTATATATTTTGCTGCCTTTTGGAGGAAATTGTTCATTTTGTAGTTTGCGCCCCCAGCGGGATTTGAACCCGCGTTACCGGCTTGAAAGACCGATGTCCTAGACCAGGCTAGACGATGGGGGCTTTCTTACATCTTTTTAAAATCTAAGATTCTCTAAATGCTAAAATCAGAAATATTTTTATCGTCTCCATTCTGTATCCTTTGTTTCTCCGCCTCCATCACTTCTGCTGCCATGTGTTCCAACCTGTTGTGAGTATATAGAGGACGAGACTTTAGACATTACGGATTCAACATCTTTTAATGATGTTCTGACTTCGTTTATATCATTTGAGTTCTTGAATACCTCGCGGCTTTTTTGGATAACCCTTTCTGCTTCCGATACCACATCTGCTGGTATTTTTTCTCTGAATTCCTTAAGAGTTTTCTCAAGTTGATAGCACAGAGAATCTAATTTGTTCTTTTCTTGAGCCAGTTCTAGTTTTCTTTTGTCTTCTTCTTCATATCTTTTTGCTTCTTCTGTCATCCTTTCTATCTCTTCCTTTTTCAGGTTTGTTGAACCTTCAATTCTTATTGATGCTTGTTTTGATGTTGAGAGTTCCTTTGCATAAACTGTGAGAATACCATTCACATCAATGTCAAATGTCACTTCTATCTTTGGTACTCCTCTTGGAGCTGGAGGTATCCCTTCAAGATAAAATCTCCCAAGTGATCTGTTATCTCTTGCCATGGGTCTTTCTCCCTGTAGCACATGCACTTCAACCACTGTCTGGTTATCTTCTGCTGTGGTGAATATTTCTGATTTTTTAATCGGAATCGTTGTATTTCTCTCTACGATTTTTGTGAATACTCCACCGTAAGTTTCTACACCAAGTGATATAGGTATAACATCAAGTAGTAATATATCTTTTGCAGTTCCAGTTACTATACCTGCCTGAATAGCTGCACCAACTGCCACTACTTCGTCAGGATTTATGCCCCTTGCTGGTTCTTTACCTATGAGATTCCTCAGTTCTTCTTGCACTTTTGGGATTCTGGTAGAACCACCAACGAGTATTATTTCATCTATTTCTTTCAGCTTGAAACCCCCATCTCTGACGGTTTTTTCTACGAGCTCAAGTGTTCTTGTTATGTATTTTTCTATCATTCTTTCAAACTGTGATCTTGTTAGTTTCCTCACAAGGTGCTTGGGACCTGTTGCATCTGCAGATATGAACGGAAGGTTTATTTCTGTCTCAAGTTTTGAAGATAGCTCCTTTTTAGCAGTTTCTGATGCTTCTTTGAGTCTTTGCAAAGCCATTTTATCTTTTGAAAGGTCTATACCTGTTTCTTTTTTGAATTCTTCAATAAGCCACTTCATTATTTCAATATCAAAATCATCTCCTCCAAGATGTGTATCTCCTCCGGTTGATTTTACTTCTATAATTTCATCACCGACTTCAAGAACTGAGATATCAAAAGTTCCACCCCCAAGATCATAAACCGCAATGCGTGCCTTTTTCTTTTTCTCAAATCCATACGCCAGGGCTGCAGCGGTTGGTTCATTTAGAATTCGCAGGACATTCAATCCCGCTATTGTTCCAGCATCTTTGGTTGCCTGCCTTTGAGCGTCATTGAAGTAAGCCGGGACGGTTATTACAACATCTCTTATCTTCTCTCCTAAAAATGCTTCTGCATCTTTGACAAGCTTCCTCAAAATAAAAGATGATATTTCTGGGGGAGAAAATTCTTTCTGTACTGCAGGAATATAAACACGCGCATCGTTGTTTGGACCTCTCACAACTTTATATGGCACCCTTTTAGCTTCATCAATTGATTCATCATAGCTTCTTCCCATAAAACGCTTTATTGAATAAACTGTGTTTTCAGGATTAACTATTGCTTGTCTTTTAGCCGGAATTCCAACTATAACTTCATTTTCTTTCGTCCATCCAACAACAGATGGAACGGTAGTCGGACCTTCCGCTGACGGAATTACTTTAACATCGGAGCCTTCCATTGTTGCTATGACTGAATTTGTTGTCCCCAAATCTATCCCTATAGGTCTTCTCTTATCCATATCAGTTTCTATATATATAATCTACAAGTGCTTTTGGTTTCACTTTTTCAGAATTATTTTTCTAAATACTACATTTCCTTGATATCTATAGCATTGATGCATTTTGATTCTATTTTCTAAAGTTATTACTTCTGAACTAAACATGATCAAAGGATTTTAACAGATTAATCCTTAGATTATAACCTTTCAGTTTCAGAATTTATAATCTCATATCTATTGATAAGGAGATTTTTATTTTAAAATAGTTTTTCAAAGCCGTAAATTTATTTAAAAATTTTTATATGAGATTGCCTTATGAAAATTCATCTGGGCAATTTGTGATACACGCTCATAAATCAAGAAAGTTCCACTGGGATCTTCGTCTCGAAGTTCCAGCGGAGGAAAATGACTTCGAGCAGATGGATATTTTGTCCTATAAGAAAATCGGAATAGCTGTGAGCAGAAGAGATACAGTTATGTGGAGCTTTGCTGTGCCAAAAGCCAAGTTCCCTGAAAAAGGGGAAAGGCTACTTTTAATAGAAACAGAACCTCATCCTGTAGAATACAACTCTTTTGAAGGTATAATTCCAGAGAAAATATATGGAGCAGGTGAGGTCAGAATATATGATAAAGGTGTTGTAAAATGGTTAGAAGTTAATTTATCCAAAAAGAAGATAAGGTTTGAGCTTCTCGGAGAAAAGATAAATGCGAGGTTTTCAATTATTAAGTATGGTAAGGAGGATAAAAAATGGTTGTGGTTACGGGAGGAGCAGGTTTCATAGGGAGTAATCTGGTATATAAATTGAACAACGAAGGAATAGACAATATATTAATATTTGATTCTTTTGTAGGTTCAAACACCCAGACAAAATGGAAAAACCTTTTAGGTTTGAAGTTCAAAGATGTCATAGACAAAAGTAGAATTTTTGACGTTCTTTCAGGTTTTGAGAAAATAGATTTTATATTTCACTTTGGTGCAAAAACATCAACAACGGAAGACAACTTTGGTATTATTCTTTTGGAAAATTATGAGTTTTCAAAGAGATTATTTTTGCTCAGTATGGAGAAGAAAGCTAAATTCGTTTATGCTTCATCTGCTGCAACCTATGGCAGTGGAGAATTTGGATTCAAGGATAATGAAGAAATTCTGGAAAAGCTAAGGCCGCTTAATCCATATGCCATGTCAAAACACCTTTTTGACCTTTGGCTTTATAGGAACGGATACCTAAAACATGCTCTTGGATTGAAATTCTTCAATGTCTTTGGTCCCGGAGAATATCACAAGGGTGAAATGAGAAGTTTTGTTCTGAAAGCATATGATCAGATAAAGGAAAAAGGATTTGTTAAATTGTTTAAATCTTTTGTGCCGGAGATACCAGATGGGGAACAGAAGAGAGATTTCATATATGTTAAGGATGCTGTTGATATAACTTTTTATCTTTCTCAAAAAGGGCTTACTGGCATATTCAACGTTGGCACTGGTGAAGCAAGATCTTTTAATGAATTGGTTAAAGCTGTTTTTTCTTCTCTTAATCTTGAGGTCAAAATACAATACTTTGATCCCCCAGATAACATAAAGAAGCAGTATCAGAACTTTACGCAAGCTGAGATATCAAAACTCCAGTCTACGGGATACAAAATAGAGAATCTCAGGGACTTCAATGGAAAAATTAAAGATTATGTCTGTAATTACATAATAAGTGGCAAAACAATTGCGGGTTGAAAATGGCGAAAGTTTTTCCTTATGTCTAAACTTTTTGCTATGGAGATAGATCTATCTGGTAAAACTGCTGTTATAACTGGTGGTGGCAGAGGTATAGGGAGAGCCATATCTTTGACCCTTGCTCGAGCTGGAGCTGATGTGGTTATAAATTTTTTGAGAAATGTTGGAGCTGCTGATGATACTAAAAGGGAAATTGAGTCTTTAGGAAGGAGATGCGAGCTCGTTAAAGGGAATATAGCTGAACCTCAGACATCGGAGATTATAAGAAAGACAGTTGAAGAAAATTTCGGTAAGGTTGATATAATTATACTGAATGCTGCCAGCGGAGTTTTGAGAAGGTTTTGGGAAATGGATATAAAGCACTTCAGATGGACATTTGAAATAAATGTTTTCGGGCAGTTAAACCTTGTTAAGGAACTTTTACCACTTTTAGGGGAAGGAAGTAAGATTGTAGGCATATCAAGTCTTGGAGCTGTTAGAGCTATTCCATACTACAGTTTTGTTGGTGCATCAAAAGGAGCTTTTGAGTCCGCATTGAGACATCTTGCGCTTGAGTTATCTCCCAAAAAGATAAATGTCAATATAGTTGAAGCTGGAGTCGTGGAAACCGATGCTCTGAAATTCTTTCCAAACAAAGATGAACTCATATCCGAATCTCGGAGAAGAACGCCACTTGGAAAACTCGTCTCACCTGAAGATGTTGCAAAGGTTGTTTTGTTTCTCTCCTCCGAACTTTCAGATATGATTCAAGGGCAAACAATTGTTGTTGATGGGGGATATTCTGTTGTTGCCTGATATCATGAAAATCAAAAACAATGTATAAAGTTTTTTTTCTTTATAAAGATTTATCAAGGTTCTAATATGTCCTGTTCAATTCTATCTACCTTTATCCCCTTTTGGGCAAGCCATTTTTCACCTTCTTCTACATACTTTTCTTCACCTTCTATTTCTACTGCTACAAGTCCTACCTCACCCTTCATAGATGCACTCTTTATATTCACTACAACATCAAAATTTTTAATGAATTCCCATATTACAGGTTTATTAACAAGATTACTCGGATATAAAAGATATAATTTTTTTTTGACCTTAGCCATAAGAGATTCCTCCATAGGGAAAATTTAATACCCTTTATTTGCTCTGTTGCTTTTCAAGTTTCTTCATTTCTTTCTCAAGTTGCCTTTTTATATCAGCTTCTGATTTCTCAAGCTTCTCTATCCTTTTTTGAATGTTTTGCTTATCTTGTTCACTTTCTACATATTGAACATACATAGTAAGGTATTGTTTTGCTTTTTCTATGTTCTCCAGTGCTTTTTGAGGTGTCATTCTTGTGTAAGATGCGTAAGTTTCGTAAAGATTCGCAAGATTGTATATTATGTCAGGCTCATCTTTTTTTATTTCAAGCGCTTTAATATACATTTTTTCTGAATTTTCAAAATCACTTTTTCTTTTAAATATTATTCCAAGATTCAGATATGCAGGCCAGAAATTTTTGTCTATAGCTATAGCTTTCTCAAAAGCTTCCTTTGCATCATCTATTGCGCCAATCTCAAAATAGCATAATCCAAGTTTGTTCAGAATAAGTTTGTCTTGCCTTATATTCAGACCTCTTTCAAAGTAATATTTCGCTTTCATATAGTTTTTTATTTGCATGTATATATCTCCCATAATGAAGTATATGTTGGCATCATCTGGATACTTTGAGAGAAGTTCCGAAAATACGAATATGGCCAAACTATATCTTTTTGATCTAAAAAAGACATAACCTAATGATTGAGCAACCTCCTTTTTCATTCCTATTAGGCTTATTGCTCTTTTTAGAACTTCTTCTGCCTTTTTGTTTTCTCCCAAGTCTGAATATGCTATTGCTAATGCTCCCCAGATTTTTGGATCATCTGTGATTATTTTTAGAGCTTCTTCAAGGATTTTAACCCTGTCTTCTTTGTATCCCATCTTCCATTTGACTTCCGCTAAGTTTACCCAAGCATCGGACATGTTCGGCTTGAGTTCTATAGCATAGGAATAAAATTTTGAAGCTTCTTCTAAATCTCCCGCATTCTCTTTGTTCAGTGCAAGTCCGAACATTATATATGGATCTGGAACAAGGTTCGTTTTCGCTTCTTCAAACTTTAGTTTCTCCGCTTTTTTGATAAACTCCATCTTTTCCTTTAAGATCTTTTCTTTTTTCTCCTCTGTGATCGGACCTTGTTCCGGAACCTTTTTAGCACATGAAGATATGTAGATAATCAAACCTAAAAGAAAAATAGTATATCTCCACAATACCACAGATAATAATATAATCGTAATTCTGCAAAATATCCCTAAATTATAGAAATTCAGGGATCAAGAAAATAAAATCACATAAGATATGAAAAAGAGATTGTTTTTAGTGCTATGGTGGCATATGCACCAGCCCTTATATAAAGACCCATTCTCGGAAGAATATATATTACCTTGGACACTCTTGCACGCAATTAAAGACTACTACAACATGCCAAAAAAATCAAGAATGTATGACATAAAGGTGAATTTCAATCTAACCCCCGTTCTTATAGATCAGATTCAAGATTATCAGAAAGAAGATGTCAATTGTGCTTTACTTAAAAAATTGCTTCCGCCTTCAGATAAGTTATTTTGGGAAAATCTCATAAGAACTATGCCTTATCAGCTCTCAACGAGGATAAGGGGACTTGAAGAGATAAAAAAGGAAATAGAATCAACTGGCCATACTTCAAGACCAATTATAAAGATATCATCTCTGTATTTTCTCTCATGGTTTCCAGAATATCACGGAGAGATAGCAAAGTTAAAAGACAAGGCTGAAAGGGTATTGGTTGATGAAAAAGATATAAGAGACATAATAAAACAAGCAAGGAAGATAATACAGAAAGTGATTCAGGAGTATGTAAAGATAAAGGAAGAAAAAAAAGGAGATATTTCTGTTTCCCCATACTACCATCCTTTGATACCTTTGCTTATAGATTTTAATTCTGCCAGAGAGGCCGTCCCAGATATTCCTCTACCTTCTGAAGATTTTTCTCTCAAAGATGATGCAAAAGAACATATCATTTTGGCAGTGGAAAAATATAAAACTATATTTGGTCAGAGACCTACATTTATGTGGCCCTCTGAAGGTGGGGTTAGCATGGAAGCAATAGAACTGATTTCAAAATTTGGATTCGGACTTATTGGAACAGATGAAGATGTGCTTTTTAATTCCATCGGTTCAAGACAGAAGACCCTCATATACAAAAAATATAAACTGGATAAAACGGTTATAATATTCAGAGATAAAGAGCTAAGCGACCTTATCGGATTCTCTTATCAGCATCTAAATTCAAAAGAGGCTGTTTCCGATTTTATAGGTAGATTGAGAAAAATTTATGAGTTTTCGGAAAAAAGCCCTCTCGTTTCTGTCATACTTGATGGTGAGAATTGTTGGGAGTATTACCCGAATAACGGTCAGGATTTCATTGAGAACCTTTATGTTGAGCTTGAAAGAAATAAAAGTTGGATTGAAACCTTGTCCCTACAGGAAGTCCTTGAGCGAGATGATGTACCTTCATCTTCTGAAATCTCTTACCTGAAAGCTGGAAGCTGGATATATGGTAATTTCCTAAAGTGGATAGGGCATCCTGAAAAGAATAAATTCTGGAATGAATTGATAAAAGTTAGAAAATCTGTAGCTGACGCAAGAGATAAGAAAAATCTCCTTGTTGCAGAGGGAAGTGATTGGTTCTGGTGGCAAGGTGAATCCCATCAAGTAGAATTTGACAGACTCTTTAGGAACAACCTGAAAAGGTTTTTGGAAGTTAATTCATTTGTATGATTATGTTTTGAACACTATGTTTTTCAGCATCATTGGAGTATAGGGAGTAAAGAAAGAGGATTTTTCAAATCGTATGGGCATGAACTTGCAAGTTCCTGACAGGTGTATTCTTTTGAACTGTTCCCAAGTATGATTTTGACTTTGTCGCTACCAGTAAATTGAACTATAGCGTTATTTACTTGAAGCTCTCCCGAATATGGACAAGATGATTCTGCTTTAATCTTAAGGGGTTTGTTTGTCAGGACAACATACTCACCATCCCCACACCAAGATGGTTTAGTAGATACCGTATATCTACCGGAAATTGAGAAATCAAAATCTGTTATTACAAAGTTTGTTGAATCTATTGGAAAGTTTGAATCACCGCCTGAGTCTCCGGGATTATCCGACGGATTGTCGTGGTGCTCATGTTCTGAGTAAATTCTTGGGGTGTTGTATTGTGGTATTTCAGTTTCTTGTTTCATTGAAAAAGATAATTTAAATTCTTTGAAAGACATAGATTGTTCTAAGTTTTTCGTCTGGTAGGTTTCTTTTACATTTCCATCAACATTCAGGGATATCAATTTTTCAAATGAAGTTTTCTCATCTATTCTTGGTGCAGATGTGCTATACCTTGGACTTAATGTTAGCACATAGCTAATAGATGGAGAAAATTCAACTTTGTATATAGGATTACCACCTTTATAGAATGTAACTGTTGTCTCTTCTAATTTTGCTCCCATTTTGAGTTCAAAATCTTGATCACTATATGAGCATTCAACATATATTGTCCCGGTGCCTGTGTATAAAGTGTCTATGTTTTCTTCAGCACTTTCTTTGCAGTTTTCAGCTTTGATTTTTGCTTCAATTCGGTTTTGTCCAGTGTTGCATTGAACATCTGCTCTTCCTCCAAGAGCACATTCTGGCTTAATTTTCTCGCAGTTGGCAAAGGATGAAAAGACTCCAGCACATGGGTCCATATTAATTTCCTCTTTTGCTTTGAATCTGATGATTTTTTTCATTACTTTAGATTTCATTTTGGATAGTATCAAATTCTGGATTGTGTTGTCTAAAGATGATATCGTCGGAGCTGCAGATGGCATATTTCCTATATCTGCCATTCTTGAAGTAACTATTCTTCCAGTAACCATTCTTGAAGTAATTATAGAACTTGTCATTCCTCCGACTCTCAGGGAAGCATCTTCAGCAGATGAGAAATCTTTTTTGAGAGTTGTTGTTCCTGAGGTTGTTGAGCTTGTGATTTCTGTAGTGCTATCTTTAGTGCAGCTTATCAGCGCTGCTAAAATTATAAAGAAACCTATTTTTGTTATTTTTTGCATGACTTTTAGTAATATTACTGCAGTAATTTAGCAGGATAAAATTTTCTGATATTTTTGTTTTAAACTTCAGGTTTTTCTCATTTCATCTCTAAGATGAATTATAATGTATGTAAAAGAAAAGATAGGATTTTGCCCACTTATATGAAGACACTATCTCACATGTGATTCCAACAAGAATTTTCACAAAAGCATGTTTTCCTCAGTTTTCCTGCTTTACATTGCCTCATTACACTTTGGGTAGTTTGTTTCTTCTTTCTCATCCTTTCTAACTTAAAATAGGGGATCTTGAAAAAATTCGTATCGTAGTAGTTTTTCATTTGTTTTGTTTCTAAGGAGGTTTATTTTCATGGAAAAAAATTACTATGTTTTGCTTCTACTTGTTATAATACACAGTGTTTCATTATCTTATTTGTTCTTTTTCTGTTTTATGATGTAGTTAATTTATATTAATTTCACCAGACGTTCTTACGACGATATATGTTGTTTTTTCAATTATTGTTTTACTGATCTTTTATGGGAGCTGATTTTATGTTATGTTTCGTTGATTTTTGAAAATTTTTTAGTTTTCTAAATTTTTCATTTATGATAGAACATTCAAGTCCGTATTTGGATGATAGAGAGGTGAAATTTGTTTCAAAGTTTCTCAAAGGAAGAATACTTTCTACAGGAAAGATTGTTTCAGAGTTTGAGGCGATATCTTCGAGAGTGGTTGGTGTAAGTTACAGTTGTGCTGTAAGTTCTGGTTCTGCAGGTTTGTTTTTGGTGCTCAAAAAGCTACCAGAAGTTTTTCCTGAACTAAGGAGAAAAAGCGAGGTTATAATTCCTTCATTTACATGTTTTGCTTTGTCTAATGCTGTTCTGATGTGCGGATTTAAGCCAGTTTTTGCAGATATATCTCCTGAAACCTTTTCACTTGATATAAGTGATGTCAAAAAAAAGATAACAAAGAAAACCTTATGCGTTATTTTCGTCCATAATTTTGGAATATGTCAGAACATAGGTGAATTTCTACATCTTGGAGTTCCTGTTTTAGAAGACATTGCACAGTCTTTTGGAGGTGTGGTAGATGGAAAACCTGTCGGTAGTTCAGGATTAGCTTCTGTTTGTTCTTTCTATGCTACTAAGGTTATAACTACTGCAGGAGAGGGTGGAGCTGTTTTTTCAGATGAAAGAAATTTGATTGATGAGATAAGGGATTTTATTGATTATGATAAAAAGAGATATAGTGAAGTTGGATTAAGATTCAATTTCAAAATGACGGATATAGCTGCAGCTGTTGGTATAGTTCAGATCAAAAAACTCAAAGAAATATTATCAATGAGAAAAAAGATAGCGCAAGTGTATTTTGATGAGCTTGAAGAACTTGAGAGGAAGGGTTTTTTAAAGCTTCCACCGAGGAAAAACAATATATTCTTCAGATTTCCTGTGATTTTACAAAAAGGTAAACAAGAAAAGTTTCTCAAGTATCTCAGGTCTCATGGTATTGGTGCAAACAAATCAATTTTCTATCCGCTCCACCTTGATCTGGCGAGGCACAAAAAACTTCCTAATACAGAAATGGTTTATAGAAAATCTATATCAATACCAATACACCCAAGAATTTCTGAAAAGGTTGCTCGTAAAGTTGCAAAAAAGATTTTCTCTTTTTTTAGACCTTAAACTTGCATCCGGAATTTTATCTCGCATCAGAACCTCCCTCAAGAAAGATTGTAAGAATAGGTCTATTTGTGGAGACTAAGATGGAACCTGATAAACTCGGTAAGTTTGTTGAGCAAATTGTTTCAGAAATCTCCTTGAAGATGATCCCAACCGCGGAACAAAAGTTTATCCGCCTACGAGTTGCTATTCTGGATGTTGTTGATTGTTATTTCTGTAGGTTTATAAAAAGAAATAATGATGATTCAATTTCAGATTCTGATATTCTTGATCTTTTTCGGAGATTTTCTGGGAACTTGAGTATAAGAAACTCCAAGTGATGGTTCTCCATCGCATAAAAACCATCATTTTGGATTGGAAGATTTTTTTCCTGTAGGAATGGTAAAATATAACATATGTTAAATTCTGAAGATATTTACTTTTCAAAGCTCAAGAATTTCCTTGAAAATAAAGGATTGAATCCTCTGAAAATAGAACCACTTACTCCAGATGCTTCAACGAGAAGATATTTCAGGTTGTTTTTCCCAGATTCAAGCAAAATAGCTATGGTTATAGGGGAGTTAGACAGAAAAATAATTTTCGAGGAGATAATGGAAAAACAGATAAATTTTGAGGAGCTTCCTTTTGTAAATATAGGGAGATTCTTGAGGAAAAATGGTGTGAAAGTTCCTGAGATATACATTGACGGCAAGGAGGTTCTTATTCTTGAGGATTTTGGGAGTGTGCCACTTGATGTTTTTGTCAAGCAGAACGGACTTGAGAAAGCTCTTCCATTTTATTATAGTGCAATAAGTGAATTGGTCAAGATGCAAACTTCTGAAGAAGATAGAAAATGTTACGCTTTTGAACTTTCTTTTTCGGAAAGAATGTTTCTGTGGGAATTCAATCATTTTACAGAGTATTTCATGGGTTTTCGCCTTGAGGAGGATAAGGAAATGCAAAAAGAATTCACTGAGATATCAAAAGCATTGAGTAAAACAAGATATGTCTTTACTCACAGGGATTTTCATTCTAAAAACCTTATGTGTCTTGAGAACTATATGGTTGGTATTCTTGATTTTCAGGATGCTCTGCTTGCGCCATACACTTATGATTTGGTTTCCCTCACTGCTGATGCTTATGTAGATATAGATGAAAGTACTGAGAAAATTTTAGTAGAAAGATACAAGGAGCTTGCTGGGGAGAAGATTTTGACAGAAGATTTTGAAGATCTTTACAATATGACAGCTGTTCAAAGGACTCTCAAAGCAGCGGGAAGATTTATGTATATTTTCAAACAGAAGAGAAATGAAAAATTTCTTCCATATGTTATCCCTGCGGCTTCAAAGGGAATCAGGTATATGAAAAAACTCAAAATGAACTCTTGGAGGAAGGTTCAAGAAATGTTTCTAATTTTGAATATTCCACAGAAAGCATGATTTTTGGAAGATGTAGAAATTTATACAATGTGTTTGTAATACCATCTGTAGATATAAAGCAGGGTAGGGTTGTGAGGATACTTCGTGGTAATCCAGATGATGTGATAATATCTATCGATAATCCTGTAGAAGTTGCTAGAAGATGGGTTGATCGTGGGGCGAAATTCATTCACATTGTAGATCTTGATGCTGTATTTGGTTTGGTTTCACAAGCGGAAATTATATCAAATATACTTGATCTTGGAATTAGTGCTACGGTTGGAGGTGGTATAAGAGATTTTAAAACAGCGGAGTTTTACATAAAAACTGGTGCATGGGCGGTAGTCGTATCTACTATGATATTTGAAAACAGGCAAGATTTTGAGAAGCTCTTGGAATATTTCCCAGAGAAAGTTATAGTTTCTCTTGATTTTGACGAAGACTTCAGGGTGGCAAGCAGGGGATGGACACAAAGGTTTCAGAGTATATTTGAACTTGACTGGCTTTACGACAAGAAATTCAAGGGTTATCTTTTCACATCTGTATTCCGTGATGGAACTGGTATGGGAATTCCACGTGATCATTTCAAGAAGATAGCACAATTTGATTTTGGCAGTGAGAAAATAAAGATAGCTTCAGGTGGAATAAGTTCAAAAGAGG
This sequence comes from uncultured bacterium, assembly GCA_964601505.1. GTDB lineage: Bacteria > Calescibacteriota > Calescibacteriia > Calescibacteriales > Calescibacteriaceae > DRWZ01. The sequence continues at coordinate 16,151 of CAZRNR010000021.1, read as the reverse complement.
ATATAATGTTTATCAAAGACCTTAACTTTTGGGGAGCTATAGTTGGTAGATCTTTTTATGAAGGGAAGATAAATTTTTTTGAGGTCTAACATTTGTTCGGGCAAAAACGGTAAAACGCATAAATATTTTTGAGTTTCTGAAAATTTCTCCTTATGAGAGAGAAACTTGAAGGGAAGGTAGCTATAATAACGGGTGCTTCTCGTGGGATAGGTAAAAAGATAGCCATAGATCTTGCAAAGATTGGGATGAAGGTTTGTGTTGCTGCAAAAAGTGAGCAAGGAACTGAGAAACTACCGGGTTCAATATATGATACTGTTGAGGAGATAAAGAAATTGGGAGGTCAGGCTATCGCAGTTAAGACAGATGTCAGAAGCGAAGAAGATATAAAGCAAATGGTGGAAAAAACTGTTGAAGCTTTTGGAACAGTCCATGTCCTGATTAATAATGCAGGAGCATTGTGGTGGCAACCTGTTATAGATACTCCTCCAAAAAGGTTTGATCTTGTTATGCAGGTTAATGTAAGAGCTGCGTTTATCGCATGCTACTATGTCCTACCATATATGATGAAGCAGAGATGGGGACACATAATAAATATGTCTCCACCTATAAACCTGTCAGTTCTTCCGGGAAAGGTGGGATATCTGATATCTAAGTTTGGAATGACCATGCTCTCTATGGGATTGGCTCAGGAGGTTATTGATTACAACATAGCGGTCAATTCTCTCTGGCCAGCTACAGCCATAGAAAGCCAAGCGACTATAAATTTTCAGCTCGGTGATCCGAGTATGTGGAGAAAACCGGATATTCTATCAGATGCCGTTGTTGCAATAATATCAAAAAAACCCTCTGAAAGAACTGGGAAAGCTTTGATTGATGAAGATATTTTAAGAGAAGAAGGTATCACAGACTTTTCAAAATATGCATGTGTTCCTGGTTCAAATCCTCCACGAATACCTTTCTGATTTGATTTTTGTCTATTATTTATAATTCATTCTCTCTGTTTTGTGTCTCTGTAGAATTATGATTCTAGTGAATGTTATTTCCTGTAATGCAGTATCTCTCCTTCAAAGTCAAACATAATCACTTCGCTATGTATTTTGTTGTAGCATAGTTCATTGCATCTTTTTTGAGCCAATTCTGTAAGTTTTTCAAAGACTTTAGTGAGTCCAAAGGCCTTTGCCTTTTCTGTAAATTCTCTTACAGTGTTTGAGCTCAAAAGCTCATTCTGGATGTCCTCATTTATATTGTAAATTTGTTTAACAAGATCCACAAGGAAATTTATGTCTATACTTGATTTTTTAGCGTGCGTGAATTCTTCTCCCTTTGCGAACTTTGATATTTTTGCAGGGAATCCAGCGTATATGAACCTTTTTATTCCCTTTGATTCAGCATATCTTATTGTGAATCCTATGAAATCTCCTATATCTACGAATGCAACATCTGGTATGTTATGAAAGAATTTTTTTGCGAGTTCTTCACTTTGCCTCCCTGTTGTCCCAACTATTGTATCAACTCCGGACTCTTTTGCCACCGAGATCTGTCTTGCGATTGAAGCTTTCCATGCACCAGTTGAATATGGAACAACTATTCCTAAAGTTCCAAGTATACCTATTCCGCCTATGACTCCAAGTCTTTCAAGAAGAGTTTTTTTTGCTCTTTCTTTACCTTCTGGAACAAATATTTCAACCTCAAGATCAACATCGTTTTCGTTCAATTTAAGATTTCTGATAGCGGATATTACTGCATTCTTTATCATTTTTCTTGGAACAGGTGTTATATCTGGCTCTCCTATTTCAAGTCCAAGCCCGGGTTTTGTGATGACTCCAACTCCTTCACCACCTATAATCTTTATACCTTTCTCCTTCCCAAATCTTACTATGGCCCCTATTTCTGCCCCATGTGTCACATCCGGGTCGTCGCCAGCATCCTTTATTACTGTTGAAAAGGCTTCATATTTTGATTTCCCGTATCTATTTATTTTGATTTCCGCCTTCCTTTCTTTTATTGGAAGCTCAACCTCTACCTTATCTGGATTTTCTTCTCCAAGTAAAATCAATGTAGCTGCTTTTGCTGAAGCTGATGCACAAGTTCCTGTAGTCCAGCCTTCTCTTAACTCACCTTTCTTTATTCTCTCGCTCCTTTCTTCTCTGGTCTCTTCCATCGTGAGAAAAGATTAAATTTTATCTTGCAAGCAATTTGATTATATAGATCGATTTTTTAAGGTTTACAATGCATTTTTGGAATGTATAAAGCTTGATTATCTCCATTTTGGGATATCAAAAATTGAATACCTATAAGTGCCTAAAAATCCTCATAATTAGTAAATGGAATGCGGTTCTTATTGAAATTTACGGGATTTGTGTTAATGAATGTTTTTTTGAGATGAAATATCTGAAAATTTAAATGCAAAATCATGATTGAAGGGAATTGAGTTTGTTGTTGTGTAGTTATAATTTTTATATTTATCTGTTAGGATGTCTGGTTTGTATGGGATTGATTTAATAGATTTTTCTGAAGATAGGAGAACTAAACTTCATAAATTGGTAATTTAATGTTTTCTTGTCCAGATATCTGATATTTATTTATTTTATTTTGGGTTTTCTTGATTGTTATTTTTGTGGAATCAGCTGAAGTGCACGGAATACTTTGCTGATGAATTAATAAATCTCTGTGTTATTTACGATTTTCTATACTGATATCAAATTCTCTCAACGATGTAAGAAGAATAAGAAAGTTAGCATAGATAATAATTTTTCTATTAAGAAAAAATAAAAATAAAAAAATATGAAAAAACACTAAAATTAAAAAAGATTATTACGATAAAATCAGTTAGGAGAGTTGATTAAAAAAGGAGGTAAAAAAGATGTTTTCATTCTTTTTTAAAAGAAAAGATGAAGAAGAAATAAGGAAAAACTCCGAAAATCAAGAAAAGATTAAGTTGATTGAAAAACAGAAAAATTTGAAGAATGCAGGTGAAATTTATAAAATTAAACCAGATGATTTAAATATAGAGCGTAAAATGGCTACATTTGAACAAAAAGAAGTTACACTGTTTTATGTTGAAGAACTGCACAAAGAATCCGTAAGAGTAAAGCATATCCAAGAACTGGCTAAGCATCAGTTGCCTGTGAAAATGATAATTCCGGGAGACGAGAGATCCTATTTTACTGTGTTTGAGAAAGTTGCGGTTTCTAAAAATGAGTATCTCTGCCTTGCAAGAGAGCCGGATAATCCTAAATATAAAGATAGTCTCAAAACACAGATGAAAGTTAGGTTCGAATATTCTGATACAAACGGGAAGTTTGCCTTTGATACTGTTTTCAGAGGGGTCTTCAAGGGCTCACTTGTTTTTGTTCTACCAGAGAAGATAGATAGAATAAGTGGTAGAAGTGCTCATAGGGTCAAAGTCGATCCTTCTGAACCTGTGGAGGTTGTTATAGAAATACCGAATATTGGAACGCTTAAAGGAATGCTCGTTGATATAAATGAATATGGTCTTGGTTTAGATGTTCAGGTCCCAAAAGATAAAGTTCAAAAGATGCTTATTACTTCCGTAGCTTTCAGATTACCTACACGTGAGGGGGCGAAAAAGCACGAATGGGCTTTGGTCTCTACAAAGGGAGAAATAAGATTTATAGGAGACGGAGAAGGTGGAAAAACTCGTCTTGGTCTCCAATTTACTCAGATATCTGATGATGACAGGAAAATAATAAGGGATTACTGGCTTATGAGACAAAGACAGGAATTGAAACGCAAGTTAGAATATGAATCATGATTAAATAATTTTTAAACTTTCTTTGAGGATCATTTTTAAACTTTTTATATATGACGGATGTTCAGGAGCTACTGAAAAAGGGTAAAATAGACGAAGCAATAAAGATTTCCTATGAGAGATATAACGAAACAAAAGATGAAAAGTTATATAACCTCTACGGGATAGCCCTGTTCAAGAAAAAAATGTATGATGAAGCTGCTCGAGTTTTTGGTGAGCTTTATTCAAAACACCCTGAGAATGAGAAACTTCTTGCTAATTACGCTCAATCTCTTATTGAGGCTGGGAAAGTCCAAGAGGCTGAAAGAATTGTCAGAGAAGGAGCTATGCTTTTTCCAGAGTCCTCCAAAATTCTTGAACTCCTTGCGGAATGTGAAAGAAGAAAAGGAATAGCTCAGGAAAAAAAAGAAGAAATCTCTGAGAAAGAAGCTTTTGAGGATATCACTGAAATAAGTGAAGTTGAGGATGAGGAAATGACTCCGGAGGAGGGAATGACTCCAGCAGATGAACTTTTAGAAAAGATAGAAGAGATAAAAGAGGATATAGAGTCTGAAAAGATTCAGGGAGAAAAAGCCAAAAAGCCTGAGAAAAAAATTGAGATTGAAGATGAGAAAATCTCTTTTGAACAAAGTCCAGAATTGCCTGATGGATTTTTAAGGAGAGCTCGAATAGCTGAGTTAAATCTCATGGGAGAATCAGATTTTATTGCAAGATCTACATTTATCCTTTCAATTTCCGGACTATATAAAGTTTTTCCTGTGAAGGAGAGACAGAGAGATAAGATCAAAAATAATCTTTTCGGTGGGAAGGAACATTCTTTTGTAAGGATAAGGGGCGAAAGAGCCTTTGTTATATTGAGTGCGGAATATATATCTTTTCTAGATATCTCGGAGCTTAAAAGCTTTTATGTCCTTGACCCATACCTTGTTGGGTTTGAACCCTCGATAAAATATAATGTTATTCCTTCTAAAATAAAAGATGTTGGAAGGGTTGATATTGTTGAACTCAAAGGTGAGGGGAAAGTTCTTGTGTTCTCTGCTGGTAAAAAACTGATGATAAAACCTTTTGAAAGTAAGATAAGAGTTTCTATACCAAACTTTGTTGCTTTGTATGGTCAGGGAGATTTATCTTTCTCACATGATTCGGTTCAAGTAAGCGGTTCCGGTAGGATCATAATGAGGGTCTGACATTTTGGTTTCATTTGTTTCATTCCTGTTTCTTTTGTTTTTTTCAGAATGCTTGGTTCCAGATTCTGATTTATCATTTGTCTTTCAAAGAAAGCATTTCAAAAGCATTTTTGAGATTTTCGGCATGGTATAAATTTTGTCTTTATTAACCGTGTTTTTGGATTATACATTTGCTTTCCTTCTTTTTTCGTTAATTCTCTCTTCTCTAATGGGGGGGGAGAATGGTTCCACAACCATGGCTCCTTCTTATTCTGCTGGTGTTTTGAATCCGAGAAAACTCACTATTCTATCGGGTATTGCTATAATGGCAGGGGCGATTCTTGTAGGAAAAAACGTCGTTTTAACTCTTGGCAAGAAACTTGTTCCTCCAGATATTTTAAGGCAGGATTTTTATACCCTGTGCTACTATTTGAATTCTTCTATATATATAGCTCTTGCTGTTTTTTTTAAGGTTCCCATAGCTACGACTCATATGGTCACGCTTACAGTGGTCTCAATAGGTTTGTACTCCGGTGAGCTTAACTATCAGAGATTTTTTTATATACTCAAGTGGTGGATATTTACTCCTTTTGTGTCATTTTTATCTGCTTATCTTTTTGAAAAATATCTTTATTTCAGAGTTATTGACTTCTCATCTAGGTTTGATGTCAATAAGGTAAAGAATGCTTTCAGATTTTTTGTTGTTTTATCTGGGATCTATTTTGCCTTTTCAGCAGGGGCTAATAATCTGGCGAACTCTATGGGTATTGTGTCTGTGAGGTTTAATGGAAATTTCTATGATTTGGTTCTGATAGTTGGTTCTGTCTTTTTTGGATTTGGATCTTTTGCCTTTTCACCGAGAATTTTGAAAGCTGTCGGGGAAAGAATCTTCAAACTTGGTTTGCTCAGGGCTTCTGTTCTACAGTTTATGGATGGAACAATAACGCTTATAGCATCAATTTTGGGAATACCTGTTTCCATAAACGAGACCATAACTTCTGGTTTTATAGGTGTATCCTGTGCAAGGGACGGTTTCAAAAGAACTTTCTCAAAGAAATATATAATTATGATTTTTTTCTTCTGGTTTGTCATACCATGGATAGCTATAGCCTCGGGTTATCTGATATGCGTGTTAGGGAGTTTCATTTTTGGTTAAATTAAGAATTTATGCTTTTTGTAGTGATACGTTTTATAATTTATATTCAGGAGGTTTAATCCAAAGTGGTTAAGGATGTGAAAAATTGTGCTGATGGAAAATCTCTTTCTGGTTTAGATTTGGAAATATTTTATGGTCCAGATGGTCGCGCTGATGAACACTATAGAGAAAAGATTGGAAACCCAGGGGAATATCCTTATACTCGTGGTATTCACAGAAATATGTATCGTGGGAAGTTATGGACTATAAGGCAATTTTCTGGTTTTGGGAGAGCGGAAGATACAAATATCAGATGGAAATTTCTTCTTTCGCAAGGTCAAACCGGTCTTTCTACTGCTTTTGATATGCCGACTTTGATGGGACTTGACTCGGATTCTCCACTTGCAGAGGGAGAGGTTGGTGTTGAGGGTGTTGCTGTTGATACTTTAGCAGATTTTCAAAAGCTTTTTGAAGGTATAGAACTTGATAAGATATCTGTTTCTTTTACAATAAATGCTCCTGCTATTTGGCTTTATTCTCTTTATGTGACATTGGCCGAAATGAATGGAATTGACGCAAAGCTTCTTCGTGGAACTATACAGAACGATATACTCAAAGAGTATCACGCTCAGAACGAGTGGATATTTCCTCCGGAACCTTCTATGAAGCTGATAGTTGATATGTTTGAGTACTCTATAAGAAACACTCCTAAGTTCAATATTATTTCGGTTTCTGGTTATCATATAAGAGAAGCTGGTTCTGATTCTGTTCAGGAGCTTGCTTTTACTCTTGCAGATGGTTTTGCATATGTTGAGGCTTGTATCAGAAGAGGACTTAATATAGACGAATTTGCTCCTCGCATATCTTTCTTCTTTAACTGTCATATAGATTTTTTTGAGGAGATAGCGAAGTTCAGAGCAGCAAGAAGGATATGGGCGCGATACTTGAAGGAAAAATATGGGGCAAAAGATCCAAATTCTCTTAAGTTGAGATTTCATACACAGACAGCCGGATGCTCTCTGACCGCTCAGCAACCGGAGGTTAATATAATAAGAACAACTCTTGAGGCTCTTGCTGCTGTTTTAGGGGGAACTCAATCGCTTCATACAAACTCTTTTGATGAAGCTCTTTCTCTACCTTCGGAGATTGCCGCAAGAATAGCTGTTAGAACCCAGCAGGTCATAGCTTACGAGTCCGGTGTAGCAAATGTTGTTGACCCACTTGGAGGATCTTATTATGTTGAAGCTTTAACTGATAAGATGGAAGAGGAAGCTGAAAAATATTTCCAGAAAATATTGTCTATGGGGAACGGTAGCTTTTATGATGGTGTTATAGAGGGAGTGAGAAATGGCTTTTTCCGAAGAGAGATAGCAAGGGCTTCATATGAGTTCCAAAGTAGGGTTGAGAAAAAAGAAAGAATTATCGTAGGCGTTAATGCCTTTGAAGATCAAAGTGGTGGAGCCTTTGAGTATGAGAGATTCAAAATTCATCACTCTGCTATTGAAGAAGAGCAGAAAAAATTTCTTGGATATGTAAAAAGCAAAAGAGATCAGAGGGCTGTGATAAATTCATTAAAAGAGATATCCTCGGCTGCTCGGAAGGAAGAGAACATTCTACCGTATATAAAGGAAGCCGTTAGGAACTACGCTACTGAAGAGGAAATAATGTCCGCTTTAAAGGAAGTTTATGGAGAATATATGGATCTGAAATCATTTTAGGCTTCTTCTGATGAAACTTCCTGTTTCAAGGAAAGCTTTTTTTCTTGTAACTGTTCTCTCATCTATAACATTCTTAACTGTGATCGTGACACAGGTTTCAGATATGGTCTTTCAATCAGCCAATGTTGTTTCTTCTGTTAAAGATTCACTTTTCGCAGATTCTGTATGCGATTCCGCTCTTGAGATTGTCAAAAGGATTCTTCAAGATGATATTCAGAAAAATGGTTATGATTTTTACTCAGATGATTTTACAAACACAGATGAACTTTGGTCAAAAACATATATTTTGCCTGTAGATATTATTTACGGAACCGTCAGAGCTGTCATAACCGATGAGTCAGGGAAGCTGAATATAAACTCTTTAGTTGATAGTTATGGGAAATCTGAGGGATTAGCTAAAGGAGGTTATCTTTTAGCTTTGCAGAAGTTTTTCAAGATATTTAATATGAGCGAAACCATTGCAAGCTATATCCTTGATTGGATTGATTCAGATTCAGAGGGTATGTTTGAGCAGAGAGTCTCAAGAAATTGGTTTATTCCATATCCTGATGAACTTTTGAAGTTGTTAGAAAATTTTGGCGTGCAGGATTTTTCTCGTTTGTTTTCTCAATATTTTGATGGGCGAGAGGATGCTACTGGATCCCCATATCTGACTTTTTGGCCATATGCTGCTGCTTTAAAGATAAATGTTAATACAGCTCCAAAAGAAGTTATAGCTTCTATTATAGATACCCCAGATTCTATGGATATAGCTGTGAAGATAGAAGATGAGAGAAGAAGATCGCCTTTTAAATCTTTTTCAGAGTTTGTAAGCTTTCTTCAGAAGTTCATTCCTGTGAAGAAAGAAAGATTTTTCAATATTGAGCCAACTTTTCTTTTCGATGTTAGGTCTGATGTTTTTTCTGTGAAGCTCTACTGTAAAGCAAGGGATAATCAGGTGGGGATTTTTTCTGTGATTTACAGACCGTATCAGGGGCAGATGAAAACTCTTGCATTTAGGAGGTTTTGATATATGGATTATATTTCTGTCATTGATATAGGAAATACAAATATAAACTTTGGGGTTTATGATAAACATGGCAAGATACAAGCTATATTTCGCGTCGAGTCAGATGTTAATCGGACAGAGGATGAATTTTTTATCGCTTTTAAATCGCTTCTTGATAATTTTTCAATAGGTAAAGATAAGATTTTAGGCTTTTGTATATCTTCTGTTGTTCCTCCTCTACAGGATACTTTTGAAGTTATGATTTCAAAATATTTTCCGAAAGCCGAATTGTTAGTTTTGGGTCCGGGAGTGAAGACTGGTATAAGTATAAGGTATAACCCTCCCACAGATGTTGGGGCTGATAGAATAGCAAATGCTGTTGGTGCTTGGGAAAAATATTCAAACACGAAAAAAGTAAAAGAAAGGCTACCTATTGTGGTTGTTGATTTTGGTACAGCAATAACTTTTGATTGTATAAGCCAAAAAGGAGAATATGTCGGTGGAGCTATTTTCCCGGGAATAGGATTGGCTCTTGAGGCACTTTTTAGGAGAACAGCTAAACTTCCAAGAGTCCAGCTTAAGGAACCTGATGGGGTAATAGGGAAAAGCACAATACACAGCATACAGTCTGGAATAATTTACGGATATTCCTCAATGATAGATGGAATGGTGTCGGAAATTTCAAAAGCTTTTGGAAGCCAAGTCTTCACTGTAGCTACAGGTGGATATGCTGAAATCATAGTTCCTCATACTAAATCAATAAAAGTCGTAGATAAGACACTTACTCTCGATGGATTATTCTTTGTATTTATGAAGAATCTTTATGATTAAATTGCATTTTTGAATTTGTATTTCAACTTTCAAGACGCAGACTTTGATAGCTCAATTATTTCCTAATCAGAGTATAAAATTGCGAACGGTCCAAAACCAGTTTGAAAAAATTTAATAAAACAAATTCAAAGAAACATTTCAGAAAATATTAAGTGTAAAAAATTTTTATCTGTTTTTAATAGCCAGAGAAATTTTATAATTTTCGGTCTTAATTTTCTTTACTCTTTTTATAAATTCGTTTTGAATTAAATTCAAAGAATTTAGCTTTATTCTTTAGCAAACGAAATTTTAACATAAATTTAACAAGAAGTCTCCATCCTCTACAGGGTGGAGATGAATTGCAAAAACTTGAGTCAGTTTCAGATTATAATTATATGTAACCCTGATAACCAAATGGTTGTCAAGGGTGGTAGGGTAGGGACAGCCCGAACTGTGGAGAGGCCTATGAGCCTCGTTGAAGCAGGAAGCTCCATCTTCTATAAGATGGAGCAGTTCACTTTCTTTATGAAGTACTTCATCTGGTTTAGATTTCCTTTTGTGTTTTGATTTGGTTTCAAGTCGTCCTTCTACTTTTTCCCGTGTTATCCGAAAATGATGAAATTCATTAGAGCATTCTGTGTCAATTAAATTAGGAAAATCTCTAAACCTTTGAAAACAGAAAGGACATTCAGAAGAATTCTATGTCAATTAAATTGTTAGGGAAGTTTTAGGCTTTTCAGATTAGGGTTTAAAATTTATTGGAAGCCCCGGGGATTTTCCCCCGGGTTTCGCTTAAAAGTAGATTCTCCCAGAAATGCTGAACGATGGAGATACACCAAAGTTCGTTTGATTGATATCGCTTTTTATGAAAGTATTTTCTCCTTCTTCGGATGGTATAGGGATTTCTATATTACCTGTGCTGAAGTTCAGTAATCCTAATTCAAATGCTATCCCAAAGTTATTGGATATGAGTGTTTCAAAACCGATACCTGTTCCAAGACCAAGACCACTTCCCGTGGTTTCTATTTCTGTTCCAACACCTTCAGCAATAACTTCTCCTGTGAGCATCAAGAAGTTATATCCTACACCTACAAAGAGATAGATGCAGCTTGATTCTTTTGATATGAAATCAAAGGTCAAGAAACCATCTATACCTAATTCAAAAGAAGAAGCGTTGAGTTCATTTCCAAGGATTTCTAACGAAGAACTTAATCTTTTCACTCCGGTTCCAATGCCGATTCTTACGGGATTTGCTATACCATAGTTTATGGAAAAGCCAGCGCTGAATCCTGATTCCCTTTGTAATCCACCAGTAGGTAGTAATATTACACCTTCGGAAAAGCCGAAAGATGGACCTATTCCGACTTTTCCAGACCAGTCTATAGCCTTTGCCTCATATGCCGGAATTAGTCCGGCAATAAAAAGAAGGACCTTATAACCTTCTCATTTTTTCTATCATGGTTTTTTCACCTCCAATTGATAAAATAGGTTATATTCTTTATGAGTATTCGCTTTGCAAATATTTATTGGTATTTAAAAATAGAATGAAGTGGAATATGTGAATTTCAGAAATAGAGTTTAAAATTATTAAAAAATGATTGAGAATTATGAACACTCCTCATTTATATGATTTTTTTCTTTTTATTTCTTTTTATTATGATTTCAATAGGATTAAGATATTGAATAGTGGAAAGAATTTGCTATGCATAAGTTTGATCCGAGGAATGCACATAAGCTTTTGAGCGAGGAAAGGAAGAGGGTGCTTCCAGCCTATGAAATACTTAGATCTTCTGGTTTGATGGACGGAATGGTTTTTGCCGATATAGGTTGTGGAAACGGATATTTTACTTTGCCTGCTTTAGAGATAGTTGGAGAAAAAGGAAAGGTCTATTCTATTGATGTCCAAAAAGAAATGTTAGATGAGCTTAAAAAAATATGTCATAAAGGAAATGTGACCATAATTCTTTCAGATGATGAATACTCTGTACCTTTGGATGATAATACAGCAGATTTTTCTCTTTTAGCCTTTGTTCTTCACGAAAATGATGATCTGAAGAAACTTCTCAAAGAAACTGTGAGAATAACGAAGCACGGCGGTATAATCTGTATTCTTGAATGGATAAAGAAGAATGAAGAATGGGGGCCACCATATGAGGAAAGATTGTCTGAAAAAGATCTTATCAAAATCATACATGATGTGGGAATTGATGTAATAAAGTTTGACTACTTGAATGATCATCATTATAGGATAATATGTAGAAATAAAAAATCGGTTTTCAGATAAGGCTTTTAGATTGTTTTGGGCTTGCAGACTTTGAGATAATAGTTTTTTATGAAATAAAAGACTTCCTTTTTCCATTTTTTCGGGCATTATTCATTTGACATTTTTGGTCCATTTAGCTTTTAGACTTACTTGAGCTGATTTAGAAAATTTTTTATTGGTTCCCAAACCATATTCTCGGTTATTCCGGAAAGGCATAGGATGTTATACCTACATTCCTTTGTTATTATTTTTTCGCCTTTGGCAAAGTTGTAGCATGGAGAACAAGGAAGCTCTAATCTTATTATCTCTGCACCGTATGGAGCTGTGTGATAATACCTTGTGTATCCGTATATAACAAATGTTTTTACACCAGATATTCCTGCTATGTGAGCTATTGCAGAATCATTTCCTAAAAACAGTCGTGCTCTCTTTACATAGGATATGACCTTTAGTAAGCTTTCACCATATAGTATACAAATTTTTCCTTTCTTGATATAATCTTCAAGTTCTGTTTTTATTATTTTGAGATGTTCTTCTTCTCCCGCTCCTAGAACAAACACTGTTTTTATCCCGTCATTTGATATCCTTTTTGAAATGCTGATGAACTTCTTTATATCCCACTGTCTGGTTCTGTATCTTGAGGTTGGATGTATTATAGCATAAGGAGTCTTTGAGAACTTTTCTGCTTCTTCTCTATATTCTTCTTTTTCCTTTAGGTTAAAAGGATATTTTGGAATTACCCCCAAGATCTTTGAGTTTATGGAAACATAGCTTTCTTTTGTCCCAAACGGTATATATATCGGATGAGATCCCGGAGATTTTTTCGCAAGACTTACTAACCTCTTCTGTGAATAGTTCCTGTCATCACAGAATATTTTTATACCTGGAGATAAGGCCAGAAGCATATTTATTCTTCTGCCATTTGGATATGTTCCATATACAAAACCCGGATTTATAGTCCAAATTTTTTTTGCAAGCCAGAATATGTTTTGAAATTCGTTTTTCCTTTCATCCCACCATATTATATCCATATCGTAGAGGGAGAAAAGTTCTTTGTAAAGGTCAGAGATTATGATAGGAGACTTGATTTCTGTGAGTATGGGAAGCAGAGATATCATATCCCCGAGACCTGCTGAGACAGAAATAACTAATTTTGAACTCATCTAAATTATTGAATTGTTTCTGTATTATTTTCTTCTTTTTTGAGTTTAATCTTTATTCGTTTTTTCTGTCCCCTTTTTATCTTTATGTTTTCGGTAGTTGCTGCGTAACCTTGAGCTATGAATGATATACTGAACTCATGTGGCTTTGAGAAATCTGGAAGTGAGAGATAGATCTTAAATCTACCGTTTTCATCTGTTGTTATTTCTTGTTCTAATCCTGAGACTCCTATCTTTGTCTTTAATGGTTTTCCATCTTCGTTTTCAACATAACCTTCAACAATCCCCTTGACTGTTCTTAAAGACAGTTCTGGGACATAAGTTATTATAAGGAGACAAATAAGGAGTATAGATATAAATGGGACTACGAGTTTATATATTTGGGTTATAGGTTTGTTGAACCTAAAGGATGAGATGAAAAGGTTAAGCCCAACGGGCGGTGTTAGATATCCTATTTCGAGGTTTGCAAGGAATATTATTCCAAGATGAACCGGGTCTATCCCGTAGCTTTGTGCAACGGGGTAAATAAGTGGAACCACAACAACAATTGCAGAGAATATATCCATCAAAGTTCCAACAATCAGGAGAAATATATTTAGAACTATTAGGAAAGATATCTTTGAATCTATGTATTGCTTTGAAAATTCAAAAAGTTTTTGGGGGATTTGCTGATCTACAAGAAAGTTTGTGAAACCCATTGCCATAGAAAGAATAGCCATTATGGCACCAATCAGAAGCATGGATTCTCTTATAATTTTGGGAAAGTCTTTTATTTTGATATCTCTGTATATGAAGAATTCTACAATTATTACCCATACAACTGTCACTATTGCCGCTTCCGATGCTGTAAATTTCCCTGTGTATATACCAAGGACTATGAAGATCGGAAGAGGTATTTCAAATATGGCAGACTTTGTTGCTGAAATAAATTCTTTAATATCAAATTTTTCTCTTTGTATTTTTTTACCAAGGCTTGTTATCATGCTGAATATGAAGAAGGATAATATAAGGAGTAATCCGGGCAATATTCCTGCTATAAAAAGTTCGTTTACTGCCGTTTGGGATATGACGCCGTAGAGTATTATGGGAAGTGATGGTGGGAATAGCAATCCTATTGACCCTGTGCTTGTTATTATCCCGAGCGAGAAGTTCTCTGAGTATCCAGCTTTTTTGAGTATTGGGAATAGCAAACCTCCCAGGGCTACTATTGTTATTCCGGAGGCTCCGGTCAGAGCTGTGAAGACGGAGGTGACAATGAGTATTACGAGTGGCACTCCTCCTGGAATCCAGCCAACCGCTGCTTTCGTGAATCGGAGTAATCTTTCTGGAGCTTTTGATTCTGCTAATATATATCCTCCAACTGTAAATAGTGGTATGGCAATTAGTGCCGGAGCACTAGCCAATCTATACGCTTCTTGGATTATTATAGCTATATCAACTTGCGAGATGAAATAAAAACCTAGTAAAGCTCCAATAGCCATTATGACAAAAAGTGGAGTGCCGGAAAAGGCTAGTATGAATATCAATATCAAGATTACCAATGCAAGCATTCTTATTATCCTCCCTTCCTTATTTTTTCTATTTCTTTTAGTATTTCTTGTAAAATCTCACTTTCTGTCTCGCTCCATAGGCTTTTCTTGATTTCACTTTCGAACCATTTTATATCTTCATCTGTGGGTTTGACAAATTTTACTCCCATATCCTTTATTTTTACCTTGGCTTTTTCGTTTGCGGACCTTATTTTTGATAAAAATTTCTTCTCTTCTTCTTCGGCTACATCCTCTAAGACTTTCTTTATATCTTGAGGTATAGTATTCCAGAATTGTTCTTGTATTATAACGACTCCAAGTTCATACCTTAGTGGATGGTCAATCATGGTTTTTGCTAGTTTGCACCATTGTAATCCCAGACATCCCATAGGACTTACATCAAAAGATTCTATCATTCCTGTTTCAAGAGCCCCAAGAACATCTGGGACAGGAATATGTATTGGAACTGTTCCTATTATTTTTATTGTTTTGATTATTGTTTCTTCTCCTTTCCAGCCCCATATCCTTGTTTTTGAAAGATCTCTGAAACCAGATATATCCTGTCTTTTTGTGAAAAAATATCCGAAACCTTGTTCAGATAGAACTAAAAGTTTGTATCCGCTTTTCTGAAAATAGCTCTCTATTTTATCCCTAAATTTGCCAATTACTTTATCTACTTCACTGTAATTGTGAAAAAGAAGAGGTAAATCAAATGCTCCAAGCTCTTTTGCTATTCTTTTTATTCCGTATGTCGTGAATCCACCGCCATGAAGCTGTCCGATTCTTATTTTTCTTATCATTTCTTCTTCATCACCCATGATGCCTCCGGGATATATCGTGATCTTGATCTTATCTGTTTTTTCTCTCACTTTCTTGGTAAAGTTATCCAGAAGCTCATACCATTCGGTTCCGACAGGAGCAAGTGTTCCTATCTTTAGTGTTAGCTCTGCTTCAGCAGGTTTATTATTTATAATTTCTATGGCAAATGCTGATAGGATGATAATCATTCTTGTTCTTAATCTGATCATATTGTTGGTATTTCCTCTTCTTTTGTCTTTCTCCTCCCTGTTATTTCCTCTATTGATAAAATTATGAACCTGAAAGCCATTAATGCGAGTGTGATTGGAAAGAATATTTCAAGATACCAAACTGGAACCTTCAGCGTGATAGATTTTTCTCCTCCTTGCATCTCAAAGATTATGAATTTAGTTGCTGCGTATGTTAGTATAATGCATATTATTGCAGAGATGAGATATTTTATGGCATTGATGAAGTTTTTGGCTTTCCCCCTAATCATTCTTGATAATATATCTATATTTATATGCTTTGCATGCGCCGTGACGACTGATGCTCCTAAGAAACCAACCCATAGTACTGCATGTCTTGAGAAATCGTCAAACCAAAATACACTTATTGAGAAAAAATTCCTCAGAACTACTTGTAAGAATGAAAATGCAATCATGCATATTACTAAGATTGTTATGATGAATGTCTCTATTTTTTCTATTACATCACTTATCTTCCTTAACATATTTTTTATTTTAAACTGGTATGAATTTATTTTCTTAAATTTTCAAGTTCCAGGGAGATTTTTTTTAGTAGTTCGTGAG
>CAZRNR010000020.1:0-31962 GCA_964601505.1 uncultured bacterium | reverse complement strand
AAAAACAAGACTCTTTAAAAGAGGTCTAAGAAAAGGTATAGAGAAGGGACTTAAGAAAGGTATAGAGAAGGGACTTAAGAGAGGACTTAAGGAAGGTATAGAAAAGGGCCTCAAGGAGGGTATAGAAAAGGGATTGAAGGAGGGAATTCAGATAGACATAGAGGAAAGACTTGGAGAAGAAGGTAGATACTTGATAGAGCTACTGAAAGACATAAAGGATATAGAGAAGCTGAAGGAGATAAAGAGAGCTATAAACAAAGCAGAAGGTGTGAAGGACATTGAAAAAATACTTCGGAACTCAAAATAAATTTTTTCAGCACTTATTTTTATCAAAAGTTTTTTCTGAATTGATCCTAAAAATTTTATAAGCTCTCAACAGAGTAGAGTTAAATTCTAATCCCAGATATTTAAACAAAATCCATGAAAATTACACCAAACCACCGGCAATAGCAGGTATTATACTTATCTCATCGCTATCTTTGACCTCAGTGTCTATACCCTTGATAAATCTTATATCTTCGTTATTTACATAAACATTTATAAACCTTCTTACATCACCGTTTTCGTCAAGGATCCTATTTTTTATCTCAGGATTGATCTCGCCAAGTTTCTCTACAACTTCTCTTAGTGTTTTACCCTCAATAAAAAGCTCATCCTTATTTCCAACTAGTTTCCTCAAAGGTCCAGGAATCTTTACCTTTGGCATAGCTATTTCCCTCCCTTTACCACAAAAATTTACAATTAAATTTAATTGCAAATTAAGTAAAAAAGACAGAAAAATTCCGATACAAAATTCAAAAAAATTCCATTCAATTAATGAGTATTTATTTTATTTTGATTGCTCTAATTAATGTGATTTATCATTCCTTATTTTCTGCTGATCCTAACAGTACAAAAACTAATAAAAATCAAGATACTTCTGATTTTTCCCAAGCTTTCCAATAAGGCCATCCTTTATACCCTCCAGAGATGCTTTAATGGATTTCAAATCCATAAATACAACATTTTTCAGGAAATATCCGAAAGACTTCAAGATCATAGATTTATCATAATTCATACCTATATATATCTCATTCCTGAAAGCATAGTAAAGCCTTGATGGACTTGAGTAAAATCCTTTTTGTGTCCTATAGTCTCTTCTTCGCTTAAGATACCTAGCTTGCTTAACTATGTATAGATTGAAGTTATTTTTACTCATACGCAAAAAATATTCAACATCGTCTCCATACAAGAAAAGTTCCCTTTTAGGTAATCCTATAACTTCTACAACATCTCTACTAATAAGAACACCAGTCCAGACAGAAGTTCTTACCTGTTTAGTTTCTCCATCATAACCAATCCATGAACATCTTACAGCACCAGCATTTTTGAGTTCTTGAATACCCTTATATAGTTCTTTGATAGCATCTCTTTCATAAAGAACATCGTCATCTGATGTAAAGATATATCGGCAATCTGGATAATCAAGGCACTTTGACATGCCAACAGCATATCCACCAGCACTACCTATGTTTTCTGCGGGAGTTATAACATCAACTTGTTTGAAAGTTCTTTTGATCTCATCCCCAAGAGAAAGAGAGTTATCTACAACTACAACTCTTGAAGGAGATAAGCTCTGTTCAAAGAGATTTTCTATAACATTAAAAACAGTTCGTCTTACAGTTGGTATAACAGCAAAGATCATTGATAGAGCTTTTGAACCGCTATTCTTTTTATCTCAGAAGCTGCTGGGACAAAAAACTTAGCCTGTAAATTTTGAACCACTTTCTCCTCGTGATCACTTCCTGAAATTTCAACCTCTCCAAAGCCCCACCAACACTTCATTTCTCCGGCTAATATTCCGCAGCCATAAATTCTCAAAGCTGGAAAATCTTTTATTTGAGATTTGAGTATATGAGCTTTACCATTAAGAGAAACTTCTAATTCATAAATTAAATCAGAAAAAATAGCATATTTTCTGACATTATCTGGTTCCATAACCCATGTTTGGTAACCGAAATCTACCTCTTTTATAGATTTCACTTGAATAGTAAGATCTTCAAGATAAACTTCAGTTCCCACACTTAAATCGCCATCAGATATAGTATCATATTGCAACACCGGGTTAGGGGGTCTATAAGAGAGTTCATCTGATTTGCAAGCTAAGTGATCAAGCTCGCTATGGCACAAATAGAATTTGAGATCAAAATAACCCTGACTACACCCGAATAGCGAACAACCCCCTCCAACAACCTGATATATTATAAATATAGGTTTCAATCCGGCTGTTATTGTAAAAAAATATTCTGCTTGAGGTTCTGACTTTATTTTTTCAGCAGGTTTGCACACCTCACCTACAATACAATACATAAGATTAAAACCAATTAAAGACGCCGAATCATCCACCTTTGCAAAATCAACTCTTATAATATAACCCTCCCACTTATCCGGTATCTGATACTCTATCTCTCCTATAGTTATATTTGTAATCCTCTTTGGACTATGGACCATTATCTTAATCATTCCATCATTTCCTTCTTCACCAAAGTTTATCCTTTGAGCAGAAGATCTTATATAATCTTTCCATAGCAATGCCCCTTGAAACGGTGCATACCAGTCCTCCTCCGATAGAACTTTTTTCTTCACCCCTTGAGAACAAGAAAACAAAAGAAGAACACCGAGAAACAACGGGATAGAAATCCTATTACCCATATAACATAAATTTAATTAATTAATTTTTTCAAGATAACACTGATTTTCAGAACCTCGATATGAAGACAAAAGATATTGAGAAATCAACGAATGTTCCGATTCTGAAATTCGGTTCAAAAGGATTATCACCCGAATCTGGATTTTTCACTATGTAGATAGTAGGAGAAAAACCCAATGTCTTGGAATCGCCATCAAAATCAAAAGATATTCTTGGACCAAACTCATATGTTTTCTCCTGAATTTGATAGAGTCCAGACCATCTTGAAGTGAAGTGAAAAACTCCTCCGACATACAAACCATAGAGATTTTTTGCAACCTTTATCCAAATATCATCAGAGAGCGGACCGTTATGGGCACCAAGATACTTTCCATTAACAATCATAGGATAATTTGAGTGGGCATAAAACTTTCTCATTTTGTTGAACCATGTGTACTCTATTTGAAAAAGCCAATCATTCCTGGTAATACCCTGAAGTCCAACAACCCAACCAGCATCAGTAAAGCCAAAAGGTGATGGAAAACAGCTTTTTATTCTCTTATCTTCCACTTGCCAGCAAGCAACTATATCATCTCCGCCATATTCAAAATATCCAGAAAGATCTTCAAAAAGTTCAACTCCAAAATTCTTCATTATTTCAGAAAACTTAACCACACCAAAAACCTCCGCAACTTGATTTGTATCCCGAGATGACCAGTAATCATAGCATCTTTTCTTTTCTTGTTCATCTTGTATCCAATCGCATACTCCAATAGCATTTTCATACTTTGCTGTAAATAGATCAAAGTAATCTTTCAAGTTTTTGGGTTTCCATCCCCCCTTTCCACCAAATCCAATTATTCTTGAAGCTCCAAGTCTGAGCGCCCAAATATCCCAGCTAAAGCTCATAATCCAGAAAGTTGGATCTGGAAACTTATAGCTATCATCATCTGCAAAGATAAAACCTGTTGTAAAACTTAAAGCACCAAGGCAAAAATTACCTATACATGGCAACTCCAAATCCTTTATTTTCGGTGCAAAAAAGTTCTGAGGCCTTATGTTACGCGAAAGGAGTAAAGAGTTATGCACCCCTGGGCCCAAAGATATAGTATCTTTTCCACCCTCTATGAAAAAAAACTTATAACCTAATGAAGATGAAAATCGATGCAAGTAAATTGGCTCTTCTTGGCGAGGATAAGAAAAAAAAGGTTCAGCAACAATTTTTGCAGAAACGTCTGAATCTAAAACAAAAGCGAAGAAAACAGAGTTGTTTAAATTCATTCCCCTTGATAGAAAAAAACCTTCATAAGCTGGATACAATATCTGATCTTGCAAACCCAATGTCCTTTTTGAATTTCCTGAGAAAAAAGAAATATTAGACCTTATTTCAAATACTTGTGAGATAAAATAAAACAAGAGAACATAGAACATTTTCAGCCTTCCTTTTTCTCCATTTCTTCTTTTGTCTTGTATCTCCAGACTATTCTTCCTTTTTCAAGATCGTAAGGAGAAATCTCAACCTCAACTATATCACCGGCACCTATCTTTATGAAGTTTTTCTTCATAGCACCAGATGGATACGCCAGTATAACCTTACCTGTTTCAAGATGAACCTTAAAAAAGCCCCTATTTACTTCCACAACTTTTCCCTTGAACTTAAGAACATCTTTTTTTGATTCCATAGGTAATAAAAATAAAAATATCATTTAAAAATTTGCGGTTTTTCAGATGTTTCAAGAAGTATTTTGAAATCATTCATGCTACCTACCGCAGAATTGCAAAAACGACAATTACGACTCAATATTAAAGTGAACTACATCTATCTTATAGAAGATGGAGCTTCCTGATTCATAGAGGTTATTCACATCTCCACAGTTCAGGACGTCCTTGCCTTACCATCCTTGAAAACCCTTTGGTTATCAAAGTTACATATAATTGTAATCCGAGACTGACTCAAGTTTTTGCAATTCATCTCCACCCTATAGAGGATGGAGACTTCTTGCTAAATTTATGTTAAAATTTCCAACTTAACAAATGTAAAAATGTCCTTCCGCTTCATTGAAATTTTGATATTCTATCTCTTTTGAAATTGTTCAAAAATCATCTCTGGTAAATCTACCAGTATCTTCCGTACTCCCAAAGATATACTTTCCTAAAAATTCTAAACTTAACCTTGCGTGAAGATAAATTAAAATTAATTATAATGGTTAGCGTAAAACTTTCTATCATTATAGTATTCATCGCCTTCATACTTACAGCTTCATGTAGCAATAGCAAACAGAACGCATTAGATGTAAATTTTTCCTTTGCAGTATGTCCTTCAATCCAAAACATACAAGCTACACCTTTCCAAGATGAATCTGGTAAGATATCTTTAAACATAAGTTGCGGGACCTCATATCTTCAACTTACTGAGAACATAGCTCTAATAATCTATGGTGATGGAAACATATCAATAGCTCCAATAGAGGGTGGGAGGATAAACGTATCTCAAGAGGAATACTTGATAAAAACGATATCATTATTACATAAACAAAATGGAGAAATATCATCAAAATACACAGGAATCCCTGGTAGGACCCAAGATTTAGTATCATTCCCCGAAAAAACAACCATAGCTGACATCACTTTGGTCTCAGGCATAGGTCAGAATGCTCTAATCTATGAAATTTTTAACACAGCATTGGGATCTATCTTTAAAGGTGAAACCAAAGGTATAGTGAAAAATAATATTATATTACTTTCATCTTATCTATCCACAAAAAACCTATCAAATATACCATTCCTGATATTCGACGAAATACGATTTTACACTCTTAACAACTATAAAATATCAGATGTCATACTAAATTTCCCAGAAAATATAACAACTCCCAACGGCATGACAGAGGTTATATTAAGCCCACCAAGCTCAATAAGAGATATAGATTTTATAACCCCTCCTCTTCTCCCTATAATTCCCGATATAAATCTTTCATCGATACAAAAGCTATCTGAAAGGAAGACATCATACCAGCTTGAAATCACCCAGAACCAAATATTAATACCAATCTTTCTAGCAAATGTTGATAATCAATTCAAAATCAACTTTATAGGAAAGTCCGGAGATAACATATACTTTGGAAAACTTGAGAACATAACCCAAACAACCTCTTTCATGGATATTCTACCCCCATCAGAAGATGACATAGAAACAACAATAAACTTCGTTTTTCCCGAAGGCTTGACAGAGGAAGTTTTTTTTGAACTCTATCCCAAAAATCAGGCAGGAAGTTACCTTCTATACAAGGAGAAAGTATCAAAAGAGAGACGCAACTTAAAAATAAGAATACCCAAGAACCTCATTTCAGATTCATACTATGTAAAGACTTACATGGAAAAGAAACAGAAATTAAATGAAAACACAGAAATTTCAGAGACATTTGAGAGGTATGAAATCTCTGAAAAACCTTTTGTGTATCACAAACTGATTTATCTAAATAGTGAAAATTTTTCTTTTGATGCAGAAATTTCCGGAGATAAGATATTTTTATTTTTACTTATGCCACAAAATCTACCAATAGATGATCTCTCAATAAATCCGCAAAGCGAATGCTTAATAGAAGATCTTAAAGGTAAGTATATATCAAGGGATTGCATATCAAGCTATGTTGAGATATATGGGACAGACGACGCAAATAAGTATCAGGTCTTCTGGAAGATATACAACCTTGATAAAAGGAACAAATCGGTTTTGCCGAACCTATTTGATAACAAAGAAGTCTTGTTTGAAGCAATCGGTTCAGTTCCCAAAATCAAAATAAGAGAAATTTCTTTTAAGTACATAGCATTTTCAGGAAATACGATAATATCTTACACAAAATCATTCAGATATGTCCAGTAGCGATGAGACCATATTACAAGTGATAAGCTCCGATGGCAAGAAGGCATATATAAAATCTAAAAAAGAAGATATAGGCAAAAGGGTAATAATAGAACTAAACAATAACAAAAGCATAGGAATAGTTGTAGGAGAGGTGAAGAAACATGAGGAGATATGTGAGAATTTTTATTTTCCTGATGGAGACTTTCAGATACTCACGGAAGAAATGATAAAATTGTGCTACAGAATGAAAGAAAAATATTTCTGCAAAATATCGGATGCATTAAGATTAATGTGCCCCCCGGAGTTTCTAAAACTTTCTGTTGTTCTTTGCAAAAAGGAAGGAGTTCCAAACATAAAGCTGTTCCAGGTCCTAAAAAAATCAAAGAAAATAAGTCTTAGCAAAGCCAAAAGGCTGTCTAAAAATCTTCTGAAATTAGAGAGGGAAGGATTTATAAAAATAGTTCCAACTCAGAGCATAAAAACAAAAGAGGAAGTTCTGAAAGAGGTTGAGAAAGAGTTTAAAAGTATTAACGAGCCGAAAATTGAACTTACAGAAGATCAGAAGAGAGCCCTTGAAATATTAGATAAGGCAGAAAAAGTTCTAATACATGGGGCTACCGGGAGTGGAAAAACAGAGATATACATACAGGCTATAAAGAAATACAACGGAGGAGCTATTTTCCTTCTGCCTGAAATATCTCTCACAACCTTTTTGCTTTCAAGGCTAAGGGAAAGATTTGAAAAAATATCAATACTACACTCGGGTATAACAAAAAAGCAGAGAATAACACACTGGTTTGCTTTAAGATATGGTATAACAAACATCGCTGTTGGAGCTCGATCGGCTTTATTTTCTCCTGTACAGAACTTAAAACTAATAATAATAGATGAAGAACACGACCCATCTTATAAGCAAAATCCAGATTCCGGCGATGTTTTTTATGATGCAAGAGAATTAGCATTCATGAGAGCTGAGATAGAAAAAGCGAAAGTAATACTTGGATCAGCAACTCCATCGGTAGAGACATACTACAAAGCGAAAGAAAAAAAAGAACTAGAACTGATTGAAATAAAAAGAAGGATACCAGGAATGTTATTTCCAAAAATAGAAATTATAGACCTCAGGGAAACTCCTTTGGAAGAATTCATCTCTTTTCCATTGTCTCTCAAACTTAAATATGAAATAGAAAAAAGGATAGATTCATCCGAGAACTCAATACTTCTTTTCACAAGAAGGGGTTGGGCTTTATCTGTCATATGCACAACATGTGGGCATAAATTCAAATGTAGTCAATGCGATAGAGCTTTAGTTTATCACAAGAGCGAGGAAATGGTCTGCCATTGGTGCGGTAGAAGATACAATGTTCCAACTGTATGCAGTAAATGCGGTTCAGAAAAACTTGAACTCATAGGATTCGGCACAGAAAGAATAGAGGAGGAACTGAAAAGCATATTTAAAGTTCCTGTTTTCAGAATGGACTCAGATAAAGTGAAAAGCGAAAAACAAGCAAAAGAAATTCTTAATAACTTCTTAAAGACCAGACCATCTATACTTCTTGGAACACAAATGGTAGCAAAGGGGTTTGATTTCCCTTCAGTCACTCTTGTAGGAGTTCTACTAGCAGACACAGAATTCCTATTACCAGACTTCAAGGCAGATGAAAGAGCTTTCTCTCTCTTCGTTCAAGTTGCAGGAAGATCTGGGAGAAAAATAGGAACACGAGATTCCAGAGATATAAGTATAATCCAAACTTACTCACCAGATCATCCTGTCATAAAATACGCCGTTGAAATGGATTATGAAAAATTTTTCCAAGAAGAGATAGACAAAAGGAGAGAGTTCAATCTACCACCATTCACAGATATAGGAGTTATAAATTTTTCAAGTCCAGACGAACAAAAATGTTGGGCTGTAGCTCAATCCTTTGATGAGAAATTAAAAAGCATAGGAATTGAATATGAAAAACCAACAAAATCCTTAAGGTACATCATAGAGAAAAAATATAATGTAAAAATTATCCTTTATCTCAGAGAAAAAGACACGGAGAAGTTAAGAAGATTATTCAAAGCTTGCAAATTTTTCATAGATGGGGTGAAAATCACATTAGATATATCACCTCAGAGCATACTTTAAAATAATAAAAAAAGAAAAACATCATAGATCAATCAGCTATTCCTATGGACTCAAGGAACTTTTGACAATCAATGGCGGCCATACATCCGGAACCAGCAGCAGTTATAGCTTGCCTATACTTTGGATCCTTAACATCTCCAGCGGCAAATATCCCGGGGTAGGATGTCCTGGTAGAACCATCTTCCACTTTTACATATCCGGCTTCATCCATATCTATTTTCCCCTTGAGAAAATCAGTATTGGGCTTATGACCTATTGCTACAAATATTCCATCTACTGGAATTTCGGTCAATTTCCCGGTTTGAACATCCTTCAAAACTGCCTTTTCAACTTTTCCTTTCTCTACATCAAGGATTTCATGTATTACAGAATTCCATATAAACTTTATCTTTTGGTTTTTGAAAGCTCTTTCTTGCATTATCTTTGAAGCTCTGAGTTTATCTCTTCTATGAACAACTATGACTTCTGAGGCGAACCTCGTCAGAAAGAGTGCTTCTTCCATTGCTGAATCTCCACCACCCACAACCATTACCCTCTTGTTCTTATAGAAAGCTCCATCGCATGTTGCACAAGTAGATACCCCCCTACCTATAAGTTTCTTTTCTGACTCAAGACCAAGATATTTCGCACTTGCACCTGTTGCGACGATTATACTCCAGGAAAAATACTCCTTTTTCCCATCTGTGATAACTTTAAAAGGAATTCTCTCCAACGGATTCCCAAGTTCAACAGAAACAACATCCTCATAAATTATCTCGGCACCGAATCTCTCAGCTTGCCTTTTCATCGCTTCCATAAGGTTTGGTCCCAGAATCGCATCAGGGAAGCCGGGGAAATTTTCAACCTCTGTTGTAAGCATAAGCTGTCCACCAGGAAGTGAGCCCGCTATAACTAAAGGATTTAGCAATGCTCTCGCCGTATATATAGCTGCTGTATAACCAGCTGGACCAGAACCTATAATGATAACATTCCTTACATTAGCTCCGTCTTTTGTCATAAATTAATAATAGCTAATCTACCAAAAAATTATGTTTCAGCAGATTTAATTGTCCCGTAAAACAAAAATCGTAATTATATCAAGTCCGAAAAAAATTATGGAACTTCGTTCTGTTGAATTCATAAAATCAAAAAGCACTTTCCTAAATAAGAAAATGCAATAAGATATGAAAAGTAAAATATATAAATTGCTTTGTTGCAAACATAGTCAGTCATATTGAAGTTTTTCTGAAAAGTAATCGGGAATAATTAAATCTTTCTGCATTTGAGAATTTATAAGCTCCTCAAGAAATCTCCAATATGTAGATTTACAAAAGGGCATTAGTTTAACAAATTCTGAATATAAAGGAAACTTCAGATTTCTTTCCTTTTATTGTATAATTTTTACTGTGCATTATTTCCTTGAGAGAATTATAAAAGTGTGGTAATTTTTGATGAATGCAACAAAGCATACATAAAATCAATATTTTGACCATGATTACCACACAGCAAAGAAACTTAATAAAAAACACAATGCATATAATCCTAAATGATCAAGAACAATTTGTCGCATCCATCAAACCAAACTTTTATGATAGTGCGCTAGTATATGAAAAGTAAAATACATAAACCAGCACTTTGACCACGATTGCAAAAGAGTAATTCCACTTCACAAATTTATGGACTCTGAAAAGAATATCCTTTTTATTCCTATGTTCCTTCTTCCCAACTTGAAAGATATCTCTTCTGCTCTTCCGTGAGTTCTTGAATTTTTACACCCATTGATTTTAACTTGAGTTCGGCAACCTTTCTATCTATTTCATCTGGGACTTTATATACCTTCTTCTGAAGTTTTTGGTGATTATTAAGCATATACTCTGCGCAAAGAGCTTGATTAGCAAATGACATATCCATAACAGCAGATGGATGTCCTTCAGCAGCTGCAAGATTTACCAGTCTTCCTTGAGCTAAAAGATATATTTTCTTCCCATCAACATCAAACTCTTCAACAAATGTTTTGACTTCTCTTGATTTGAACAATTTTCTCATTTTTGCGACTTCAATTTCTACATCAAAATGACCTGAGTTCGCAAGTATAGCACCATTTTTCATTTTTTTAATATGATCAATTGTTATGACACTTTTGTTTCCCGTAACTGTAACAAAAACATCACCGATCTGTGCTGCAGAGTCCATATCCATAACATCATAACCATCCATAACTGCCTCAAGTGCGCGTATTGGATCAACTTCAACGACTATGACACTTGCTCCCATTCCCCTCGCCCGAGCAGCAACTCCCTTACCACACATACCATATCCAGCAACGACAAACTTTTTACCTGCAAGAAGAATATTTGTTGCCCTAAGTATCCCATCTATTGTGCTCTGCCCAGTTCCATATCTGTTGTCGAACAAGTGTTTAGTCTGTGCATCATTGACAGCTATGACAGGAAACTTGAGATCCCCAGATTTCTCCATAGCTCTTAGCCTCAGAACTCCTGTTGTAGTCTCCTCAGATCCCCCAAAAGGCAATATATTCCGCTTGTGAGCCTCAACTGTAAGATCACAGCCATCATCTATGGTTATATTTGGCTTTTTCAAAATAACATCTTGAATATGCTCGTAATACTTCTGATTAGACTCACCCTTTATAGCATACACATCTATACCTTCTCTTACAAGAAAGGCAGCAACATCATCTTGAGTAGAAAGAGGATTTGAGGCACAGAGAAAAACTTCCGCACCACCTTCCTTCAAAGTCAAAACAAGATTCCCAGTTTCCGATGTAACATGCAAACAACAGCCAATCTTCACACCCTTAAATGGTTTTCTTTTCGCAAAGTCTTCCCTTATAAGCTTCAAAACAGGCATCTCTCTAGAAGCCCATTCAACCCTACTTTTACCAATATCTGCCAAACCTATATCTTTTATATCTGGCATATTCCAACCTCCTTTACCAACATAGTCAGCAAAAAAGATAAAAAATCAAAAAATCCAAAATAAATTTACAATGCCTGCAAGAGTAAAAGCCGATCTAGAAAAAATAAAAGAACTTGAAAGGAT
This sequence comes from uncultured bacterium, assembly GCA_964601505.1. Lineage (GTDB taxonomy): Bacteria > Calescibacteriota > Calescibacteriia > Calescibacteriales > Calescibacteriaceae > DRWZ01. The sequence goes on along the minus strand of CAZRNR010000020.1, from coordinate 20,253 downwards.
AATATCTGAAAATAAAACAAAATACCCTATAGAAAAAATAATAGAAGATGGGCGAAAGGAAAAGGTTATAGATATAGTTGTGAAGACTATCCTATCACAGAATACATCAGATAAGTTAAGAGATATTGCATTTTCAAACATAAAAAGAAACTTCAAAGATATGAAAGATATTATAAAAGCAGATTCAAAGAAAATAGAAAAGCTTATCAGAGTATGCGGATTACCGAAAATAAAAACAAAGAGAATGAAAACAGCTTTAAAAGAAATACTCAGAAGATTTGAAGACCCCGAGAAGATGAAAGAGGAGGAAGAAGAAAAGCTTTTTTCATTCTTATGTTCAATAAAAGGTATCGGTCCAAAAAGTGCTTCTGTAATAATGGCTTTCGCAGGATTTGATACTTTCCCAGTTGATACACATATCTCAAGAATAATAAGAAGGATAGGGATAGCAAACGGCTCAAGAGAGAAAATATTTCAGATGGTTTCACCACACATAAAAAATAAAATAGTTGCACATATTTTTCTCATAAATCACGGAAGAAACATATGCAAAGCGAAAAACCCGAAATGCGAAGAATGCCTCTTTCAAAAAATATGCGAATACAGAAAAACTCACTACAAAAAGAAATAGCCGTTTGCAAATTCCTTATACAAAACGTTTGATTTCTAAATTGAGAATATACCAATATCTAGTTCAGCATTCATATAATGAGATAATTTTATGTAGTTACAATTTACAAAAGACATTCTTGGCACAGATTAGAGCAGATTAGATGATAAAAGAAACGAGAGAGAAAATCGGATAATTCATATAAACGCTAAAAATAGTCATAAATGTTTTAGCTACGCAAGATATTAGTCACAAAAGATTTAACTCCACTATTCCTCAAAAACAAATTCAACTGTATGCAAATAATTCAAACTTTAGAGATATTTCAGCAGATCATCTATATCAAATGAGTCAGCGACATTCTTTGCTCTGTAAATATATTTTATAACATTATTTTCATCTATCACAAAAAACGCAGGCCTTGTATAAAAGTTTTTATCTATACCTCCAGGAACAAACTTATAGTCTCTTAAAGTAGGTAATGTCTTTAGGTTATCAATAATAGCCGATGGGCTTACAAAATCAAGAACATTACCATCTTCAACTCCATACATTTTATATATCAACTTCTGTGGATCTGAAACCATTTTGAATGGGAAATCAAATAACTTATCTAAATATTTTTTCAAAACATCTGCTGGACTATGTGAAAAGAGAATGACATCTGCTTTCTCAAAATTTTTCCTATTTGAAATAAGCTTCATAATATCTCTTTGGCAATAAGGGCAACCTATATATCTCAAGAATCCAAGAACTTTTTTCTTACCTGATTCAAGCTTTACCGTCTTCATATATACATCAGATACAACAAATGGCGGAGCATTTTGTCCAACACTTAGCATAGCCCTAAATTTTAAAAACTATATCAAAAATGTTGATTTTTTTCTGAAAAATAGCCAGAAGATTCATTTCCAAGCGCTACTAATTCAAAATAAATACACTTTATCCGAATTGTTCTCCGAATTCGTCAAAATACCTAATTATAAAATTAAAAATGTTAGAAATACTTATTTCTTTCTTTGGTGGCTTATTGTCATTTGCTTCTCCCTGCTTCTTTCCACTTATACCAACTTATATATCCATCATCACTGGAATATCTCTAAAAAAAGAAGAAATAAACACAAGAACAGCTTTATTATACTCTATAGTTTTTGTACTCGGTTTTTCTATTTCCTTCTCTATACTTGGAGCATCCGCTGCATTTATCGGGAAAATTCTCAGATCTTACAAAAATGAAATAATGTTCGTTGCCGGGCTCATGCTAATATTCTTCGGGTTAAACATAATCAGGGTTATAAAATTTCAGAGATTCATGCAAGAAAAGAGAATTGATATAACAAGGTTCAAACTGCCTGAATATATATTCCCTCTGGTTTTTGGGATATTTTTTGCTGTTGGATGGACTCCTTGTATCGGACCGATTCTTGCTGGAATTCTTGTCATTGCATCTTCTCACGACTTAAGATACGGTGCTTTCTTACTATTTATCTACTCACTTGGAATAGGAATTCCCTTTATAATTGCCTCAATATTTATTTCAAAGTTTATAGAATTTTCTCGCAGATTCAAATCATTTCTGCGAGGAGTTGAAATATTTTCTGGAATCTCTCTTATAACCTTTGGTTTAATCTTCTTATCGAATAAAATAAACAAGATATCTTTTTCAATATTTGACATAAGTTCCATTGAAGAGAAATTAGCTAAAATTTCAGCTGATTCTGAAGAAGATGAACTAAAGTCCTCACGCAAAGCCCTTGCACGAGCTTCATCTGAAATATACAAAAGGGTCTTCTCGGGAGAATATATTCCCGCAAATAATATTTTTCCAGCCGAATCAAACTTCGTTATAATAAACTTCTGGTCTACATACTGTATCCCTTGCAGGAAAGAAATACCAGAACTCGTATCAGCTCAATCAAAATATGAAATAAGCATAATATCAATAGCTGATGACTCAAAAGAAAACATAAAAGAATTCATCAGAGAAAACAAAATTAACTATCCTATCCTACTTTTATCGGAGGTACTTAAGGATAAAATATATTCACCATACGGCCTTCCAGAATCTCTATTTTTCTACAATGGGAAGCTGGTTGGAAGATATATAGGGATGATAAACGAAGAGATCATCAAAAACTTTCTTTCCCTTGATTTCTCTTTTCTCGAAGAGGAGGAGAAAATCAATAACTGATCTCAGTGTCTAAATAAACAAACAAATAAATACAAAGCTGAATCTTTGCTATTTTTTAAATATCCAAGACAGAATCCAGACGAAAATGAAATAAAATACACTTCACATCTGCAGAGACCATCTATTTCTTCACTTTTTCTCAGAATAAATATACTTCGCCTCTGCGACAGAAAAATATTTATAATGAAAGGTAAAAATAAAAAAGACACCAAAATCAAGAGTGGAGAAAAAATTCACCAAACCAAAAAAATTATTTTTTACCTCTTCTAAACATTTCAAAATATATTTGGAGAAGGTATGAAAAGGCAAGATGATATAAATAAATTTCCATCAAAAGCACACGGAGGGAAGATAAAAACAAGATATTTTAAGGGACACAAGATAAATGAGAAGATACCGCAAATAAGTATAACAAGGCGAGAATGGTGCGACCTTCAAATGCTTGGTATAGGTGTTCTTAGTCCGCTTGAAGGTTTCATGGACAAAAGAAACTACACAGAATGTGTGAATAAAATGAGATTAGAAAACGGAATAATATGGAGTATCCCTATAACTCTATCTGTGAGAGAAGAGGATTACCAGAGAGTAAAGAGAGCTGATCAAGTATATCTTTCATACAATGGTAAAATATACGGTCTTATACAAATAGAAGATATTTTTAAACCAGACAAAGAAAAGGAAGCATCAATGGTCTATAGAACAACATCTGAGGAACACCCATCTGTAGCATATCTAAAATCAATAGGAGACAGATATATAGGAGGAAAGATAAAGCTTTTTGAACTAGATGATCTTGGGTTTCCTGATCTATTTTTCACTCCAGAGCAAACGCGTCTGGAATTTATAAAAAGGGGATGGAAGAAAATAGTTGGCTTCCAAACGAGAAATGCTCCACATAGAGGACATGAATACATACAAAAATGTGCTCTGGAAGTATGCGATGGGATATTTTTAAATCCTCTTGTTGGAGAAACCAAAAAAGATGATGTTCCAGCAGAATTCATTATCAAGTCTTACAGAGTTCTTATATCAAAATACTATCGCCAAGATAATGTTTTCCTTGCCGTTCTTCCATCAGCGATGAGATATGGAGGACCCAGGGAAGCAGTTCATCACGCCATAATGCGAAAAAACTACGGTTGCACACACTTCATAATAGGTAGAGATCACGCTGGATATAAAAATTTCTACGGGCCATACGATGCTCACAAGATATTTGAAAACATAGATTTAGGAATTGAAATTCTATTTTTTGAGAACTCCTTTTGGTGCAAATTATGTATGGGTATGACATCTGAAAAAGTATGTCCGCATGGTAGCGAAGAAAGAATAACAATATCAGGGACACAAGCAAGACAAATGCTATCCGAAAACAAAACACCTCCCGAAGAATTCATGAGAAAAGAAATATCACAGATACTTATAGAGTACTATCAGAGCATAAAATAGCTAGAAAAAGTATAAGCATCGAACAATTACTAATATTGTTTAAAAGAATATGAAAAAGGATAAGCAGAAGTTTCAAAAAATTACCAGGACAGAGAAGAAAGAAATTAAGAAAGAAAGTGAAGTTAGCTTTGAATCATTACTTAAAGCAGTTCCATTTATCATTTACACCGTGATGATACCACTTTATAAGTACCAGATAGAATATGTGTGGTCAAAAATTGCCTGGGGCTACATATCTATGGCACTATTTGGAATAATCATAACCTACATCTACCTGAAGAATAAAAAGATATTTTTTAATGTACCAAGAACCTTGCCTTTAGTTTTTATATTTCTCGCCTATGGGACTTTAAGCGTAACTTGGGCCATAAACCCATATAAAGTTCAGAACCTTGCAGTTATGATAGCTCCCGGGATACTTTCTTATCTTGCCTCACAAACGCTAAGCCTAAAAGAGATAAAGATAATAGCAATACCTATAGCCATAACATCATCTATAGTATCAGGATATGGTATTCTGCAACTTATTGGATTCTATCCGATGCCTCAGGATCAGTACGGAAGCCCAAACCCCATAACAACTTTCGGGCTTTCCAACTTTGCAGTTGAATATCTCCTCTTAGCTTTTTCTCTGGTTATAGGGTTCTCATTAGCGGAAAAAGGCATACTCAAGTACCTCTTTATAATATCCTCAGTTCTAAATTTCATATACATATTTGGAGCCAAAAATAGAGCAGGATGGGTAGGACTAACTTTTATAATCATAGGATTTACCTTAATATATATCATACAAAAAATAAGATACGGAGCAGAAGTAAAAAGAGTTCTTAGATATTCTGCAATCAGTGTAGCTTCTGTACTGATGATTTTCATCATATTTTTAAACTTCACTCAATATGGCAGGGAGATCAAAAACAGAATTAAATCTTTCGTTCAGGTTGGGCCAGGGTCGTCAGTTACCACAAGGCTAATGGCTTGGGATGCTTCATATGAAATGATCAAAGATAATCCGTTATTTGGAGTAGGAGCAGGAAACTATGAGATATTATCATGGAAATATGCGCCAAGATTACTTGATGAGGCTACAATGTTTACAAATACAAGAGTTGATAAGGCACACAATGAATATGTGCAAATAATGGCCGATCTCGGTATTATCGGCTTTACCATCTTTCTTGCAATAATTTTGGTAATTCTCTCAACATACATTGATATATTTAGAGAAGGACGCAAAAGGGAAAATGAAAATACATTTTTCATAGCAACAGGTATAGTGATAGGTATATTTGCAACACTAGCTGGTGCATCTTTTAATTTCTCTTTACAATGGCCAGGATCTGTCACGCATTTTTGGATGTTTGTTGGATTCCTTGAAGTAATATGGTCCGAAGTCAAGAATAAAGATAAAATAGAATTCTCTCCAAAAAGTAAAATAACGTATCTTGTTCCGGGATTATTCTTCATCCTTGCCTCCATTGGTGCTCCTTGCAAAGACGGAATACCCACTTGTCAGTCTGGTCCTTGTATATGGAGAAAAATCTGTAGAGCATCTCCTGGTTTTTTTGCTGCAAGAAATCTTGCCCTTGCCGAAGTGTATTATAGATACGGCCAGTTCTACAAAAGAATGAGAAATTTCCCTATATCTGAAAGGTTCTACTTAGCGTCATTGAAATATGAAAACCCCGCAGAGAGAACCTATTATGATATGGCTTATCTCTATCTTGCTTCAAATGGTGGGATAATAGACCAAAGGGTTCTGAATCTACTAGAGGAAACATTGAAACTGGTACCATACTTTGGAAAAGGTACAAGAGAACTTGGTAAGATGTATATACAAATAGGGCAGGTGGATAAAGGCATAGAATACACACTCAGGTCAACGGATTCAAACCCCGCAAATATCCCTGAAGCATATGCTACAGTAGCAAATGCATATATAATGAAATCAGATTATGATAAAGCTATAGAATATGCTCAAAGAGCACTTTATGAATTAGAAATCTCACCATCTAAAAAAAAATATGGATTAAAACAAATACCAGACATAATATTTAACGAAAATGAAATTAAGTTTCTATCATATTTTGTTCTTGGAACAGCATACACTGCAAAAAAGGATTATCAGAAATCAGAAGAAAATCTAAAACTTGCACTATCAATAAAACCAGATAATCCAAGAGTTATCATAAATCTTGCTACATCTTATATAAATCAGGGAAAGTTCCAAGAAGCAGAGGACATTCTAAACTCTTTTGAACCAAAAGATGATAACGAAAAAGTTGCTAAACTCTTCAATTTAGCTTCCCTTTATGCAGCTAGAGGTGAAAAGACAAAGGCAATTGAATTTCTCAACGCCGCATCTTCCGCAAACCCAGAAATAATAAATAAAGCGCTACAGGATAGATACCTGAAAAAATTAATGATAGGAGAATAAAACTTCCAACTGAAATTTGTCCTTGCCAAAACCGAATTAAATTATTATAAATATATGGTCGGCCAGGAAGATCTCCTGCGAATATACTTTAATGAAGCAGAAGAAATACTCGATTCTTTGTTTGAAGATTTCGATAACCTTAAAGAGATCCTGCCAGAACTAGATTTAGAAATAATAAATAATATAATCAGAAAATTTCACACACTAAAAGGTAATTCATACAGCATTGGATATATGAAAATAGGTGATGTTTTCCACAAACTAGAAGATGCATTCGTAAAGATAAGAGATGGAAAAACTTCAATATCTGAAAAACTTGTCTTTGACACAACATCAATCCTTATGAAGATAAAGGAAAATATAGAATCACTATCCTCATCAAAAGAAATGAGAGATGATAATGTTGATATAGATGTACAGATAACAGATGAAGGAGAAAGCGCGAGGGAAGAAAAAAAAGCTATTGATGTAAGGAGATCAGAAATAGATGAGACGAAGCAGTCAATAGCCCAAATTGAAAAGTTCAAGGAAGAGATAATAAGCAAGTCTCCAGATATCAAGGAGATAATTGAATCAATTGAACAACAAGAACTTATAAAAATCAAAAAGCTTACTGATGAAGGAAAAACAGTTCTTCTGTCTTTTGTAAAATTCTCTATGGATGAAGATTTTGACATAGGAACAAGAGAAGTTATGGAAAATATAAAAAAACAAGGGTTTGAAGTAGTCTCTATTTTCACGAGAGTTGATGGGGATAATATAATTTTCAACTTTATAATAGTTCCAAACAAAGAGAATTTTGACATATCCCAGCTTCAGAGAATAGCAAAAACTTATGTCATATGGAGAGAGAAAAAAACGGTTGCAAAAACTCAAGGACAAAAGCTTACACTTCGTGTTGGAATAGATGATGTTGAAAGGATAATGAACATAATAGGAGATATGGTTACAGCTAAAAATGCTCTGCAATCTTCTTTGAACAGAGTTATTGAAACAACAAAAATATTTGAATCAGATCAGAGAATAAGAGATAGCTTAGATGAAATAACAAGAAGGATGAGAGAACTACAGGATATAATACTTGAGGTCAGAATGATCCCAATATCAGAAATCTTAAAAGGAATAGTAAGAGACATCCAAACAACTGCTGTTCAGACGGGGAAAATTGTGGAAATTGAACAGAAGTGGGGGAATATAGAAATAGATGCGGAGATAGCCAGAAAAATCAGAAACTCTCTACTCCACATAGCCAGAAATGCTGTTGCACATGGCATTGAAGACCCCGATGAAAGAATCAGAAAAGGCAAGAATCCAAAAGGGAGAATAAATCTTACTGCAGAAAAAAAAGGAGGATATACGATAATCCAGATATCAGATGATGGTAAAGGGATAGACCCTGAAAAGGTTGTAAGCAAATATCTTGAATGGGTAAAAAATTTTCCGGAGCTGATGAAAAAATTTGGAGCCAAAGAGGAAGATTTCAAAACACCAGATGGAAAATGGATAAAAGAAAAGGTATATGAGATACTTTTCCTTCCTGGATTTTCCACAAAGGAAACAGCAGATAAAAGCGCTGGGAGAGGTGCCGGTCTAGATGAGGTAAAAAAAGAAATAGAAAGCTTGAAGGGCAAGGTAGAAATAACATCGGAGAAGGGGGAGGGAACATCTTTTACTGTAAAAATTCCTACAGCGAAGATAATAGTTGAGGTTGTCATATTTCTCTGGAAAGGTAAGAAATATGCTGTTCCGCTCTCTTCAATCATAAGATCCGAGGTTTTCTATCCGGAAAGTGAAGCAATAGTTACAAAGAAAATTCAAGGAAGAAGAGTCGTATCTGCAAGCGGGAGAGAAATACCTCTTGTGACCATAGATGAAATTATTGGTAATGAGAAAACAGAATTACCCGATGATAAATTTTTGCTCTTAATACTTGAAGGAGAAGGGAAGAACACAGAAGTCGGACTGATTGTTGAAGAAATATTTGACATAAAGGATTCGGTTATGAAAAATTTTGACGAAGATATGATAAAAATACGAGGAATATCAGCCATAATAGAGGAGATAGGAGCAGACGGGCGGAAAGAGATCGTACCAGTAATAGACGTTCTAAAAATCCCTACTTTGATCAATATCTGAATTTTATAAAAATTACATATACTAAAAATCATTAATAAAATTTAATATTGATTATGGGAATATTCGGAAAGAATCCTTTAGAAGAGCTTGAAATGGATGCAATTTCAGAAAGCATATGGAAGATGCCAGAAGGTGAGCCTCCAGAACCACCATCTCAACCTCAGATTCAAACACCTCAGCAGGTTCCTGTAGTAACACCCCAGATTGTTCAGCAATATCCTTATCCACCTGTTTTTTATCCTTACCCACCACCTCCTTCTCCAACACCAACCCAGCCCGAGGTCAAAAAACCCCAAGAAAAGCAAGAAGTTAAAAAAGAAGAGGATACTAAGAAAAGGAAAGGAGAAGTAAAAAAAGCTTCTTATCTCCTTAACTTTAAGCTTGGAGAAGAATTCTACGGTGTAGATGTTGAAAACATAAGAGAAGTTGTAAGATCTGGTAAGATAACCCCGGTTCCAAATGCCCATTACAATGTTCTTGGAATAATGAATCTACGTGGAAGAATAATCCCTGTTCTCTCACTGAGGAGATTTTTCAATATGCAAGACATAGAAACAACAAAGAAAAACAAAATTTTAGTTATAGAAAACGAAACGGGGAACCAAATAGGTGTACTTGTAGATGATGTGAACGAGGTTTTCACTTACTATCTAGAAGATCTTGAACCAATAACATCTGTAAAATTTTCCGGGACAAGATACGCAAAGGGCATATTCAGAAAAGATGAAATTCCGATAGTTGTAATAGACATGAAGGAAATTCTTGGAGAAATTTTCCTTTAATTTATGGATACAGCGAGTATATCAGACATAGTAAAGAGGTCATTTGAAGTGCTTATGATTTTAACTTTTCCTTTCTTGCTAGTAAGTCTAATCATAGGGCTGATTGTGTCATTCCTTCAAACATTAACAAATATTCAGGAAGCAACTTTAACATTTGCACCAAAAATAATATCTGTGATAATTCTTGCGGTACTAATTGGTGGATTTCTTTTCTCCGAAATGAGAGATTTCATATCAGAACTATTTCTTTCTATTCCTAAAATAGTAAAATAAAGGAATTCAGGGCTATTATAAATCCGTCCAAAAAACGATAACTGACACAAAAAACAATATTATCTGTTTTTACAAATATTGAAGCATCGAAATTCTTAAAATAATAAAGAAATAGATGAAATCCAATACTACGATAAAAAATATAAAGACAATAGGTGATCTCAAAAAATCAAAATATAAAATCCTGAGCGTGAAAGATGAGATAAGGAAAAATCTCCTTGAAAAACTTGAAAGGGGTGAGAAAATATTCCAAAATATGTGGGGATACGAAGAAACAGTTATTCCGCAACTTATTAATGCACTTATTGCGGGGCATGACATAATACTTCTTGGTGAAAGGGGACAGGGAAAGTCAAGACTTATAAGATCTCTTTTAAGTCTTCTTGATGAATACATACCTGCGATATCTGATTGCGAAATAAATGATAATCCGCTCAACCCAATATGTGCCAGGTGCCAAAAGCTAATTCAGGAACACGGAGACGATGTTGAAATAATCTGGATCCCAAGAGAAGAAAGATTCGGAGAAAAACTAGCAACGCCAGACACGACCATTGCAGACCTTATAGGAGATATAGATCCAATAAAAGTTGCTAAGGGAAGATTTTTATCTGATCCAGAGGTAATACACTTTGGGCTTATTCCAAGAACAAATAGAGGTATATTTGCAATAAACGAACTTCCTGATCTTCCAGAGAGAGTCCAGGTCGGCCTTTTCAATATCATGGAGGAAAGGGATGTCCAAATCCGTGGATACAAAATCCGACTTCCTCTTGATATACTAGTTGTAGCAACAGCGAACCCGGAGGATTATACAGCACGCGGGAAAATAGTTACGCCACTTAAAGACAGATTCGATTCTATGATAAAAACTCATTATCCCAGATCAAGGGATATAGAAATAAAAATATCTCAACAGGAATCAACAATGTTGAAATTACAAGATGGTGTTAAAATAGATGTTCCGGAATTTGTAGATAGAATAGTATCTGAATTCACAATGCAGAGCAGAAGGTCAGAGGAGATCAGCCAACACTCCGGTGTCTCTGTAAGAATGACTATATCAAACTACGATATAGCAATAGCAAGTGCGTATAAAAGGGCGTATATATTAAAGGAAAAGCTGGCTGTCCCAAGAATATCTGACTTATCTTATATAGTATATACTTCAATAGGCAAAGTCGAGCTTGAGACCATGATAGAAAAATCAGAATATGATATACTTGAAAGAATTTTTAGAAAAGCTATCAAATCTGTCTTTGATGAATATTACAAAGTTCATGAATTTGAATCTATCATATCTCTGTTTAGAGAAGATTTTAGATTTGAAACATCTGATATGAAACCTTCGTCCGAATATAAATTAGTTTTCGAAAGGATACCAGAACTATATGACCTTTCAAAGAAAATAGGTGGCAGAACAGAGCCAGAGTTTTGCGCATCTTATCTTGAATTCTTTCTTGAAGGTCTTTACATTTACAACCGTATATCAAAAGAAGTTATATCTGGCAAATATCACTTCTCAGCAACCCCATATGTCAGAAGTATATAAAAACTTAAGAATCTGATATATGGAAATTAAATATAAATTTACATAAAATTTATTTGAAATGCCAAGATTCGTTTACAGCAAATGGAAGCAAAAAAGTTTCATCAATTCTCTTGAGTTTTCACAAGATCTCTCAAAACTAATGGAAAATATTATGAAGAGTAATAATCCTGCAAGCCAGCTTGAAAACATGATGAAATACGGGTTCAACATAGGATCAAGATCTATAAGCGGAACTCAAGATACAATGAGGATGCTAAGAAGGAAAAAATTAGAAGAAATGAGAAAAAATATCTGTGAGACATATGAAAAAGAAAGTTCTATCCCGAAAAAGATAAAAGATAAAGAGATGGAAGAGATAAACTCTCAAACAAAAACTAACGAAGTATCCGACGCTCGTGAGAGAACTGAGATGCTTTCAAACATACCAAGCGGATTCAAAAAAGATGTAGATACACTAAAAAGATATAAAGAGGAAAAAGATTTTCTATCCGATGAAGCTGAAGATAAATTTGAGGACCTGATGAAAAAACTAAAAGATATAGAGAGACTTGGTGAATTTCTAAAGAAACACCCATACGGTTTTAACGAAGGGCAACCACTGACACTGAAAGAGGCAATGGAACTAATAGATAGATTTGAGAAAATAGAGGAGCTGGAAGAAAAACTAAAAGAAGGGGCAATAAGAGACATACAACCAGAAATGATAAGAGAAGTGCTCGGGGAAGAGGCGGAAGCAGATTTCTCTTCACTACAAAAAATAATGGAAATGATAAATGAATCAGGTTACTTTGTTGTTCACGGGAACGTGATACAAATGACGCCAAGAGCTGTCAGAAAAATTGGAAATAAAATATTGCAGGATTTGTTCTGTGATATAAGAAGCAAAATAGCTGGAATGCATAAAACCAAAAGATCTGGCAATTATGAGATAGATTATGAAGACAGAAAGAAATGGGAATTTGGAGATAATACTAATATAAATATCTTTTCTACACTAAAAAATGCAATAATCTCTGGAAGATATAATGAAAATACAGGTGAAGTAAAAATCTCTCCTGAAGATTTTGAGATATATGGATCAAGATTCTTTGCAAGGACAAGCACAGCTTTACTCATAGATACATCCTGGTCTATGTCATGGGGAAACAAATTTGAATGTGCCAAGAAAGTTGCTATCGCCTTACACTCTCTTATAAACTCCTTTTTCCCGAACGACACACTGTATATAATAGCTTTCTTCACAGTTGCTATGGAGATAAAACCACATGAACTTTTATCTGTTGAACTGAACATGAACGATCCATTTACTAATCTTCAGGATGCAATTAAGCTTTCAAGGAAGCTTCTTAAAAAATCATCGTCAGAAGAAAAACAGATAATAGTTATAACAGATGGGCAACCTACCGCATATTGTGTTGGCAACAGAGTTTTTGTCGAATGGCCTGTGATGGGCTGCTCGCCGAATGCAATGAGAGAAACGCTCAAGGAAGTTCAAGAAGCAACAAAAGAAAATATACGCATAAACATATTTATGATAGAGGAAAATCCTCAAGTTGAAAAGTTTGTTGAGGAAATTGTAAGAATAAATAAGGGAAGAGCATTCTTCACAACACCTGAGACACTTGGAAAGTTCCTAATCTTAGATTTTGTATCAAGAAAAAGATCTGTAAAAATATGTTGAGCTCAAAGATCTTTAAGCTGTTCTAGACCAACAGGTCCATTTACAGAAATAATTTTTGCATTTGGCAAAATTCTCTTGATCAGAGAGGAAAGGACTTTTCCAGGACCAACTTCTATAAATATATCTATACCCTCATCTTGGTATAGCTTTTTGACAAAGCCGTAGAAATTAACCTCAGAAGTTATACCGTCAAGCAAGGTATTTTTGACATTTTCCACCGAGTAGTATTCAAGTGTATGTGCAGAAAGGACCTTAAAATTAAGTTTATTTATCTGTATCGCCTCAAGGACTTTCTGAAGTCTCAGACGAGCAGGATACATAAGGGGGCAATGAAAAGGAGCAGAAACCTTCAATGGAATAACCCTTATACCTTTTTTCCTCATATGATCAGCAAATTGATCAATGGAATCTTTCCTACCGGAAACAACTACTTGTTCCTGAGAATTTATATTTGCAATCCAGACATTCTCAAAATTTTTAATTTCTTGTTCAACCTTTTCCCTTGAAGAAACGAGAGCGATCATACCTCCATGTCCTTCTGGAACTGCTTCTTGCATAAATTTACCTCTGAGCCTCACGAGATTCACACAATCACTGAAAGAAATAGCACCAGCACAAGATAAGGCAGTATATTCCCCAAGACTGTGTCCTCCGAGAAAAAATTCAAATTTATCTTTAAGATATTCAAAGGCATATTGAAATATGCCATAGCTTACAGTAAATATTGCAGGTTGAGCATTTTGAGTTAGAGTTAGCTCATCTTCAGGTCCCTCAAATATAAGCTTTGAAAGCTTAAAGGAAAGAACATTATCAGCTTCATCTATATATCTCGAAAACCTTTCATCTTTTAAGAAATCTTTACCCATACCTACATGCTGACTACCCTGACCTGGGAAAACGACAGCGCACTTTTTCATAGCGGTATATTTCCGTGTTTTTTTGGTGGTAGCTTTTCAACTTTATCCTCAAGGCTTTCAAGAGCCCTCACGAGCTTTCTTCTAACCTCCTCAGGCTTTATCACATCATCTATAAAACCCAAAGATGCAGCTCTCCAGGGGTTTGCGAATTTTTCCTTATACTCTTCTATAAACTTCTTTCTCGCATCCTCCGGATTCTTAGAGTTCTCTATTTCTTTTTTAAATATTATGTTTACTGCTCCTTCCGGTCCCATGACAGCTATTTCGGCTTGAGGCAAAGCAAAAACATAATCTGCCATAAGATGTCTTGATCCCATAACAACATACGCTCCCCCGTATGATTTCCTCATAATAAGAGTTATCTTCGGAACAGTTGCTTCAGAATAGGCATAAAGGAGCTTCGCTCCACGCCTTATTATTCCATTATATTCCTGCACAGTTCCTGGCAAGAAACCCGGAACATCAACAAAAGTTATTATAGGTATGTTAAAGCAATCACAGAACCTTACAAACCTCGCTGCTTTTTCAGACGCATTTATATCAAGACACCCTGCAAGATGAGCGGGATTATTCGCAACAATACCAACAACCTTACCATCAAGTCGCGCAAATCCTATAACGATATTTTGCGCATAACCTGATTGAACCTCAAAAAAAGTTCCCTTATCAACAACAACATTTATAACATCTCTGACATCAAAGGAAATATTGGGCTCCTCCGGAATAATAGATTTGAGTTCTTCAGTATATCTATCCGGCCTATCTTCCGTTCGAACATAAGGAGGGTCTTCAAGGTAATTTCTTGGTAGATAACTCATTAATTTCCTTATTTTTTCTATACAATCCTCATCATTATCTGCCACAAAATGAGCTACACCAGATTTCTCCATATGAACAGTTGGCCCCCCAAGCTCCTCCTTAGTAACATCTTCATATGTCACTGCTTTTATCACATCAGGCCCAGTTATAAACATATAGCTTGTCTTTTTGACCATGAAAATAAAATCTGTGACCGCTGGAGAATAAACGGCTCCGCCAGCACATGGCCCCATAATAGAAGAAATCTGAGGTATAACCCCCGAATATCTGACATTCCTCAGGAATATATCTCCATAGCCACCAAGAGATAAAACTCCTTCCTGAATCCTTGCTCCTCCAGAATCGTTAAGACCTATAATCGGGGAACCAGTCTTTGCAGCTAGATCAAAGATCTTACAAACCTTTTTGGCAAACATCTCACCCAATGCTCCACCAAATACTGTAAAGTCTTGTGAAAAAGCATACATGAGTCTTCCGTCTACCTTACCATAACCAACAATAACACCATCCCCAAGATACTTCTTTTTATCCATTCCAAATTCAAATATTCTATGCTCAGCAAATCTATCTATTTCTTCAAAAGTTCCTTCATCAAATAACAGAAGTATTCTCTCCCTTGCGGTAAGCTTCCCTTCCTCATGTTGTTTTTTTATCCTCTCTTCTCCTCCACCTTCGTAGACCTTATTCTCCTTTTCCAAAAGAGTCTCATATTTGCTCTTTCGCATATCTGTGAATTTATCCTGAATACTCAAGCCTTTACATTTTAGCAGTTATTTTTGAATTCTTAAAGTTTTTTACAATTTAAAATCAATTTATCATAAAATAAAAAGTATGATCGACTTTATAAAAGAATTTCTTTCATTTATCTTAAGGAATAAAAAATTTATCCTCATTCCGTTTGTTCTTGTTCTGATACTAATGGCTCTGATAATATTCGTTGGATCAAGTACAGCAATATCACCGTTCATATACACCCTGTTCTAAATCAAAAGATACACAAAAACGACAAATGAATAAATAAAATCATTTCAGAATTCAAAAAATAAAAAATCAAGCTTGTTTATTTTTTATATATGTCTGAAGAGTATAAAATTAGATCACAAAAACTTAGAGAACTCAGAGAAACAAACTTAGATCCATACAAGAACTTTTTCATACCAGACTCAAGTTCAGTGGAGATAAAAGAGAAATATAAAGATATACAACCTGGAGAGCACATAGAGAAAGAACACAAAATAGCTGGAAGAATCATGACAATAAGAGATTTCGGTAGTTCAGCATTCTTCCACATCCAAGATCATACAGATAAAATTCAATGCTTCATTGAGAAAAGATATGACCCCAAAATGCTTGAATTTTTCAAAAAATACATAGATAGTGGTGATCTAGTTGGGATATCAGGTAGCATCTTCAGAACAAAAAAAGGAGAGATAACAATATACACCAAATCTATAACCATGCTCTCAAAATGCTTACACCCATTACCTGAGAAATGGCACGGCCTTAAAGATACAGAAACAAGATACAGAAACAGACACATTGATTTGATAATGAACCCAGAAGTAAAAGAGATATTTATAAAAAGAAGTAAGATCATATCCCATATAAGAAATTTTCTATCAGAGAGAGGGTTTATAGAAGTAGAAACGCCATACCTTCAGCCCGTTCCATCTGGAGCGTTTGCTAAACCTTTCAAAACTTATCATAAAGAACTTGAGATGAACCTATTTCTGAGAATAGCTCCAGAACTTTATTTGAAAAGACTCATAATCGGGGGC
Source organism: uncultured bacterium (assembly GCA_964601505.1). Classification (GTDB taxonomy): domain Bacteria; phylum Calescibacteriota; class Calescibacteriia; order Calescibacteriales; family Calescibacteriaceae; genus DRWZ01. The sequence goes on along the minus strand of CAZRNR010000020.1, from coordinate 3,631 downwards.
TTTGACAAAGTTTTTGAAATAGGCAAAAATTTCAGAAATGAAGGAATAACATCATATCACAATCCAGAATTCACAATGCTTGAACTCTACCAGATCTACGCAAATTACAATGACCTTATGAAGATGACAGAAGAACTTCTATATGATTTAGCTATCAAAATAAATTCTGAACCAATCCTGAAGCTTGGAGAAGAAAAAGTAAAAATCTCAATCCCTTTCAAGAGGGTAAGCATACCCGAGAAGGTATCAGAAATACTGGGGATACCAATAGAAAAATTGAAAGATGTAAAATCGCTCAAAGAAAAGATAAATGGGCAAATAGAAATTGATTCAGAAGACTGGGGAGAAATAGTCCTTAAGATCTTTGAAGAGAAATTTACTGATTCAATCAGAGAACCAACATTTGTTGTAGATTTTCCAGTTTCAACATCTCCGCTTGCTAAAAGAAGAAAGGATGACCCAGATTATACAGAAAGGTTTGAACTTTACATCTACGGTATGGAAATAGCAAATGGATTTTCTGAATTAAATGATCCTGAGGATCAAAGAAAAAGATTTGAAGAACAGCTGAAGGAAAGGAAAACTCGAGAGATGCTTGAAGATATGGATTGGGATTTTGTAAGAGCTCTTGAATATGGCATGCCGCCAACAGCTGGAGAAGGCATAGGAATAGACAGGCTTGTCATGACATTGGTTGGGACTAATTCAATTAAAGAGATAATACTCTTCCCCACTATGCGCCCAGAGCAATCTACCCTTCGCAAAGTCAAGGATTAATTACAATTAGCAAAAATAACAATCCCCACTGGTCTTCTTAACATTTGTGTTATATACCGTCGATTAATGGAACGCTTTACCTCTTTACAATGATTCCTTTTTTGCTTTTTTTGCTTTCCGTTTTTTATCGCTCAAAACATCCTCCGCATCCGCATTTGCCGTCATGTATTCCTAAACTCAACCAAACTCAAGGTTGCAACAAACTATAGTAATTCACGCAAGATTTGCAACACCATTGAAAACAAAAAGTTTTGGTTAGATCTCTAACAATACTAATTCAGGTAAGATTCTTTCCCAAGATTGGTCTAAAACCTTTTGCAAAGAGAGTAATCTGAAAAATACAGATCTGGGGTTCATATCTTTAGAAATGATTTTGAGAATGATCTAGAAAAGAAAAAACATCAAAAAAGCAAATTTCAACCAATTATTATTGTTGCTTAAATCAGATTAAGAAGAAAATAAAGCTACAATAAAGAAATACAAGGAAATTATTGGCCAAGATTTTAGTAATCCCGAATAATTCAGCAGTAAAGAGATATCAGAAAAGCAAATTCAAAAAAACAACTTTCAGTAAAAAATGATTAATATAAATTTACAATCCCTTTTTAGGATAGGGTTCAGAAAATATCCAAAAATCACGGGGTTTAAAGTAATACTCTGAAACGAGGGACTTAATTAAGACAAAACGGGGTCCAGACAAGGCTCTAAAACGGGGCTCACAAGTAGGAATACTACGGGGTTTGCAAAAGAGCAAAAAGGAGGTGAAGACGCATGAGGATAATATTATCTGGGATAGGAACAATAGTATCTCGTTTAGGCTTAATACCTACGCTCGCGATTATGATCGCAATGCCACTTATAATAAACCTACTCATAGCGATATCTGGACAAATAGCTCTAACGGCAAATGCGGATATTGGATTCAAGCTCGTAAAGATAAGCGATACCATCATCACATTTCTGCTCAATCCAATCATTTATGCCCCGATAAAACTTTTTATCATGGGGTCAGCTATATTACTTGTTTGGATAATACTCGTCAGCATCTTTTCGCCTACTTTCTTCGATAGAAAAATAATGGAAGATAACTCCAGAAAGTATGTATTATATAAGCTAAAAGGAGAACATGAGATCGCAGAAAAACTTGAGAAAAAAATAGCTGAACTCATTTTGAGACAAACTAAAAATAGGGTAAGATATTTTTGAAACATATAAAAAGCTTTTTAACTATGCCATAATGAGGTGAGAATATGCCCCAGGAAAACTATAAAAAAAGCCCCCAGGAAGGAAGATATGTAACTTTCTTGAAAATCCCATTAAAGGTTTGCTCAGATTCCTTGCTTTCTTACTCTCATCCAAAAAGTAAACATACCTACAAATTCCCTTTCACCTCTGTCCTCTTGAAAATCTACACAAAATACATTGGAAAGGCCCTGAAGAACTTATAAAACCCTCATCTGACATGCAAAAAATCCTTGGATCTACAAAAGCCCCCGATCACTCTACATTCCACAGAGCATTCCGAAAATTGTCTTATGAAAAAATCCAAAATCTTCTTTAAAAAACCTTGAACATACTCTTCCAGAAATCTTTCTCTCTTCTTCCCTCTTGTGATTCCCTAGGTTTAAAAGAAGATTCTGCATCTTTTTACTTTACAACTGGAATTTTTGGTAAAAGATGGATATGTGAGACAATGAATTCAGTAATAAAAGAGGAAATTTACAGGGAATTTAAGAGAGAGGATAGAAGAAACAAAAGAGAAGATGGCACTTTTACATGCAATTGTTTACAAAATTCATTTAGTTGTAGGAAATAATTTTTTTGTCTTTATAGGAAATATAAAGATTTTTACATTTCACCATGTCTAAAAATGTTTGCTACAATAAAATTTCAATATGTTTTAATATGATTGCAACAAAGCAATTCCGTATTATAACTCAATATGTCAATCCACATATCTCCTTCACAATTTGATAATCACTGTTACAAATCTTTCCAAAAGCTTCAGAAAATCCATAATCTCATAACTGAAAAATTACCTGATGAACCCGTAATCTTAATTAGTGAAGAAAGGTTTTATTTGATTTTGTGGATTGAGGAGGGTTACAACATCTCCTGATATTCCGAATGTGATGAGCCCACTTTTTATAGCATATCTTTCAGTTCCATCTCCATACCTACCTGAGGAAAAAACTCCCCAGATATTCTTACCTCTGAACTCAGGAAAGAAATCAAAAATAGATCTTAACTTCTCAATAAACTCATTTATGTAACCTGCATGAGCAGTTGATTTGACCTCAACTATAAATATTTCCCCCTCTCCATTTTTTTGAGCCTCAAATATGATGTCAAACTCCCCTTCCTCACCTTTTAAAGTCTTGGCTTCAACATGTCTTGATATCCTTTTTATCTGATATCCCCTATCTTCAAGGAATTTTTTAATACCATTTTCAGAAGCAGATTCCCAAAATAACCCTTGAGCATCTGTTAGATCTCCAATCCTTTTTCTCAGCTCTTCCCCAAGTTTCATAATCTTTCTATCAGTTTCTTCTCCGAGTTCTCTTATTTTTCTATCAGTTTCTTCTCCAAGTTGCCTTATTTTTCTATCAGTTTCCTCCCCAAGTTGTCTTATTCTTCTATCAGTTTCCTCCCCAAGTTGCCTTATTCTTCTATCAGTTTCTTCTCCAAGTTGCCTTATTTTTCTATCAGTTTCCTCCCCAAGTTGTCTTATTCTTCTATCAGTTTCCTCCCCAAGTTGCCTTATTCTTCTATCAGTTTCTTCTCCAAGTTGCCTTATTTTTCTATCAGTTTCCTCCCCAAGTTGCCTTATTCTTCTGGCAGTTTCCCTTATCTG
>CAZRNR010000019.1:0-33602 GCA_964601505.1 uncultured bacterium | reverse complement strand
ATTCTTCTTGATATGAAAATTAAATTTGGTTCAAAGGCAAAAGCTATGATTAAAAAAATCAAAGAAATAGATGATTTAGAAAAGCTAAAAAGGATAAAAAAAGCTATAATTAAAGCAAAAAGTATAAAAGATATACAAAAAATTCTAGAAAATTCTTCGGGGAAAAAGAGTAATGTATAGTAAATCGCCATTTTAGAAAATAAGCGGAACTCGGTGCAAAATCCTTCCCTTCTCTGCATTTTTCACGATTTACTATTTGTTCCCTATCATAGTTCTTACCAATTATCCTTTTGATGAGCTTGATTTTTTAAACTATAAATTCTTGCTGAAAGTAAAAATTTTTATGAAAAGTGTAAATTAAAACTATACACTTAATATTAAAGGAGAAAAATAGAATGAGAGCGGGTCTTTTCTATCTCTTTGAGACGCTTGGAGAAAAATCCCCGCGTCAGGTTTATAAAGAGGCAGTGGATCAGGTGGTATATGGAGAGGAATTGGGTTTTGAAGCTGTTTGCCCAGCCGAGCACCATTTTTCTGCTCACTATGGAATAATGCCGGATGTTCTTGATTACCTTTCTTGGGTTTCTTCAAGAACAGAGAAAATCAAACTGTGGCCAATGGTTATAGTTTCTCCTTTGAATGAAACAATAAGACTTGCAGAAAGGGTTGCCATGCTTGACCAGTTTTCTGGAGGTAGGGTTGTTTTTTCTGTTGGATCTGGATATAGATCATATGAATTTGAACCGTTTGGTTTGGACATAAAAGATAATTGGAAGATCATGAGGGAACAAATAGAGTTTTGTGTGAAAGCGTGGAAGTCAGACGGGAATGTAAGTTATGATGGTCAGTTCCTAAAAATAAAAAATGTAGAAATTCAGCCGAAAACTCTTCAGAAACCTCATCCACCAGTTTTCATAACGACTGCAAGAGATGAACAAATAGCTTGGGCTGCAGAGCGTGGTTTTTATGTCATCCCCGCTGCTGGTTTCTCTCCCTGGGAGCTTTCTCATGTTTATGACCTGTATGATAAACTGGCTCAAGAATCGGGATTTGGAAAATCTGAATATAAAGTTTTCTTCAAGTGGATATATGTTGATTCAAATGATAAAAGAGCTCGTGAATATGCGGAAAAATTTTTCATGAAAACTATTATGGCATTCTTCTATGGTGGGGAGCACCTGTATAAGCATCTGACTAAAAAGTTGATTGAAACATGGCCAGAAGAAAGAAGAGATGAAATAAAGGAGAGCCGACCTATAACTTTTGATACTCTCTGTGGAAACCCAAATTATACACCTTTGGCATGGGGAGATCCAAAGAGAGTTATAGATTTTCTCTCAGTGTGTAGGGATGCTGGAGCAAACTTTTTTATCGGTGGTTTCAATATGGGAGCTATGGATGATTCACTTGTGAGATCTTCAATGAAACTTTTCATGGAAAAGGTTATACCTTATGTGTAAAAGGAGGTAGATATGAAGGGCAGAGTTTCAGTGTTTTATGAGATCGGGAAACCTCTTGATATAAGAGAATATGAAATACCAGACCCACAACATGGTGAGGTGATTGTTCAGTGCGTAAGAGCAAATATATGTGGCTCAGATATACATATGTTTAAGGGTGAGGCTTTTTCTGCTTTCGGGGGGTTGTTCTATCCAATTGTTCTTGGACATGAATTTGTGGGCAGAGTTTATAAACTCGGCAAAGGTGTCAAGACAGACAGTTTAGGTAATCCTGTTTATGAGGGTTCTCTGGTATCTCCGGTTTATTATAAAAGCTGTGGGAGCTGTCATTTGTGTTCGAGAGGGAAATACTACGCCTGTTTCAAGTCTCTCCTTTCTGTTCTGAGGGAAGCGGATAAGCCTCCTTACTTTGTTGGAGCTTTCGCAGATTTTTATGTTTTAAGGGAAGGACAGAGTTTTTATGTCTTGCCTGATGACTTCTCTATTACATATGCAGCTCTTATAAACTGTGCCCTTTCACAAGTTATATTTGGTCTCAGGCAGATCGGAGTTGATTATGGGGATACTGTTGTTGTTCAGGGAGCCGGGGGACTTGGGTTGCTTGCTATTGCTGTCTCAAAGGATATGGGAGCTTCTAAGGTTGTGGCGGTTGATTCTGTTGAAAATAGGTTAGCCCTTGCAAAAGAGTTTGGAGCTGATCATACTATAAATCTTGATGGAGATTTTAGGGAAAGAATCTCAAGAGTAAAGGAACTGACAGGAGGGGGAGCTGATGTTGTTGTAGAACTTGCCGGAACTCCACTTGCTATAAGGGAAGGGATGAAATATATAAGAAGAGGAGGAAAATATCTCGTTATGGGTGCTATAAATCCAAAGCAAAAGTTTGATGCTGATCCTTCTGTATGGATAGGTGAAAACATAACTATAAAGGGTGTTTCCTTGTACGACCCCCATACTATAGTTTTAGCGCAGAACTTTATCCTTAGAAATAAGGATAAGATACCTTTTGATAAAATCTTCGGATTTTTTCGCTTTGAGGAGATAAATCAGGCTATGATTGCAGCCCTTGAGAAGAGATATCCAAGAGTCCAAATTAAAATAAGGGAGGATTAATAGTATGATAAGTTTTGAGTTATCTGATGAAGAAAGAATGATAAAGGAGATGACCGAGGAGTTTGGAAGGTTTTTGAGGGAGCATAGTAGACGGTCTGAAAAGGAGGGGGTTATTCAGGAGATAAGAGATAAATATCAGGAATTTGGTTTGGACTTGGCAGATATATCAGAGGAGCTTGGTGGATATGGATATCACATTTTTAGGAAAACTTTAGCGTTGCAAAATATGGCGTGGGGATGCGCCGCTACAACATTATTCCTTGAGCTGCCATCTATAAATCTCCATCTGATACAATGCATCGGAGCAAGTAAAGATGAAAAGCTAAAAATGAAAGATGAAGTTTTGAAATCACCCTGGGGAATATATATTGACTTTGACGGAAATATCTCTTCCCAAGATGGAAGATTTTCTGGCAAGGCTTGGACGGTTTTAGGAAGAGATGTAAGAAAATTTGCACTCATAAAAGGTAATGAGCTTTTCATTTTTGACAGATTTGTTGTTCAGCCAAAGAAAGCTTTGGCACTTGATGCGGTTGGGGTGAATGAGATTTATCTTGAAGATTCCATACCATCCTTGCGTTTCAAGATTGATTATAAGAGATTTATAAGTGTTTTGAGGATTTATCTTTCCGCGATTCTATCTGGTCTTCTTAGAGCCTCTTTTGAATACGCCTCGGGTTATGCTATGGAGAGGGAAGCTTTTGGGAAGAAGATAGCGCATCATCAGGGGTTAGCTTTTATACTATCTGATTTTTCTATATCTGTCTCTGCAGCAGAGGCTTATACATTGAAAGCAGCGTGGTCTCTTGATACTGCTCAGGAAGATTTTGCAAGAGTTTGTGCAGATTGCTTTTCTTTTGTTTCAGAGTTATCGGAAGAATTTACAGTTTGGGGAGTGCAAATCCTTGGCGGTCACGGCTTTGTCAAAGATCACCCTGTAGAAAAATGGATGAGAGAAGCTAAAGCTATTTCTCTTCTTTTTGGCGGAAAATATTACGCTGATGTAGATTCATCAGAGTAAAAAGACCGTAAGAACAAAGTATAGACAAAATTGGTTCAACCGTGTAGGACCTTCTTGATTGCCCTGACTCAAATGTGCTTAATATGAATGTACCATAAAAAAAGATAAAGATCAAAAGAAATGTAATCTTTTTGGGTTTGATAATGGTTATTAAAGATAGGACAAATGTAAAAATTCTGATGAACCAAGATAGTATGTAAAATAACCAGAGTTTTTCACTCAAAAGATTTAATCTCTTTTCCTTTATGTTTTCTATAGATTCTTTTATTTTACCTTCAAGGATATTAGGAATTATATAGCGCGTTATTTCTTCATGAGATGGAAGTATATTACCTGTTGTCATATAGTATAGCTGGGCTATCCCGATTGGAATAAAACTTCTTATGAATCCTCCTATGTGAAGTTCTATGGGGTACTTCCAGATCTTTTTTAATATGTCATTTCGGCATATTTGCGCTATCTGTGTTCTTTTTGTTAGATCAAATGGATATTCCGTATTTCCATCAAATTTTATTCCCCACCCGAACTTTTTTGATGCTCTGTTGAGGACATCTGGATCAAATTTTTGCGGTTCAAGTTTTATCCATTGATTTTTATACATTTTTTCTCTTATTTCACATAAGAAAACATCACCTCCGGGTCTAAATATTATGATTTTCCATATAAGGTAGTTTCTTACTATCCACGGTGAGATTGTTGTTAGGAAAACCAAGCCACATACGAGGAGATTTTTGATCTTTTTTGATGGTGAGAATATATATATAGCGAAAGGTAAAATCAGTGAAAAGAAAAACCACAAGGGATGTAGGAGGGATAATATTCCAGTTAGAAAGCCAGATAATGCAGATTTTTTAATGGATAGACCCGATGAAATGATATATATTATAGCAAGGAGAAGGAAACCTTGGAGTGCTTCTGTCATAAAAGTTTGGGAAAACAATATTGCCGAAGGAGAAACAGCGTATAGCAAAGATGGAATAAATGAATATATACCAGTAAATCTTAGGTTCCTTGATATTGCATATATCAGTGGTATCTTCAGGGAATCTATAATATTCTGAGTAGCTATCACGCTTTCTCTTTTCTCTCCAAAAATCGCATAGTGCGATGCGATGAATATGGGATATACTGGGGGCCTGTATATTTCAGGTTCTTCTGATGGGATGCATTTTTGATTTGGGATATGTACGGGTCGTGGGCAGTCGTTTATATACCTCCGCTTCTGTAGAAGGTTTATTGCCGGAAACTCGTATGTGTATGAGTCTATTGTGTAAAAAGATCTTTTAGGATCCGGTAATATATAAGCAAGAAAGAAGGTAAATCTTAGTACAAAACCAAGAGCTGTTATTGTGGCTATGATCTTTAAATCATTTCTTATCATCAGATGCAAGATAAAGGAATATATTGGTAATCAATATAATGATGATCCCAAGATCTTATGTAAAAATCGGTATATGAGCTGGTAGATTGGCTATATTAACCTTTGAGATTTTGTGATTTCTTCATGTCCGAATTTATTGATTAACAAACATAAGATATGAGTTTTATTTTTCAATTCTCCGAATTTGCAGTTATTATTGAACTTCAAATTAGTATAAGAAAAATTTTTTGAGATATGGCTCTTTATGTTGTTGCAACACCAATAGGTAATCTCAAAGACATCACAGAGAGAGCAAGAGAAGTTTTAAGAGGAGTGAGTATAATTATATGCGAGCAAATAAGTGTCAGTTTAAAGCTTATAAATTACATCGGGGCTAAGCCGGAAAAAATCATTTCAATTGATAAGGTTTCAGATGAAGTTTTGGAGTATTTAAGAGATAAAGATGGAGCTATTATTGTCTCTGCTGGGACACCTGCAATATCTGATCCTGGCTCAAAAATCGTCAGAGCGTGCTTTGAAAATGGTATTAAGGTAGTTCCTATACCGGGACCATCTGCTTTAGCAAGCGCGCTATCTGTATGTGGCTTTGATACTTCAAGATTCATATTTCTTGGTTTTATACCAAGGAAGGGAAGAAAAAACTTTCTTAGGAAATTAAAAGAGGGATTAGAACATCTCCCTTTTTCTCCGCTCTTAGTTTTCTATGAATCACCTCATAGGATTATTTCAACTCTGGAAGATGTGATGGAAATCTTCGGTCAAAATTACAAAGTTTTTCTGGCTCGTGAGATGACCAAGATGTTTGAAGAATTTATAAGAGGTCGGATTTCTGATGTCATTCAAGAACTCCGCAGCAGGAGTATAAAGGGAGAAATAACCTTCATCTTATCTCCAAATTAACGATCTAACACCTTTCGACCAATAGATATATATGCCGTATGTCCTATCATATCTTCATACGGTCGGGATTTTCCTTCTCTTGATAGAAACCTTCTCAGGAGGACTTCAAATGTATCTACAAGAATGAACCCATTAGCTCTCAAAAGTTCGCAAAATATTTCGGTTTGATTGACAGTTGGAGATACAGATATAAGAACACCAGATGGCTTGAGAGATTTCCACGCAGCTCTTATGCAGTGCCAGGGTTCGGGAAGATCTATGAAAACCGCGTCTATATCCCTTTCATCAAACTCTTCTTTGTAGATATCTCTTTTTTTGAACTCCACGTATTCTAATAAGTTGTTTTTTTCAAGATTTCTTTTAGTTAGCTCTATAAAATCATCTCTTATCTCATATACAAAGACCTTACCTGTTGGTTTTATGAAGTGAGCCAAAGCGAGTGTCATTCCTCCAGAACCACATCCAGTCTCTATTACCCTACTTCCAGATGATATTCCCGATAGAAAGATCATAATAGAGCTATCTTTGGAATATATTATTGCGCTCTTCCTTTCTATTTTTTTGATCCTATCTTCAAGTGTTGGTTCAAGTAAGTAAAAAGATTCACCTTTTGAGGAAAGAATTTTTCTCCCGTAGTAGTTCCCGACTACCTGAATGCCCTTTATAATTCCAAGATGTGTATGGATATCGTTCTTTTTGTCAGCAGTTATTAGGAATGTTTTGTTCTTTTTGTGTGAAACAAGAAGGACTTTATCTCCCTCAAGAATTCTGGTTTTGAGTAGGCTTTTTATTTTTTCCTCTATCTCCTCCGGTCCTATTAATGAGTTTATAACTATATCAGCACCAGATTCCTTTAGTTTCTCTTGACTGTAGAATGTTGTAATTCCGACCGCAAGAAGTCCCGTCTTTTTCGCCGATATGATTCCATAACCTGAATCTTCAAATGCTACACATAGTTCATTGTTTATTTTGTATCCTAATTTCTTCATCTTTTCAATAGCTATTTCAAAAGGTTTTGGAGATGGTTTGCCTTCGTCATAATCATCTCCTGAGACTATCTCTTCAAACATATCAAGTATTCCAAAGTTTTTTAGGATGAATTCAATTTCTTCTTTCAGTGCACCAGAAACTATGCACAGTGGATATTTTTTCTTGAAGTATTTTATAGCTTCAATAACTCCAGGAAGAGGTTTTGCATGTTTTAAGTCTTCTCTTGTATATTCCTGTTTTAGTTTGCAAGCTTCATTTATGTCTATCTCTATTTTCTTCTCTTCAGATATCTTTTTAAAGAATTCCTGATCTGTATATGCCAAATATTTTTCAAGATATTCTTGCCAGCTTATCTCTAATCCGAATTTTTCAAGAACTCTGTTGAATGATTTGAAATGTATTTCTTCAGTATCAGCTATTGTACCATCAAAGTCAAAAAATATCGCTTGTATATCTTTAATCACGATGGAATTGAAGTATATATGGTTTGTTTTACCGGGAATTTCAAAAGAACGGAAATTTCTTTGGTATTTTGTATTGTTTTCCGATATCCAACTTCTTATAAGGATTTGGCTAAATTTTCTGATACATTTAGATTTGGGAGAGATTCTGGAGATCAAAGGATAATTCCTGATGATATATCTATAATTTCTGTGTCGCTTTACTTTTCTTGAAATTTCTTTTTGATTATTTCTTCTATAGGATCTTCTGATTCGCTATTTATTTTATTAGATTTTGCTTGTTTATCTGTTTTGTTATTTATATCGTCGCCTTCTATTTTTTGTTTTATCGTATTTGTTCTAATTTCGATTTTTTGTGTGTTTTTGTATATGTTTTTTTCTGCATTTTGGTATCTTTCTTTTTCTGTATTTTCTCTATCCCTGTTTATTATTGCTTCTTTAGCTCTGCTTTGGAACACGCTTTCCTTTATTTCATCTTTTAGGTATAGGCATATTCCGGAATCGGAAACTTTAACATTTATTATCCTTGAGAGTATAAGTATTGCTAGTGCTAAAGTTATTATTGAAAAGAAGAATTTCAGCATATATGGGAATTTTAAAAAAATTCCTTAGACCGTATCTCCGTGTTTTTTTCCTGAACTTTCATTAAGCCTATCTATTGCTATCAGTATATCTTCTCTTTCTTTGATAAAATCTTTAAGATCTTCAACAAATTCCTTCAGTTTTTCAGATGAATCAAAGATCACTTTGTTATATACAGGGTGCCCCCCTTTTGGACCGATTGATAGATAAAACTTTGATTGATCAGGATTTCTTGTTATTCGTATAAAAAGAGGCGTCTTGCTTTCAACCTTTATTGATTTATCTTTTTTCCCTTGATCTTCTTTTTGCTTTATCCCCTCAAGAATCTTTTTCTTCAATTCTTCTATTTGCTCTTCAGGAATTCTCGCTTCCTTCTTTTCATCAATTTTTGTCATATTATATATTTTAAAATTCTAAGAAAAATTTTATATAAATTTTTCTTTTTGTGTTTTGATTGGATTTTATGTCACTTCGATATTTCACATAGTATTTTGCCCAGGAAAAGATCTATTGTAAAAATTGTTTAGATTATATAATGGTTTATTACTTAAGATAAATTCAATTTCATAAACAAGGTATCTTTTAGGGAGTTTCGAGAAAACAAAGTATCAAAATATAATACTCTTGCGATCTTGAGCATGGAATCGGATATGAGAAAAACCTTTCAGAAGATGATTGAGTTATAGATTTTCGTCAAGGCAGAGGTTAATGGAGTTAGTGAATAAGATATACATACTATCGATTTTGGCGGGGGAGAGATAAGGAGTTGGAGAGGAAGATGGGAGAGGTAATGAAGGTAGACTTGACAAGGACAGGTATAAGGAGGGCTCAATGAAGGTATAAAGAATTGATTTGGGAGGAGCTTGAGGAAAGAATAGATAAGAGTTTGAAGGAGGGGATTGAGATAGATATATAGAAAAGTTTTGAGTAGGGAGGATATTTGATGGAGATTCTGGAAGGTGTGAAGGATATGGGTGAGCTCAGGGAAATAAAGAGATCTATAAACAAAGAGGAGAGTATTCGAGAAATCGGAAAAATACTTCGGGACTAAAAATAAATTTTTCTTTTTTATGAAGCGCAATTTTTCTCAGAAGCTTCTTCTGAATTTTTTCCGAAAAATAGCTTTAGCAACAGGGCAAAAGAAAAACTGTTTGGAAGAGATGACAAAAGGAGATATGGAAAATTGGTGATTATGAAATATTTTGTGATTTATTTTTCAGGGTTTTAAATATTTTATTCCATAAACAATACATTCATTCAAGATTTTATGTTTCACAACTATAGAGCTGACTGGGGTGTATTCAAACCGCGGAGATTTTTTCTTGTCTTTAACAAGCTTGCAGGCAGGTCAAGACAAGATAGTGTTCAGGATGTCCTTTCACTTGCAAGAGATTATAGAATAGAATTTGAAAGAATATATGTTCTTCCTGACGATGAATTGAATTTTGATTTTGTCAGAGATGACGTAGTGTTTATAAGGGGTGGAGATGGAACAACTCATCATTTTCTGACAGAGATTATGACTCGAGGGAAGGAGATTCCTATGCTAGCTCATATTTACGGTGGATCTATGTGCACGGTTGAGAAATGTTTGAGAGTCCCGGATAGGGTGAAACTTATCAAGAAGGTGTCAGATTATTTGCGAGATGGTAGATTTATTTTTATCCCTCGTCCCTCTATTGAGATTTGCTTTGGCGATGAAAGAAAATACGGTTTTTTATTTGGAGCTATTCTGCCTGCAACCTTTTTGAGAGATTATTACTCCTATGGTGAAACCGGTCCGAAGACGGCTGTTAGAACTGTTTCAAAATATGTCAGAGGCGTATTACTTATGGATAAAGACATTATCAAAAAATTTAAGTCAGAAAAAGTCAGATTAATTTCAAAGGATTTTTCTATTGAGAAGGATTTTTATCTGATCGGTGCAAGCACAGTGCATTCTTTTGGTTTGAATTTTTCCACTTTCCCGAAAGCTCCGAAATGTTCTTCTGGATTCAATCTTATAGCAACATCTTTGTTTCCCTTATTTCTTGTATTTTTTTTGCCTCTTATATATTTCGGTGTTCTGCCTCCAAATTCCCTGAATGTAGTTTTAGATGAGATCAAAATCTCTTTTGACTCCGAAAAAGATTTCACTATAGATGGTGATATATACTCAGCAAAAGATTTGGTTTTGAGAACTGGTCCTGTAGTAAGGTTTATTGTTTGATTTTTTCTGAATTAGCGCCGTGAGGATTTACATGACAGTAATTTTCTAAATGGTTTCCGATTGGATAATTTATAAACTTGCAACAAATTATTATAAAACAACAATTCTATTATTTGTATGATTCAATGAAAATAAAAGAATTATTTTGGATCCATGAGTTTCAAAAATTAACCAACTTTTGTTTTTTCTCTTTTAATTTTGTCGTTATGGTGGTGAGAGAAATAGCGGAGAGAGCCAAAAAGGCGCAGAGGGAGATTTCAGCAGCTTCAACGGATAAGAAAAATAAAATTCTTATGAAGATTGGAGAAGCCCTATTGGAAAGGAGAAGCGAGATAATAGAGGAGAACTCAAAAGATGTTGAAAGAGCTAAACAGAAGGGCCTGAGCGCAGCTTTGATAGATCGACTTAAGCTTGATGAGAAAAGAATAAGTGCTATGGTCAGGTCTGTTGAGGAAGTAGCTTCTTTACCGGATCCAATAGGTCAGATTGTAGAGATGAGAAGAAGACCTAACGGACTTCTTGTGGGCAGAATGAGGATTCCGCTTGGGGTCATAGGAGTAATATATGAAGCGCGCCCAAATGTTACGATTGATATATCTGCCCTATGTATAAAATCATCAAATTCAGTTGTTTTGCGTGGGGGCTCTGAAGCTATAAATTCAAATACTATCCTTACAAAGATAATAAGGGAAGTTATATCTTCGGAAGGAATCTCTCCTGATATAATCGGTTTCATAGAAGATACTTCTCGTGAGATGATACATCAGATGTTGAAGTTGGATGATATTTTAGACCTTCTGATACCTCGTGGTGGGGAGGAGCTTATTAGATTTGTTACAGAAAACTCGAGGGTTCCGGTATTAAAGCACTTCAAGGGTGTCTGTCATGTTTTTGTTGATGAGTATGCTGATATTAAGAAAGCTATTGATATATCTTTGAATGCAAAAGTTCAAAGACCTTCTGTGTGCAATGCTATGGAAACTTTGCTTGTTCACAAAAACATAGCGGAAAAGTTTCTACCAAAGATGGGAGATATTTACAAGGAGCACCGAGTTGAGATAAGAGGTTGCGATATAACAAGGAAATATATCAGCTGGGCGAAGCCCGCAACCGAAGATGATTGGTATGCTGAATACCTTGATTTGATACTTGCGGTCAGAGTTGTTGATAACATTGATCAAGCTATAGAACATATAAAAAAATATGGCTCTTCTCATACAGATGCTATCGTTACAGAGAACTATACCAACGCCATGAAGTTCATAAGAGAAGTTGACTCTTCTTCTGTTATGGTTAACGCTTCAACTCGCTTTTCAGATGGTTATGAATATGGTCTTGGAGCAGAAGTTGGAATATCTACGACAAAGCTCCATGCTTATGGGCCTATGGGACTTGAGGGACTTACTACTCTCAAGTGGGTCGTTTTTGGCGATGGACATGTCAGAACATGAAGCTTTCATCTAAGTGTAATTTTTCACAGGTATGAAATTCATATGGTAGATATAAATAAATTTTTGGTCGTCTCAATGATACTTTTTTCTATTCCTGTTGCTTCTTCTTCTCTTTTAATATATTTTTTCAAGCCTAAAAGTAAATTGATTCTTGGCTTCGGCTCAGGTGTAATTATTTCGTATGTCATAACTAGGATTCTCCCGGAAGTATATGAAAATTCGGGAAGTATATCATCTATTCTTGTCTTTGGTGGATTAGTTATCTCGCTCATTTTTGATAAGATGAAATTTTTCAAAGGGGAGCATTTTACAGCTGGAGAGCTTTCTTGTTGGCAGTGTGAAGATCCTTTTCGCCTTGATTTCTCCATAGCTCTAGCTTTTCATTATTTTTTAGATGGATTTTTTCTTGGTGGTTTCCTTTTGACATCTGAAAAATTTTTATTTGCCCTTGTTCCTATCATCGCACACAAGTTCATAGATGGTTTTATTCTTTTTGTCTCTTTTTCTTCCCAAGAGAAATTAAGATCCGTCGTTCGTATAGTTATAGTTTCTCTTTCAAATGTATTTGGAACGCTGATATCTTTTTTGGGTATATCTTTATTTAGCATTTCCGAGATTTTTTCTCCCGTAGCTGCTGGAATACTTATATATGTTGCAATACACGATTTCATTCCTGCGCTAAACTCAGGCAAAGATTTTGTTTCTTTTGTTCTTGGCTCAATATTTGTTATCGCTCTATCATTCCTAATCCATTAGTCTCTGAAGGAATTCTTTGAAAACTTCTTGATAAAGTTGTAAGGTTAGCAATATCTTCTATTTTTTGATATTATGGAAGAAAAGGTTATAAAAGAATACCAACCGGAGTTTGTTGAAGTTTCCGCGGAGGCTATAAAGAAATACATGGAAGGAATAAGTGAGGATAATCCTTTTTTCACAAAAAACGGTGTTGTTGCTCCACCACTTTATGCTACTGCTTTATCTATCCCTTTCACAGGTAAGATTTTGTTTGACGATGAAATAAACCAGGGAGTTAATCCTTCAAGAGTCGTTCATGGTGAGCAAGATTCTCGGATATTCAGACTTATAAAGGCTGGAGATAGAATAAAGATAATTCCGAAGTTTTTGGGAAGGCAGGAAAAGGAAACGGGTACACTTTTTATAGCGAAGGCAGAACAATTTGATGATAAATCGGGTCAAAAGATAGGTGAGGGCTATCATATATATTTTGTCAGAGGTGAGAAGAAAGGTGATAAGAAAAAAGAACCAGAGGAAAATAAAGAATATGGTCAGAAAATATATGAATGGAAAATAAAAGTTGCAAAGGATCAACCTATAAAGTATGCTGAGGGTTCTGGTGATAGGTTCCCTATACACACAGATGAGAACTTTGCAAGAGCTATGGGGTTTCCAACAATAATACTTCATGGTATGTGCACTATGGCTTTTGCAGTAAAATCAGTTGTAGATAACGTTCTTGGAGGAGATGCTTCAAAAGTTAAAAGGGTCCGTGTTAGATTTTCTAGACCTGTTCTACCGGAACAAACTTTGACCTTTATCGGATATGATAGCAAAGAAAAATCGGAGCTCGGTAAAAGAAGAATAGATGTTGTAGCCCTAAATGATAATGGTGAAGAAGTCCTGAAGAACGCATTTTTAGAAATTGATAGCTGAGATTTTGGGAGATAAAAAATTAATAAAGTCTTTTAGAAGATCATTAAAAAGGCTCCTTTATACGGGTCTTGAGTTTTTCAGATTTGATGTCAGGAAGGCTTTGAAACTTTATAGTGAATATTTCTTATCTCTGTTAAGTTATGTGCGTGCGGAAGGGAGTTTGAAAACCATAAATAAAATGGAACTTTATCCTTGCTTGTTTGACAAGATAGCTTATACCCCTGTTGAACCTATTTATTTTTTCCAAAATTCCTGGGCGGCAAAGCATATATTCAATTTGAAACCCAAATATATTGTTGATATTGGTTCACCTATAACATTTTTAGGAATAATATCTCAGTTTGTAAAAGTTTTTTTCGTAGATATTCGTCCTCCGACTATCAAGGTTAGAGGTCTTGAGTATATAAAGGGTGATATAAAATCTCTCCCGTTTAAGGATAACTCCATTGACTTCCTTTCATCTTTGTGTGTTGTTGAGCACATCGGACTTGGTAGGTACGGTGATGAGATTGATCCTTATGGAACTGAAAAAGCTCTTTCAGATATGAAAAGAGTGGTTAAAAAGGGAGGAATTCTTATCTTTTCTTTTCATGTTGATTCGGAAGATAAAATATATTTTAATGCACACCGTGCTTTTGATATCGATTATATCGGAAAGAAAATTGAGGGATTTGAGATAAAAGATCAAAAATACCTTTATGGAGAGAGAATTTATGATAGATATATGAAAGAAATGGGCTTTGGAACAGCTTTTTTGTGCCTGAAAAAGCTCTAATGATAAAGAAGCAGAAAATATGGATAGTTGATTATGGTCTGGGAAACTTGCAGAGCGTTTACGGTGCGTTTGCGTATTTCGGCCTAGATCCTATTATATCATCTGATCCTAATACTAAAGCAGATAAGATAGTTTTGCCCGGTGTCGGATCTTTCGGAAAAGGGGTTCAGAACCTAAAGGAAAGAAATCTCTTTGATATTCTCATTGAAGAGATCCAGAATAAGCAGAAATTTTTTCTTGGAATATGCCTGGGGATGCAACTTCTTTTTGATTCTTCTGAAGAAAGTCCAGGATATTCTGGATTATCCTTGATAGAAGGCAAAGTTAGACATCTTTCTAATTTAGATAAATCTATAAGAGTTCCAAATATTGGTTGGGGTGAAACAGAATTAAGAGATTGTGAGATTTTCCGTGGCCTTAAACAGAAAGAATATTTTTATTACATACATTCTTATTATGTTGAACCTTACGATCCTTCATTTGTATCTTCTGATTTCTGCTCAGGGATAAGATATCCAGCAGCTATAAGTAAAGGCAATATATACGGTGTTCAATTTCATCCAGAGAAGAGTGGAATGAATGGCCTTGTTATAATCCGGAATTTTTTAGATCTATGACATCTCTTTTTTTGAGGTTTGTATTTTATTGGATAAATTGATAATTATTTATTTTCAATGGAGGAGAAGCTGAAGATAAAGACTATAGTTACGGGATTATTTCAGGAGAACTGTTATGTTGTCTCTTTTGGGAACGAAGGTTTGGTAATAGATCCGGGAGATGATGCTGAGGAGATTCTTTCTGCTTGTAGTGGTCTTGATATAAAATACATTTTGCTTACGCATGCGCACGTTGATCATGTCGGTGCTTTGAGAAAGCTTTGGGATGTTTTTTCAAAGAACCAAACGAAGATACTTATGCATAGGGGTGATCTTTTCCTGCTCGAGCTTGCTCCATCTATGGCAAGATATTTTGGGTATGTTATAGAAGAACCTCCTGAACCTTCAGGTTTTTTAGAAGATAGTCAGGAATTAGATTTTGCAGGCTTAAGAATAAAAGTTATCCATGTCCCAGGACATTCGCCTGGGGGTTTGTCATTTTTTATTTCCGATGATTCGGAGAAGCACCTTTTTACTGGAGATATCCTCTTTGCGGGAAGCATCGGAAGAACGGATCTTCCCGGGGGAAATTATAACCAACTTATCTACGGTATAAAAACAAAACTTCTTGTTTTGCCTCCCGAGACAATTGTTTATCCAGGGCACGGTCCGACTACTACCGTGGGGAGAGAAAAAATTTCTAACCCATTTCTTCTGTTTTCGTGAGAGGTTCTGTAGCCTTTTGCTGTTTTAGTATTTCATCAAGAACTTTCGGTATTATTTCTTCCGGAGTTCCCTCTATGTTGAAACCTGCGGCATTTTTGTGTCCTCCGCCTCCAAATTTTAAGGCGATACTTCCGACATCAATCTGTGGGTCCGATCTCATGCTGACTTTGTATAAGTTCTTTTCGTCTTCTCTTAAAAATATTGCTCCCTTGACTCCATCAAGTGACCTTAACATATCTATGAAATCCTCTGAATCATCCTTTGTCGCCGATGATTTTTCATAGTCTTCTTTGAGAAGATAAGATACTGCTATTCCATCTATAGTTTTAACTCTTGAGAGAAATGTAGAAAGAAGTTTAAATTTTCTCTCTGTTGAATATTTTAGTGTTTTCATAACTCTGAATGTTTCAGCACCTTGTTCAACTAATTTGGATGCGATTGTAAGGGTCTCCTTATCTACAGTATGTAATAGAAAGCACATTGTATCTTTCGCTATTGCAGCATAGAGGTTTGTAGCTATATCTTTGTTCATTTCCCACCCCATACTCTCAATTATTTTGTATATCACTATTCCGCACGCAGGTGCATCAGGTACTATGAGATTATATGTTCCAAAAGGTTGGCTACTGCTGTGGTGATCTATGTTCATTATAGTTGTCCTCACAGCAAATTTTGCTCCTTCTTCACCTATCCTTCCTAATGTTGCACAATCAACTACACAGAATATATCAGGAATAAAGTTCGGTAGTGTCCTCTTTATTTTCTCGTATCCTGGGAGGTATTTAGCTGATTCAAGCCCATCTTTATTGTATATCCAAACATTCTTACCAAAACTCTCGAGCATGAGTCCGAGTGCTAAAGATGAACCTATAGCGTCTGCTTCTGGACCCTCATGTGAAGCTATTACTATACTTTCAGCAGAAAGGAGAATATTACCAGCATCTTTAAAACTTATATCTCCAAAAATCCTACTATCCATAAAGCCTCATATTATATTCTTTATATTTAACAATTTGTTATTTATCAGATTATTTTCTATTACTCGTTTTTTATAGTTATGTTTTTACTTTTCTCAAAAAGTTTTTAGTTCTTTGTTTCACATGTTTTGTATTCTTTATTTCGCTCACCTGGAACATAACACAGTTTCAGATGATTCACCATGAGATTACATATCTGCAGGATAAAGGTATAGCATATATATCCCAGGTATCACCATTTGCTTTATAAAGTCCTGTTGATTTTGTTTTGAATATGTTTCTTCCCATATTGAGTGTATTCTCATACCTTCCCTTATATACATAACTACCCTGTAATCTTTTATTCCAGCTATTTTTGCTGTTTGCTCTATTGCGGAATATATATCTCCTATTTGGTCTATAAGTCCAATTTCAAGAGCTTCTTGTGGTGTAAAAACACTTCCATCTGCTATCTCATCAATGGTTCTTTTTAACCTTTCTCCCCTTCCTTCAACAACTACCTTCTTGAATGATTCGTAATAGTAGTTTATTTTGCTCTGGATTTTTTCTCTTTCTTCATCTGTAAGTCCTCTGTTAAAGAGCAATGCGTCCTTGTGTTTCCCGGCCTTTATAACCTCAAAATCAACTCCTATTTTCTCCGACAAACCCTTTATATTTACCTTTATCAGATATACACCGATTGAACCAACTGTTGAGCCGGGACTTGCTATTATTTTGTCTGATGGTGTAATTATGTAATATGCTCCGGAAGCACCGATAGAAGGTATATATGATACAATAGGAATATTCTTTTCGCTTTTGAATTTTTTTATCTCCTGATATATTATTTCTGAGGCCGAAATGAGCCCTCCCGGTGAATCAACTTTTAATATCACCCCTTTTACTCTTTCATCTGTTCTTGCTTTATCAAGTTCTTCTTTTATTCTTGAGACTATTGATGGCTCTCCTTTTGTTAGAATTCCACTTTCTCTCTCTTCCCATGATATTACCCCAGATATGTTTATCAGAGCTATTTTGTTTTTACCTTCTCCCAAAACAGTTATCTCCTCAAGGGGGCCCCTAACACTTACGATTGGAACATTTACTATACATGAATGAAAAATTGATACAAGACTAATTACAAAAAAACTTTTTTTGTCTATTCCAGTCATCCATTTCATTTAGGATTTTTTATATTGTTTTTCAGTTTTTGTTGAAATATTTTTGAGTTGTTTCAAGCATGCCTAAATCTTTCTGAATCTGTATTAGCATTTCACAAACTGAAAACCCTTTAGTTAATTTCTAATTCTTAAAAGTGCTTATTTTACAAGGTAAGAGAAAGACAAAAACCGGTTAAATTTACAAAGTTTGATTTCTAAAAGAACCATAAAAAATCTTTGAGAGTTGCTCTAACAACACCTCCATAAAAGGACCTGAAATCAAAAAGTTCGGTGTTTATGATATTTCCCTATTTTTGAACATTTATGTTATTTGCTGTGTCAAAAAATTTTTATCCTCTAACTACAATCCCAGAGGAAATTAACAATTTTTGGTACATATTTATTTGACAAAGCAGTTAAAGTCTGAGAAATTTTAGTTTGGGGATCTTATCATATATCCTCTTTTTTCTTATTGTTCATCTTTTCGTTGGTTTATGTGAGTTAATGATGATATATTTCATTCTCACTGCCTAAACTTTGAAATAACGGTTTAATCAAGTTAGTTCTTTTATCCGATTTATAAAATTAAGTAATGATGAATCAGACCAGGTTAGACTTTGAGAGGAGGACAAGTATCCTTATTGTTGAGGATGACAAGCATGTTGGTGAATCAATGAAGAATATTCTTTCGGAGCATTTTTCTGTTGATCTTTGCAAATCGGCGGAGGAAGCTCTTGATTTGGTGGAGCTAAAAGACTACTCCGTTATACTTTGTGATTTGAAACTCCCTGGGATGTCCGGGCTTGATTTTTTTAAGCTCTTAAAGGAGAAGGGTTTTTCAAAGCCATTTATTATAATAACAGCGTTCGGTGATATACCAACGGCTGTTGAGGCAACAAGGCTTGGGGTAACCGATTTTATAAGAAAAGGGAGTATTTCTCCGGATGAGCTTATCAAAAAGATATACAGGATTGAGGAGGAATCTGAATCTGATTTCGTTTGTGCTGATAAGGTCATGCTCAATATTCTCGCTGTTGCCAGAAGAGTTGCAAAGACTGATTCAAATGTCCTTATAGTTGGTGAATCGGGTGTTGGAAAGGAGGTTTTGGCAAGGTATATACATAGGGTTAGCCCTCGTGCGACAAGACCTTTTGTTGCGATAAACATGTCTGCAATGCCAGACACGCTTATTGAAGCTGAGCTTTTCGGATATGAGAAGGGAGCTTTTACCGGAGCTGAAAAAAGAAAGCTCGGAAAATTTGAAATTGCTTCTGGAGGAACTCTTCTTCTTGACGAAATAGGTGATATGCCACTCCATCTACAGCCTAAGATACTGAGGGTTATTCAGGAAAAAAAGATAGAAAGGCTTGGACATAATTCACCAATAAAAGTTGATGTCAGAATAATCTCCACTACAAACAGAGACCTTGAAAACATGGTCAAAGAAGGTAAGTTCAGAGAAGATCTGTATTTCAGGTTATCTGTTGTTCCCATAAAGATACCTCCCCTGCGTGAGAGAAAGGATGATATACCACTACTCGCTGATTACTTCATATCAAAACTTTCGCGAAAGTATGAGGTAGCTATAAAGATAGAAAGTAGTGCTATGGAGAAGCTAAGGTTGTATGATTGGCCAGGGAATGTAAGGGAGCTACAGAATGTTCTAGAAAGGGCATTTGTTGTCGCATTCTCCTCAAGCCGAACCAATGTAATCATATCTCAGGAACATATCATACTTTCACCAGACGACATTTACAGTTTAAACGTTGTTGATTCTTCCCAGGAGATTAAAATGAGCGAATCGGTGGAAAAATCTAATTCCAAAGATTTTTCTAACTTCTTTGATGATTTGAATATAAAGAATATGGAAAAGGTTTTCATCATGAAAGCTCTGGAAAGGACAGGAGGGAATAAAACACATGCTGCAAAACTTCTTGGAATAACTGTAAGAACATTGAGGAACAAGCTCAAGGAACTAAAATTTGAAAATGATTAGTCCTTCTTATTGAGGATATTCCATAATTGAGGGGGAAAACAAACTTTTAGCAAGAGCAATTTTTGGAGTTTCTATTATAGCAGAGCGAAAATAATTAGGAGTTTTTATTATGATTATAAAAGCAAAAATAATTATAAGTTTGAGATGCGGAATATGACACGGGAACACTGGAAGACAAGAATAGGTCTGATTTTGGCAATGGTTGGGAATGCTATTGGTCTTGGGAATTTCCTCCGTTTCCCAACTCAGGCAGCGCAGAATGGTGGTGGAGCTTATATAATACCGTATTTTATTTCGCTATTGCTCCTTGGAATTCCTTTGATGTGGCTTGAGTGGTCTATGGGAAGGTATGGAGGCAAGCGTGGTTTCGGTTCTCCAACAGGTATATTCTATTCAATAAAGCCAAAGATGATATCTCTTTACATAGGAATTTTAGGAATATTCGTTTCATTTACTATAACGGTCTATTACACTTATATAGAATCTTGGACTTTATCTTACGCTATATTATCATTTTTAAATAAATTACCTTCTGCCCCAGATATTTTTTCAACTCCTGAAGATTTTACAAAACCTTTTAATGACTTTCTTATTTATAATATTGGTGAGACTCGTGTGAAAGATTTCTGTATATCTGATTTTTGTCTCAAGTTCTATGCCCCTTCTTTGTTTTTTTATCTTATTTTCGTTATTGTGTTTTTTATCAATATTTTCATACTTTTAAGGGGAATATCAGAGGGTATTGAAAAGTTTTCTCTTTTCGCTATGCCACTACTCTTTTTGATGGGCATTGTGCTTATGATAAGGATATTTCTTCTTGAATCTCCTCATGGTATATCTATTGATAATGCTTTGGGCTTCCTTTGGGAGCCAAATTTTGATGGCCTCAAGAGTGCTGAGGTTTGGATTAATGCTGCCGGGCAAGTTTTTTTTACACTATCTATAGGAATATCGATAATAATGACTTATGCAAGTTACGTTGATCAGGGTAAGGATATAGCACTTTCTGGTCTTGCTACATCTATGCTTAACGAGTTTGCTGAAATAGTTCTTGGAGGATCCATTGCTCTTGTAGCTGCTGTGTTATTCTTTGGTTTTTCTGGTGCTGAACAAGTTGCAAAGGGTGGAGCCTTCAGACTTGGTTTTGCTTCATTACCAGCTATCTTTTCAGAAATAAAAGGAGGAACTATATTTGGAACTATCTGGTTCTTGCTACTGTTTTTTGCAGGTATAACTTCTTCTATAGCTCTTGCATCACCCTTCATTTCTTTTCTGGTAGACGAAATTCGTCTTGAAAGAAAGCGGGCAGTCCTGATTACATCAGTTGTATGGTTTGTAATGTCTCAATTAGTTATTTTCTTGAAGGGAACATTAGATGAAATGGATTTTTGGGCTGGAACTTTTGGTCTCATCACATTCGCATTTATAGAAATAATATACGGGTGCTGGATACTTGGAGATAAAAAAATCTACCAAGAACTTATGGAAGGAGCAATTATAAAGGTACCGAAAATTTTCGTCTTTATAATGAAATATATATCGCCCGTTTACATTTTTGCTATATTTTTATTCTGGATTTACGAAAGCTACATATTAGGTAAAAGACCCAAAGCTGATGAAAACACCATCATTGTTAGAATCTTTATGATTCTTTTTCTAATTGCCATGGTCTTTCTCATTAAAAAGTATTGGAGGGGAAATGGGAAGATTAGAGAAGATCAACTCAAAAACACAGAAAATTAAGAAATTCTAAAAAAACTTTTAATTCTCAAAGTAATGGGGAAAATCAGAGAAAGATTGAATATAATGAAGGTTCCGGAGAGAGAACTTGTGAAAGAGTTATACAGGCTCTCTAAGGTTAATTGGGGAGTTGATGATGGGTTTTATCCACTTGGATCCTGTACGATGAAATATAATCCGAGGATAAACGAGAGGTTAGCTTCCTTACCTGAATTTTCTTGGTCTCATCCAATATTTTGGGAACTTTATCAGGGCTCTCTTCAGATAATATATGAATTAGAAATTCTCTTGTGTAAGCTAACTGGTATGGATGCTTTTTGTTTGCATCCTGCAGCTGGGGCACACGGTGAGCTCCTATCTCTTATGATAGCTAAAAGGTATTTCCTTGACAAAAAAGATTACGGCAGAACATATGTCCTTGTCCCTGATTCTGCACATGGAACTAACCCTGCATCTGCATCACTTTGTGGATTTAAGGTCAAAGAAGTCAAAAGCGATCAAAGAGGTAATGTTGATCTGAAAGACCTTGAATCTAAAATTGGTCAAGACTCTGCGGTGTTTATGCTAACATATCCAAATACTTTAGGACTTGCTGATGAGGGTATAAAAGATATTGTGAATATCTGCAAAGATAAGGGAGTTCTTTTATATCTCGATGGGGCTAATTTCAATGCAATAGCTGGCATCGTGAAACCAGGTGATATAGGTTTTGATTTTGTTCATCTGAATCTCCATAAAACATTTTCAACCCCCCATGGTGGAGGAGGACCTGCAGCAGGCCCACTTGGAGTAAAGGAACACCTGAAAAAATATTTACCGTATCCTTCCGTCGGAGAAAAGGATGGAAAGTATTATCTTGATTATTCTAACGCTGAAAGTTCTGTTGGGAAGATAGAATCATTTTTCGGAAATTTTCCTGTGCTTGTTCGCGCATGGGCGTACATAAAAGCCCTTGGAGAAGAAGGAATAAGAAGAAATTCACAGATTGCTGTGCTTAATGCAAATTATCTTCAGAAAAAGCTCTCTCAAAAATATAACCTACCATACAACAGAATCTGTAAGCATGAATTTGTCCTAAGTGAAAAGGGACTCGGGGTCAGAGTAGAGGATCTGGCAAAAGCCCTTCAGGATGAAGGTTTCCATCCTCCAACCATATACTTCCCACTCATAGTCAAAGGAGCAATTATGATAGAACCTACAGAAACAGAAACAAAACAAACACTGGATAACTTTGCGGAAGCTATGAATAGATTGTTTGATCTATCAATAACTCAACCTGATTATTTTAGCGGTTCCCCAAGGAAACAATATGTGAGAAGAGTAGATTTGGTCAAAGCTAATAGAGAGATTATACCTACTGACAGAAGAAAATCATAATCTTATTCATTCTCTGTATTCCTATAAAAGAGCAAACTAAAAATTTAAAGGTGATTTGATGGGAGTATATGCATTATCTAACTTGGAAAAAAACTGAATAAAGATCATTTTTCAAAACTCTGGAGATGAGAAAGAGAAAAAGTATCAGATAAATTTAGAGAGCAATTGTAAGATCTGAAAAACATGCTGTGGTTATAATTGAATTTTGCAAAATATTGGATTAACCTTGTAAATCAAACCCGCAGCAGAATAAAGTTACTTGGATGAAAAACCTTATGGAGATAAAAAAACAAATATTTCATCTTCATCCTCTTCAACTTTTTTGACAAATCCATGTCCCTTTATAATTATGTTCTTGCCTGTTTTTTCTTGTGGGATGGAATTGATGAATTCCGATAGTGTCATTCGAGAGTTGGATACGCTTTGAGAAAATTCACCTTGCGAATTCTGCTGAATCATAAAAGGATATTTTGATGAGAGATAACTTTCTACTACTTTTGCAAATACTGGGGCCGCAACTTCTCCACCATAGTATTTTTCTTCTGGTTCATCAAACACTACAAAAAGAGCAATTTTAGGATCATCGCAGGGTGAAAAACCAATAAAGTTTGAGTAATATTCTTTAACATATTTCCCGTTTTTCATTTTTCTTGCTGTTCCGGTTTTACCACAAGAGAGAAATAAAGGAACCTCGGCTAATCTCCCGGTTCCGTGTGTGACAACGCTTCTCATAAATCCTTTCATCTCCTCAACAGTCTGTTGAGAAAATACTCTGTCAGAAAAACTTGGTTTATTCTCCTTTAGAACTTCTCCGTATGGAGAGATTATCTTGCGGACTATGTAAGGTTTAACTATGTATCCACCGTTTGCAAAAGCGGAAAAAGCTCTGATTACTTGCAAAGCATTTACACTCACAAAGTATCCAAAACCTATTATGGCTAAATCAACATCATACCATTTTCTATAATCGTGTAGAATGCCCCTTTCTTCCCCCGGGAGTTCTATTCCTGTTTTTTTACCAAAGCCAAGTCTATCAAGGTATCTGTAGAACCTCTCTTTACCTAAAAGCAGAGATATTTGTGCTGTGCATATGTTTGAAGATTTTGCGAAAACTTCCTCAACTGTTGCATATCCTATTGGTTTAACATCTTCAATTGTAATGCCAGAGAATGTCCATTTACCGTTGTGGCAGAAGAAAGTATCATTTTTTGATATAATCCCCTCTTCAATAGCAGATGCTATTGTGAAGATTTTGAAAACAGATCCCGGCTCGAATATTGTCTGGTAGAATTGTGCATTTATGTTTCTTGTTCCTGCGAATGCTGAGTAGTTATTTGGATCAAATGAAGGTAATGAAACAGCTGATAGTACCTCTCCGGTTTGGGGATTTATTGCGATGGCGAATGCACCTTTGGCTCTCATGTTTTCAACTTGTTCCTTTAGTTCTTTATAGAGTTTCATTTGTAGTTCAAGGTCTATAGTTGTTTCAATCCTACTACCAGGTTGCGGTTCCTGCGGAGGAGCACGCATTATTATGTTCCCTAGTGCATCCTTTAGGAAAGATACTTTTACCTCTCCACCCTTTAAAAAATCATCAAACTGCAGTTCTAACCCTGCAATACCTTGTGAATCTATGTTTACAAAGCCCAGAATGTGAGCCAAAGCTTCTCCATAAGGAAAAAATCTCTTCCATTCTTTTATGTAGCCTATGTCTGATTTTGAAAGATTATTTTGTTTCGCAATGCTCATTACATTTTTTAAATCTTCTTCACTTATCTTTCTTTTTAGCCATACAAAATACGAGTTTTTCTCAATTTTGTTCTTTATCTCTTTTGGTTTTAATCCAAGGATTTTTGCCATCTTAAATATGGCCTGAGTTTTGTTTTCATCTTCGGATATTGACCTTGGGTTGATCCATACCGAGTAAGAGACAATATCTTTAGCTATAACTTGGCCATCTCTTGATAAAATTTCACCCCTTTTCCCCTTTATGGTTATTGTGGCTTGACTTTGCTCCATTGCTCTCTTTTTGAGTTCATCTGAAAAGATTGAGAGCTGAAAAACTCTCATGATGTAGAGAGAAGCTATTAAGAAAAACACAAATAGAGAAAAAATTATTCTTATCCTGTTGGAATCTTTACTTTTATTTTTTCTCTTTACTCTGTTTTTCCTGTTTAGCTCATACTGCATTTATTTTTAATTTTAAAAACGAGAACATTTTTCGGATTCTTCGCTAGTGTTGTGGGCCACTACTGGATCTCTAACGATTTTATTATCAGCTCGGTCAAAGGTGAAATTATTGAACCTGTTTTTTGCACCACCATAGCTATTCCCTTATTTATCATATAAACATCGGGGCTTCTCCATACATCTGTGTCATAGACAAGCTCACTTGAACTACACCTTTCTATGAAAACGCCTTTCAGTCTCATATAAACCGAATTAGAGAAACCGGGATCTTGAAATAACATATATGGTATTAAAATCCAATTCACGCTTGACTGAGAGACAGAAATGCAATCTGGGGGTATTGAGTAGTTTGATAGAACATTCTCATAAAACGTTGTATAACTTGGATACTGAAAGTGTCCGGAATCATAGTTGAAAAGGTAATACTTTAGATCTTTTCTTGATTCTGGAACTTCAGCCTCAATGAAAAATTCCCATCTTTGTTTTTCCGTATTGTAGAACCAGTATGGGATAATATCTCTAAGTGGTTTAGGGTTTTCCATAAAGTTCATAATGTCAATCCTCAGAAAATCCTCTAAATAGGTTCCAAAAGCCCTCATAAAAAAATTCAGGTCTGAAACAGATATGCAGTTCTCTGGGCATCCCTTCTTCCTGTTTGAAATGATGTCTAAAAGTCTGTTCACAAGGGTATGGAAGTTATCTAAAAATTCAAAAGTAATGATGTAAGGAATTTTTATCTTTAGTTCCTTTAGATTAGCTCTTATATCTCCCACCTTTATGCTGCCGCCTACGTGTATTGTTATCTGGTCCTGTGGGGTATCTATTGTTGTTTTATTTGGGTCATAGCCAAATTTCATGTCTCCAGAGTTATCCTCAAAAGTTATCATGTATCCTTCTTTCTTGTTCCTGGATTCAAGATACTTTAAAAAATCGAATGCTCCAGATAAGATTTCTGTAATTCGTTTCGGTATTTCGTTGAGAAACTCTTTCCATTCCGGATGGAATGAAAGTGTTGACCTACATGTTTGAAACAAAAAAGCCAAAGTTCTTATGAGACCTATGATTTCTGATGTATCTATTTTATTTATGTTGGGTATGATTGCTGGAGTGTTTATTGAAAAATCATGAGCGAGAATTATATCAGATATGATAAGTACAAAGTTTCCAAGATACTTTAGAAAAGATAGTTCTACTTCTCCTATTCTTCCGTATAGGTAGAGGGATGTCACAAAATTCGGACCAACAGAAAGCATAATAGGATATTTCAAATCCATCTCGCATTTTTGGTTTATGGCACGCACTATAAGTTCAGTTCCTTCGGATGTTACTCCGTGGAGATCTGATATGAAATCTCTGACCGATTGATCAATTGAGCCATCACAATATTCAGAAGTTTCCTTAACATGAAAATGTGGAGTAGAGGAATATAGATTAGCAGCAATATTTATTATTGAGCTTATTTTAGCCAGATAATCTTGTATGCCTACAAGTGGTTTTCCTATGAGATAACCACAATGGTTTGGATTTTCTTTTCCAAGTTTTTCAAAGAATTCTTTTGCAGATTTTATATTCTGGTTTTCTATATATTTTATACCTTCTTGAATTCTCTCGTCTCTGTTTGCGAGACCAGTTGAGAAATCATCTATATTTTTCTTGTTGCTTTCTCTTTTACATCCAAGGAGGGAAATTATGAGGAGTAGAACCCAGATAAATCTCATTGTTTATTTGGTTTATTTGGTTTTAGCGTTCGGATTATGAAGATAATGAGTAGGGACATAAGTGTATATGCACTATATGGGGAGGATGTTGAACAGCCACCACCGCCTTCTTCAGCTGGTTTTCCACCAGCGGAAGGATTATAGGCGCATTCAGGACAGTTTCTTATATTGATTGTATATAAACTTGTTGTTATTTCCTGATTGTTATGCGAAACAGCAAGGATAAGACTACAGTTGTTTCCATAGAAGTTATATGGGACCTCAAAATTCACCTGGCTGAGTCCACATCCAAGATAGGTTCTGAGCTGATGGACTCCAAATATTGGACACTGAAGCCTTATGTAGCAGTTCCCACGACACTCCGGACCTATTGTCTCTATCTTTATTATACCCGGGGATGTAGCCTGCGTTGCTGGTTCTACACTTGCGATAATTTGTTCTCCTGTAATTGGGGCACCGTTTTGAGCGCCATATATACCTGTCTTTGGCTTCGTGAAAAGTTCATAACCAAACGGAATATATCTTGTTATAGCATCGTACAGCTTAACTATTGGAAAATTCCTTATGAGACCTGCTATTTGGGAAACAATAAAATTCGGTGAATATGCACAACTTGCAAAACCTACTTTGTTCAAAATTCTGTAAATCCATGAATCTTGATTTACAAAGTTTGAGACTATAACCCGCAGTATTTCATCCCAAGACGAGCTGAAGATGCTCTGTATATCGCTTATGTCTCCAGATGTGAATAGGTTCTGAGCCGTTACTATGACATGTCCCCAGGTATCACCATCTGGTATGCAGGCTGCTATGTTTGGGACTGCTATTTCAATAACATACTTTACAATCCGCCCGAAGTTGGCAATAAGCCCAACACGCTTTATAGGATCTGTTATTATAGAAGTGCTGAGTTCAAATCCTTTTTCCAATCTTATCGCATGCCTGTTGTAATCACCAAAATCTATCTCAGTTGTAACTTGAGGATTGATGAAATTTAGCTGTATTATGTTGTCTATTGAAAGGTCTAATTTTGCTTCTTGTGCTTTCAGTAAGAAGTAGTTTCTTATATCGTTTGTTTTCGTTGGGTCAATGCCGTTAAATATGCCACCGCCGTAAAATACCATGTGCCTGACTATGAGCTTTATTTTTGTCCCTGGTGCATCTTCTATTTTAGCTATTCTTTCATCTCCACACCCTTCTTGCTTTTCAGAAAGACCTGGAGCAAGCATATTGGCCGGAACAATTGAACTTCTTACATCCTCGGCTATTTTCTGGGCAAGAGAAAATATTTCCGGCCGCTTTCCTGAGATTATTTCTCCAGGTTCTGTGTTTCTTATATAGCTTACAAGAGTTTCAAAATCTTTGTGTGTGACTATATGTCCTGCAGCAAAAACTATGGCTCTTGGGGTAAAAAGCCAAAAGTGTGGTGGAGATATAAGAACTAAATTTAAAGCCGTTGTTCTCTCGTCTATCTTAACATACCCTTCCTTAGGTTTGAAATAATCAAGCTTGCTTATAACTTCTGCGTTCCCTTTCCATACATCGTATATAAGGTTTTCTGGTAGAACATATGAGAGGAGAAAGGTTGTCTTCCCATCTGTTAGGAATAATGTTTGGGGACTTTCAGATTCCCATCCGGAGAAATCAACTAATTTTTTATCCTTTAGGAAGGGTTTTTCTCCATATGTAGATATCACCTTGACTCCTTCAGGGATTTTATCAACAAGACTTTTTTCTTCGCTTGCACAGCCTAGTGTAAATACACCTAATACGAATAAAGCTTTTACTATTGAATTCCTTATCATTTTTTTCACCCCGTAGTTTTTATTTAATGATTTTTTCTTACAAAGTCAATTTTTTAATAACCTTTAGGAATTTGTTATTTTTGATGTTGCCGGTATAAGATTGCTTTATGATTTTTCTATCCTTATTTTTTATTTTTATTTTAAGTGGATCTTCAATCTCGCTCGTAATTCTGCAACATTTGATCGTTGATCTACCTGTTATACAATATAAAATCTCTCATTATGTTTGATCTAGCTGAGCAATATCAAAAAATGGGATTTTAGATTTATTTAGATAGAAATGATTTGCTTCCTCGTGGTTAGTAATAATAAGGCATTTCTCTTCGTTCTTTTATTTCTCCTACATATTTGGGGGGTTGGATATAGTGCGAGCCGTTTTCATTTATAAGGCTTATGCTTTCATATATCTTTATATTTTCGATTGGATATCTTTTCTCTAAACTTATCTGGACATCAAAAGTACATATGTTTTCTTCATATGAGATGTCAATAATTTTATATGAACTAACTCTACCATAGAATGATTCCTTTTCTCTGATCTTATATATCAATGAAGATATGAACTTATCCTCTTCTTCTTCGTTTCTAAAGAATTTTTGAAGTTTTTCTCGTGTTCTTATATCTCTTATATCATGCCTTTGTAGTATATCCATAAGTTCATTTAGTGAGGACAACTCCTCGGAGCAAATCGATGGTATTTTAATTATCTTGTGCTGCGAGCAGTATGTGATTATTGAACTTGTGGCAAAAGCAACAAGCAGAAATCTGAAATTGATATGGCTCAATAGCATATTCTTAAAATTATCCAAAATATTATGCAAAGGGAATATGAAATAGATAAAAAAACAGAAGAAGTTCAGTTGAAGGTCCGTGTTAACATAGATGGAGTTGGGAAAAGGAATATAAAAACTGGTATAGGTTTTTTGGACCATATGATGGAGATATTTTCCGAGTTTTCTTTGTTTGATATTGAACTTTCTGCGCAAGGGGATACACATGTGGATTATCATCATCTTGTGGAGGAGGTTGGTTTGTGTGTTGGAGAAGCTATAGGGAAAAGCTGCGGAGAAGATATATGGAGGTTCGGTAGTCAAAAAGTTCCATTAGATGAAGCTTTATCTGAGTTTGTTCTTGATATATCTGGAAGACCATATTTCTTTTTGCATGGGGCGGAATTTGTGAAAGAGCCTTTTTATCTTAACATACTATACATATTCTTTGATGGTTTATCAAGGGGGGGAAAGTTTACATCTCACTGCACAATTTTTTATGGTCTAAATTCACATCACATAGTAGAAGCTTCATTTAAGGCTTCTGCACTAGCTTTTTATAAGGCAACAAGAAAAAGGGGAGTTGGTAGAACATCATCCACCAAAGGTTATATTACATGAGTAGGAGTTAAAATCATTTTTCTTTAATACCATGCAGTATTGAGGTGAGCAAAAGCATTGAGGTGAATAAAAACTGATTTCAAAGAAATTCGCGAAATTAAAAATTCCGAAAATCAATATACCATAAAATCAAGGTGATGAAGGATATAGAAAAAGGGAAAACTTAAGGAACAGAAGAGAGAAATCTGACTATCTTTGGATTATCAAAATATGAACAATTTCTTTCTTGGAATTCAAGTTTTCAATTTGAGACCTATATACTTTCTGCATTTTTAGTTTAGCTTGGATTGGTTTTTATGTCTTGCCATGACTATTGCGTCCTCATTTCCATAGTAGTTTTTTCTTAAGTATATCTTTTTAAATCCAAATTTTTCATATAGTCTTATAGCAATTTTGTTTGATGTCATGACCTCAAGGAAGAATGAACAATCTGGATTGTTTTTTATGACGAAATCAAGGAGAAGTGAGCCAATACCTTTACCTCTTATATCTGGCCTGACAGCTATGTTATCTATGTTTACTTCATCGAGTGTCTTTGATATTACAATGTATCCCAAGATTTCTCCGTCAGATTCGGCTATCAGAGTGTTTTTTATTGATGACGCAAAAGATTCCTCCGACCAGCTGAAATCTTGAAATGATGCTTTTTCTATTTCCATAATTGAGGGAATATCTTTTATTTCGGCGTTCCTTATAGTAATGTTTTTATTTGTCATTGGGCGTCCCATTTTAGCTATTTATTTTTTGCTCTATAATTCTCTTTGAATAGATTCTCAATATCTTCTGCAATTTTTGATCTTTGCATTAATTCTTTAATGGAAAGAGCGATTGACCCTCTTCTTTGAAATATTTTCAAACTTATGTTATTTTTTATGATGTAGAGAATTACCTTATCGGCTATAAATGAAGCAAGATTTCTTTTCTCCTCTTTTATATCTATGTTGTTTTTTCTTGCTATTTGTATAGCATAGTAACATGAGAGAATGACCGCTATCAGAAAATCTAAAGGTAGGGAAATAAGCTTCGCAGAAAAACTTATGGGCAAGGAGTAAATGAAAGACGAGGATAAAAATAAGATCTTCAGTATGTTTTCAATTATTTTGCTCTGTATCTTGTTTTTCTCAGTGGATGAAATGAGATCTATGATTCTTTCAATTATTTCCGTCGTGTTGATTTTCTTTAGATTTATTTTTCTATTTATTTTTTTTATTTTTCTCTTTAGATTTTTTTTTATTTTCTTCTTTAGATTCATCTTTTTGTTTTTTTAATCTATTGTAGCAATGATTCCTATTTTACGGAATCTTGCTTGAAAATTTACATTCTTGTGCTTGGTTTCTTATTATCTATTTTTGGAACGACAAAGAAAATAGAGGATAATATTATTTTAGAGAAAAGATAGATCAATATAGATGTCAAATATAAGGGAATTAGAATTTGATGATATAAACACCTTCAAGATTTTGGTAGGAGAATACGAAGAGAATCTCAAGAGTATAGGAAGAATGCTTGACATATCCATAAGCTCAAGAGGTGGAAAAATATTTCTTAAAGGTGATGAAGAGAAGGTGGATATAGCGGAGAGAGCTATAAAAGAGCTGTGCCACGAGATAGAGGAGGGTTTCGCAATATCAAAATCTGATGTTGAGAATAAGGTCCTGGAGGTTTCAAAACTAGGAGATGGAAAGAAGTTGAAAGGAGATGATTTTATAGTTGTGACGTACAGAGGCAAGAAGGTTTATCCGAGGACCGAGAACCAGCGTAGATATGTTGAATCCATGTATAAGAATGAGATTGTATTTTCGTTTGGTCCAGCAGGAACAGGTAAGACCTACCTAGCGATAGCTGTTGCAATTAGATATTTGAAAGCTGGTCATGTTGCTAAGATAGTTCTGACCCGTCCGGCTGTTGAAGCAGGAGAAAAGATAGGTTATCTCCCAGGAGGAATACTTGAGAAAGTTGACCCTTTTATGCGCCCGATATATGATTGCCTATATGACATTTTAGATTACAGAGAATTCACAAAGCTTATGTCTCGTGGAGTTATAGAAATTTCACCAATAGCCTTTATGAGAGGGAGAACTCTCTCTGACTCATTTATAATAGTAGATGAGGCACAGAATCTCACATATGAGCAGGTAAAGATGACTCTTACACGAATGGGCACAGGGTCAAGGATGGTCCTTACAGCTGATCTCTCACAGGTAGATATACAGAAGTCAGGGTTGATTGAGCTTGAGAAAATATTGGGTGGGATAGAAGGTATAGAGTTCATACACCTTGATACGTTTGACGTTGTGAGGCATCCGGTTGTTTCAAAGGTAATACAAGCATTTGAAAAGTACGAGAAGAAGTAGTAGATTTTAACTTACTGGACTTTCCGGTATATATACATCTTCTGATTTTTCATCGTACTCAAATATTTCAGCAAATCTTCCCCATATTAAGATTGTATTTATCTGTCTTTTGACCTCTGACTTTGAAAAATGCTCCTTTATTATATCGATAAAGAAATCTAACTTCATTCGTTTTTCCTTTTTCATTTTGAGTATTGCATATATCTCTTTTGCAAGAAATACATTCTCGAGCAGTGCTTTTGAGAATATTTCCTTCTGCCTTACAGGATCAGATTTTGCAAATTCTCTCCCGTTTTCAAGTAAAATGACATCCCCTTCCTTTACATCTATGAATCCCAATATTTGGCATGCTTCAAGAACCGGATATAGGTCATCAACATCTAAAAGTAGTTTTTGGGATATCTCAAATATGTTTATTCTATCCTTCTGCCCAAGCATATCAACAATTATATCAAGAAAACCTATCATCGTGTTTGGTGAAACATCCGGTAGCCTTATATATCTTTGTTTTCTCTTGATTAGTTCAGTTTCCTCCACACTTTGTGATAGGATTGTATGGATTTTATCAATAACTTCTTGCATATTTCTAATGTTCCTTGGGTAAGGGATTGGTAATTTCATTTCCTCTACTATCTTTCCTCCTTTGCCAAGTATCAATATTCTTTTACCCATGATTAAAGCTTCTTCAATACTGTGTGTGACCATGACGATTGCCCCAACTCTTATTTTCTGTTCCGAAATCATATCTATAAAGTCCCTTCGAAGTGCCTCAGCTGTGAGTATATCAAGATTGGAAAACGGCTCGTCCATAAAGACAACTTCTGGATCCGATACTATAGCTCTAGCTATGCCAACCCTTTGCTTCATACCACCTGAGAGTTCAGAGGGGAACGCATTTTCAAAACCATCAAGACCAACCATATCTAAAATTTGCAATGCTTTTTTTAATCTCTGTTCCTCAGTAAGTGAGGAATTGACTGCCAGAAGAACATTCTGTAAGACGTTGAACCATGGGAATAAAGAGAAATTCTGAAATATGAAACCTATTTTAGGTTTCGCTTCTTGTATGTCTTTCCCCTTGTAAATAACCTTTCCCTCTGATGGTTTTTCTATTCCACTTAATATTCTCAGGAGAGTGGATTTACCAACTCCGGACTGTCCTAGTATCACGAGAAAATCATCATAAAATATATCAAGGTTAAGCGATGAGAGCACATATATTTCATTTCTCCCGATTCTAAACTTTTTTGATATGTTCTGAGCAGAAATTAAAACCTCCGCCACAATAGTCCTCCCCATTGATGGATTACTTTTTATACATACAAAGCCTAATAATTCCTTTTTTATTTCGTTTTTCTCTATTGCAAATTTTGTAGAACATTTTTCTAAAATATACAGTATCCAGATAGAAATTTTCCTGTTGCAGGTTTATTTTGAGGTATCCTCTTTATAGTAGGAATACTATAAACTTGCAAGGTAGTGGTATATGTAATGAGATGATTTTATTACTTTTGTATTGCTCTCTTGCAATCATAATATACTGATTTATGTATTTTACTTTTCATATTCTCGCACTATT
>CAZRNR010000018.1:0-37636 GCA_964601505.1 uncultured bacterium | reverse complement strand
GATACACTGAAGAGGAACTTATAAGAACATTTCAAGATGAGATAAAAGATAAGAAAGAACTTGAGGATATAAGAAGCTGGTATAACGGATACAGTTGGTGTGGAGAGTCTGTTTATAATCCTTTTGATATTCTTTTGTATTTTTCTGAGAGGCAATTCAAGTCATACTGGTTTGAAACTGGAACTCCTACTTTTCTGATAAAGCTTATACTTGAGAAGAGTTTTTTGATTCCAAGGATGGAGAGGCTGGAGGCGAGTGAGAGGTTAATAGGTTCATTTGATGTAGATTTTATAGAACCAGAGAACCTTTTGTTTCAGACAGGGTATTTGACAGTGAGGGAATGGATGCAGGAACCGGAGGGTATGAGATATGTGCTTACATTTCCGAACAGGGAGGTAAGGATAAGTTTTTCAAATTATCTGCTTTATTTCATATTGAGGGGGAGGGAGGAGGGTTTAAAGGATAGGGTAAAGAGATGTTTGAGGGAAGGGAGACTTGATGAACTTAGGGATACTATTTTCTCGCTTTTCGCTGGGATACCATATGATTGGTATAGGAGAACAAAGTTAGCAAGATATGAGGGATTTTATGCTTCAATATTTTACTCATATTTGAGTGCGATAGGAGCAGAAGTCAGGGCGGAGGATATAACATCGGAGGGAAGGATTGATCTTACGGCGATATACTATGATAAAGTATATATATTTGAATTCAAGGTTGTTGAAGGTGTTGGTAGAGGGAGAAAGGTAGGAGTAAGATATTCGGCTTTGGATCAGATAAAGGAGAGGAGATACTGGGAGAAGTATGCAGATTTTAGTGATATATACATAGTGGGGATAGAGTTCAGCAAGAGGAAGAGGAACATTACCGCTTTTAATTGGGAGAGGATACAGTAAATGATATGATCCTTGCACAAATGTGAGGAAGCATATATAATATATAGTGATATATAGATTCACAGTCAATAAACTCTTACTTTGCTATATTTTGTTCAATTTTCTTTTCTTTTAATGTTTCTTTTGAGTATCTCATATTCAACATTTCCGAATTTTTTGTATATTTCTATTTGTTTTTTTATAACTTCTGGTAAGATTTCTGGGTTTTTATTGTATGTATCTGACAAGAAATCCGAAGTAGCATATAGATTCAGCCAAAATTTGAAAAAACCTAAAAGTATTGAATCATAAATTTCATCTGGTAGTAAAGATAAAGTCATTCTTATTCTATTTCTTAGAATTTTTATATCAAGGTTTGAGGAATCTTCAACATAACTTAACTGGTTTTCTTTTATGTATTTTTCTATGGATTTTCTTTTGACACAAATTATTGGTCTGACAACCGGCACAGCGCACAAATTAATGTTTATAGGATATATTCCAATAGCGGACATAAAACCTCCTCCTCTTTTCAAATTGATCAGAAAAGTTTCAAAGAGATCATCCAAGTTGTGAGCTGTGGCTATTTTATCTAATTTAAATTCCTTTGCAGATTTGCTAAAAAAATCGTATCTTACTTTTCTCATTTCATCCTCTGTTTTAAGCTCTATTCTTGTTTTTTCTCCAATGAATTTCACCCCAATATCTTCACAAAATTTTTTTACAAACTCCTCATCTTTATCTGATTCTTTTCCTCTTGTTCCATGATTGAAGTGAAGGCATAGTACATCTTTTATACCAAATTTCGAACGAAAAAAGGTGAGTATATGCAACAAGAATATGGAATCCTTACCTCCAGATACTCCAACTCCCACTTTATCTCCAGGAGAAAAAATTCCAAATTTTTTGCAGAACATAACAGATAGTACAACAGGATTTTGCGGAAATGATTCGAAAAAGAATTTAGAAGTTTTTACCATTTACATTTGCTATATTCCTTAGGATCTTTTTCAATCTTATTCTTTCTGATGGCATTAGATGTTTGATGATATTTTTGTAATTATTGGATACAGAATCATTTATTTTTTTGATTGCTTCATCTGTATTGTCTGCTGTATATAGGGAAGAGGTACCGTGTGGAAGTATGAATCTTTTTTCCATTATTGAATCTATGAATTTGATTATTGGTTTCCAGAATTCAGAATCAAAAAGTATTATAGGATAAGGATAGATCTTTTGAGCATGAATTAAGTTAAGCACCTCGAAAAGTTCATCAAGAGTTCCAAAACCTCCGGGAAATATTACATATCCCACGGAATACCTTACAAGCATTACTTTTCTGACAAAGAAATAATCAAAATGTAAGGATAAGTTATGGAAACTCTTTGCAGGTTCTTCATCTGGAACATCTATTGTTAAACCTACAGAAGTTGCACCTGCTTCAAAAGCTCCTTTATTTACTGCTTTCATTATCCCTGGGCCTCCTCCGGTTATTATTGAATAACCAATTTTTCCAAGCTTATATCCTAACTCATAGGCTTTCTGACAGTACGGATCATTCTCGGATATCCTTGAACTTCCAAATACGGTTATCCCAGGAGCTATTTTTGATAATTCGTCAAATCCCATCACGAACTCGCTCATTATTTTGAATATTCTCCAAAGGTCTCCTTGTTTGACTCTTAGTTCTGATAGTATCCTTCTTTCTGGAAAGAAGTTATTCTTTTTCTCTATCATTTGAGGATATTTTAAAAATTAATTAGTTGTTTGGAAATGTATGAACTTCCTGTTTTGAAAGGCAGGATTCAATTTGATATCTTCTGAAAGGATGTATGGAATAATAAATCCAATTTCCTCTGTATTCATTCTCGTGCTTACTACTATAAATAATCCTTTATCCTTTTGTATTTTCTTCGTTATATATATTTGATTTTCATTTAGTTTCTGTGTTAGCTTGTCTTCAATCTCTTTTGCATTTTCTTTTTCCATTTCTATATATATTAGCCTAATAGGGCCGGTTATTGAGTCCATATACTTTTCATATTTTTCGCTAATTTTTGAGAATATCCTGTATATTCCCTCATCTATGATGTCAAAATTTGTGAGTTTTTTGGAAAATTCTAAACTTATACTTTCTTCTTCTATTACGTGAGACACGATTGGATCGTAGACTTCAAATCTGGTATAAAATCCATTACTACATTTTGTATTCATTTCAATAAGAAGATCGCATTCATATAGGATGCACTCTTTTGCTTCTGGTGATATATCTACAGGTATTGTTTCTTCCTTTTCATCTTCTTTCTCAATCATTCTGGCACCAATTTTTGTAATCATTTCTTTTATAAGTGGTTTCATCAATTCTATAACTTCATTCTGGCAGTCTTTATTATGGTTTTTAACCAAGATGAATGGGACAAATTTTAAGCTTTTGTAAGTTATGTTTTTCCTTGCTATTCCGTTTTTTATTAGACTGTCTCTGAGCTTTGATTTTGATACAACGAAGGATATCTTTATTCTATTTTTATCTTTCTCAAGTTCTTTTTGTCCTATTATTATATCTTTTATCTGGTATATTTTTCCCTTCTGCTCTTCATATGTTATTTTTTCATAATTTGATTTAATTATCATATAAGATGCTTTGTCTATTGCATTTTCTAGGGCTCTTTTTTGAGCATCTTTTATATCTTTACCCTCTTGTTCAATCAGAATAATGTATGTATCTGGGTTGGCGGTATCTAAGAGCTCTACTTTAGAATAAAAATCCTTTTTGGTTGAACAAGAGAATATTACAAATACTATCCACCATATCTTTTTCATATAGAACTGCTTTGATAGTTTTTACAAGTATTTTCGTAAAATCAGAATTCTTTTTTTTGGTTAGTATAATTAAAACCTATGCCAGTATCTGAAAGCGCCAGGAGAGCATTAAGAAAATCTGAGAAAAGGAGAGAAAGAAATTTGTATCACCTTTCAAAGATGAGAGAAGCTATTAGACTTTTTAAGAAGAGAGTTTTAGATGCTGGAAATAAACCTAATAGAGAGGTTCTAATCAAAGAATTGGAGACTGAGTTGAGAAAGGTAATATCTATTATATCCCATACTGCAAGTAAAGGAGTTATTCATAAAAATGAGGCAAGTAGGAGGATTTCAAGATTGACTAATTTTTACAATAAATTTTTAAAGGGAGATGCAAAGCAAGGAGTTGAACAGCAAGGATAAATGTGAAGAAAAAAAGATAATCCTTATAGATAATTACGATTCTTTTGTGTATAACATCTACCAGTACCTATGTCAGCTTGGAGTTATTGTTGATGTTGTAAGGAACGATGATGTTGCTAGTGTAGATAATTATGATGCCATTGTTATTTCTCCCGGACCTGGTAGGCCAGAGAATGCAGGCTTGTGCCCACGCATTGTTGAAAAGTATGCTGGAGTAAAGCCGATTTTGGGTATATGTCTTGGACATCAGGTAATAGGATATGTTTTTGGTTCAAAGATTATAAATGCAAAAAGAATAATGCATGGTAAGGTTTCAAATATTGAGCATGATTCAGAAGGTATATTCAAGAATGTTTGCAACCCTTTTTTAGCCGTTCGTTATCACTCATTGGTATTAAGTGAAGTTCCAAGAGAATTTAAGCTTTCTGCAAAATCTATAGATGATGGAGAGATAATGGGAATAAGGAATGAAAAACTTATGATTGAAGGAGTACAATTTCATCCAGAATCTGTTATGACTGCTGAAGGAATGAGGATACTTAAAAACTTTATACAGATTTATTTATCTAAAGAATAAATAGATCTTTTTTCTCTATTGCAATGTTATGATTTATGTATTTTACTTTTCATAAAAGCACTATCTTAAAAGCTGATACGAAGCATCTTTCGGAAGATTAGTTTTACTTATCTGCAGAATAACATATTCTCCCATTAACTATAGTATATACGACTTTACCTTTGATAGACCAGTTTAGATACGGGAAGTTTTTACCTTTTGATAGAATCATATCAGATGTTATAGTGTATTTTTTATCTGGGTCAAATATCACTATATCTCCTAATTTTCCTTCATCAATTTCTCCTGCTTGTATATTGAATATTCTTGCTGGGTTTAGTGATATAAGCTCAGTGAGTCTTTCAATTGTTATTATGCCCTTATCTACGAGTGTGTAATAGAGTATCGGAAGAAAAAAATCGGCAGATGATATACCAGGGGGAGCAGAAGGGAAATCATTGTTTTTGAGGAATTCAGGATGTGGTGCATGATCTGTTGCTATCGCATCAACAGTTCCATCTAATATACCCTCTATGATTTCTTCTCTATCTTTTTTAGACCTTATAGGTGGATTAACCTTAAGATTTGTATCGTCAATTCTTATGTCTTCATCATGAAATATGATGTGGTGTGGTGTCACATCGCACGTTATCCTTTCTTTTTTCATATTTCTCTTTGCTTCCCTTATCATACTTATGGAATTGCCAGAAGATATGTGAGTCAGATGTAAGTTTCCTCCTGTTAGCTTTGCGAGTATTATATCTCTTGCGACGATTATATCTTCGGCTGCATTTGGGTATGGAGTAAAACCATATTTTTCTGTCAGAATTCCTTCATTTGCGTCTCCTGAAAGCTCTTTATCTTCCGGATGTTCTATAACAGTAATTCCAAATGTTTTGGCATATTCAAGAGCTTTTCTCATAGCAAAAGATGATGATACCGCATTTCCATCATCTGATACTGCTATTATTCCCTCTTTGAGCATAAGCCCATATTCGGATATTTTCTTTCCCTCTCTCCTTTGTGTTGCGGCCCCGACTATGAATACTCTGACCAAGGCTTTTTCTTTTGACTTTTCCCTAACGAATGAAACAAGTTCTGGGGAGTCAATTGAAGGATTCGTATTTGGCATCATAAATAGTGATGTTATTCCTCCATGTGCCGCTGATACGGTTCCGCTGTATATGTCTTCCTCGTACGGCTTCCCAGGCTCCCTTATGTGAA
Organism: uncultured bacterium; assembly: GCA_964601505.1. Taxonomy (GTDB): domain Bacteria; phylum Calescibacteriota; class Calescibacteriia; order Calescibacteriales; family Calescibacteriaceae; genus DRWZ01. The sequence goes on along the minus strand of CAZRNR010000018.1, from coordinate 31,759 downwards.
AATGTATATCTATTGCCCCCGGGAGAACAATGTAAGATGAAGCATTTATCTCAAAATCAACCTTCCTCCTTATTCCGGGAGATATTTCTTTTATTATACCGTTTTCTATGAGTATATCTGCCTTTCTTTTCCCCTTGGCATCTATTATTTCACCACCTTTTATCAATATGTTTGATGGCTTTGTAGATGTGAATCCATTTGCTTTCAAAGCATGTTCTTTCATATCCATCGGGTAAATTTTCTGTATTTTTAGGTATTTTCTTAAAACTGAGTATTATTTTGAAAAAAGGAGGTAAGATGAAGATGCTGGAAGCTGATTCATATGCTGTTATGAGATACGCAAGGGTATCAATGAAGAAATTGATGATGGTTGCGGATGTTATAAGGGGTAAAAAAGCAATTGAGGCTTTGGATATTTTGAACTCTGTCAGGAAGAAATCGGCAAAATTTTTGAAGAAGGTTTTACGCTCTGCCATAGCCAATGCGGAACATAACAGGAATATCCCAGCAAATCAGCTATTTGTCAAGGCAGTCCTTATCGGTAAAGGACCAACTATCAAAAGATGGAAAGCCTCTGCTTACGGAAGAGGAACACCTATAAGGAGAAGAACATCACACATAACAGTATTGCTTGAAAGAAGAATTGACTGATTTATTAAAACGTTCGCATGCTGGTCTTGTGTTGTTTCTGATGGTTCAATGCTATAGGATTTATCTAATTTAGATTTTAGTTAGACAACATTAATTACTCAAGAGAAAAAACACAATTCAGAAACACTATAATTGAAAAATTTCTTTAATTTTATATCATCCTAAATTAGGAAGATATGTATCCGATTTTACTTGATTTTGGTCAAATAAAGATATATACTTACGGAGTTTTTGTGGCGCTTGCTTTCATTCTCGCTACAGATTATGTTTCTCGTGTTTCTGAGGAACTTAAGGTTGATCAAAGGTATATAATTGATTCTATAATATGGCTTCTTATTGCTGGACTGCTTGGAACTCGTATTGCCTACATAATTCAGAATATAGGAGATTACATAAGTGATCCGGTAAAGATAATCAAAATATGGGAGGGGGGGTTGGCGTGGTATGGTGGTGTCATACTTGGGATCTTGGCTGTTTATTTATGGTCTAAAAAGAATAAAAAGAATTTTCTTACAACGCTTGACTTGGTTTCGCTTGGCGTGATATTAGGTTTATCAATAGGAAGATGGGGGTGCTTTTCTGCTGGGTGCTGTTATGGAAGACCTACAGATTTTTTTACATCGGTTGTATTCAAAAATACTAAATCATTGGCTATACAAAATGTCCCTATACATCCTACACAGATATATGAAGCTATAGGAATGTTTTTTGTATTTGCTTTTACTCGTGGTATTATGGTCGGATTTAAGAAATCAAATTCAAAAATTCTTGAGTTGAAAACGGATATTTTCCTCCTGATTGAACTTGTTCTTATGAGATTTTACTACCTTTGGTATGCTAAAGGTATATCTTTTCCTGAATTGGTAGATATATGGTTTATTCCTTTATTTATTTTTGTTTTTTATGTTAAAAAGTATCTTGGTATCAAGATAGGGGAAAAAATAAACTATTTTCCTGGACTTATTTCTGGGATTTATTTTGTTTCATATGGTGTGTTGAGATTTATCCTTGAGTTCTTAAGAGACCCTTCTGGGCTGTCAGGTTTTATTGTAGATCAGCTTATCACGGGAAACCATATTATCTCCATTACAATTTTCTTTTTGGGTTTATATCTCCTGATATTTAAAGGGAAAGAACATCAGAAAATTTGATTATATCCTGTAAGGTTTGTTAGAAACTCTTCGAATATCATCATTGATGTTGTTTTTTTATATTTATCTAAAAACTACGCTGTTCTAACCAAATTTTTATCTCATTAAGATCTTCTGGTCTGTTTATGTTAAACAAGAGTATTTCGGGATTCCCAAACTTAATCAGATCCTTTTCGTTTATTTCTACTTTCTTTATTATCTTTAAAAGAAGATCTCTCAATGAGAAATTTCCTTTTCTAATTTGTTCTTCGATTGTCTCTTGGACATTTCTCGAGTAGTATCCCGGGATAGGATAAATCTTCTGTTTGAAATTTATATAAGCTATATCATTTTCATGTAGTTCTGAAAGGTATTTTATTAAATCAACCGTTAGGAAAGGCATATCTACAGGTATGAAAACACAACCGTTTTCCTCAGTTTCCTTAAAAAATGAGTATATACCTCCGAGCGGTCCTTTCTTTGGTATTATATCCTTTATGATAATGAATTCTTCAATTTTATGATTGAAATTTTCATCCACTATTAAGTATCTTCTTTCAAATGTTTCCCTTATCTTATCACAGGCTATTTGTATAAGGTTTTTTTCTCCTATCTTGAAGAATCTTTTATCTTGCCCAAATCTTTTTGATAGTCCTCCTGCTAGAACAGCTCCAGCTCTCATAAAAGATGAACCTTTACTTTTCTCCCTTTAGGAATAAAATTTTCTCCAGAGGGTGCTATTATAAATGAGTTATATCCGACAAATGAGGATAACATGTGAGAATCCTGTTTTTCAAACGGTTCAACCCAATCTCCATCGGTTTTACCACGAAGAAAATATAATCTATCCGCTTTCTTCTTTATATCTTTTTTCAATATCTTTTCAGTTTCTGGTAAAAATATATCTTCAAATCCACTCATTTTTCTTATGGCTGGATATACATATTCCCAGAAGCATGTTATAACTGCTGCAGGGTTTCCAGGGAGAGCAAATATGAGTCTTTTCTTTTTTATGCCGAAAAGTAGTGGTTTGCCTGGTTTTTGCCTGACTTTGTAAAATATAATATTGACTTTTTCTCTTTTAATCACATCTCTTACAAAATCATATTTTCCTACAGATATTCCACCTGTAAGTATCAAGATATCATAATATCTCAATGCTTTTCTGAAAAGATTCTTTATCTTTTTAGCATCATCCTTTGTTTTTACAATCTCAAATTCCAGATTTAGTTTTTTTAGCACTGCAGATAAGAAAGCATAGTTTGAATCATAGATCTTGCCAGGACTTAATTTCTCGTCAGGAAAAATTATTTCTGACCCAGTTGTTATGACATAAACTTTTGGCTTTCTGAAAACTTTAACTTTTTCTATACCCATTGAGCTTAGGAATCCAATTATTTCTGGAGTTATTTCCATCCCTTTACTTATAACCTTCTGACCTTTCCTTATTTCTTCCCCCTTCTTTCTTATGTTTTTCCACTGTTCAATATTTTCTGTTATTATTATATAGTTTCGGTCAGTCTTAACTTTTTCAACCTCAACAACTGCGTCTGCATTAATTGGTATGAGCGAACCAGTGAAAACCTTGATTGTCTCACCTTCTTTGAGTTTAAAAATTTTTGAATCCCCTGCTTTTATTTCTCCATTTATCTTCAGTTTTGCTGGAATTTGTTTTAGGTCTTTTGTTCTTATTGCGTATCCATCAACTGCTGAGTTTGTCCATAATGGCAAATCTACAGGAGAAACTATATCTTCCGATAGGATGAAACCTGAAGATTCCAAAATTGAAATATATATTGAATTAAGTTTTGGGGTATTATCTTGTATTAACCTTTGTGCTTCTTCAAACTGTATAAACTCCCTCATATCTTATACTTTTGTTTTTTATGTTTCCTTCGAGTTTTTTAAAAAAAATTATTCTTTAGATGAAATTTTTTGAAGATGATGTATTGGTCGTTTCAAAAAAATTCAAAGGTGAGAATGATATTCTTGTATGCTCTATGAGTAGATCAAGGGGAATTTTCTGGTCGGTTGCAAAGAACGGAAGAAAAAGTAAAAGAAGGTTCGTCAATACTTTTGAGCAACCTTCAATCCTTCACGGATATTTTAGAGTTAGTTCCGTTGATAGGTTCATCGTAGAGAAGGTAGAGATTTTAGAAAATTTTGTGAATATAAAATCAGATTTTGTTAAAACACTTTCGTCATGGTATGTCCTAAACTTATCGAAGGATCTTTCGGTTCTTGGAGAAGCTTATGACTTGCTTTTAGAAACACTCTACAAGATACAAAACTTTAATTCATATGATGAAGTTTTCAGAACTATATTACTTTACTCAGAGCACCTGATATCTGTCGAAGGTTTTGAATACGAATCAAGTTTCTCGGAAAAAAATGATTTATTTGCTTGGAAGGAACATGTAAAGAATGTTGTTACAAGGGTCTATGGGATAGCTCCAAGATTCCTTTTTATTATTGATGAAGTTTATAACTATATGAGAATGCTTTAGCTGATATTTCTCTTGTAGAAGATTTTTTTGTTTATTAATCAATATAATGAACTACTCTGTGATTAACAAACTTTAAATTGTTTTTATGTTATTTGATATAAACATTTTTCTTTTTTCATTATCCTCCTGAATATTCCCTTTAAGTATTCAATATGACAATAATCTTATATTATGGTATTATTTCTGTGTATTGATTTGTGTTTTTGAATTTCAATCTCACATTATTGCTCTATTTATCTCAAGTATTGGGACAATTACAGAAAGCATTATCAAGAATATGAGCCCTCCTATAAGGACAATAAGTATTGGTTCTATTAGTGATGTTATTGTTGATACGAATGTTTCGAGTTCGGAAAGAAGGCTATCGGATATGTTTTTGAACATTTTTTCTATTTCCCCGGATCTTTCTCCAACAGCAACGAGGTTATATACTGAAGGTGGGAAGAAATGGAATTCCGATAGTTTTTCTGACATACTTTTCCCCTCTGCTATTGCTTCTTTTGTTTGTCGTAATGAATTTTTTATAAGGGTGTTTGTTGTTATACTTTCTGCTGTTTCTATAGCTTTGACAAGCGGAACTCCAGCCTTTGTTAGAGTTGAAAGAGTTGAGAAAATTCTGTATATCTCACTGCTTGTATGTATTTTCGAAATCAATGGCAGCTTTAAGCGAGCTAAGTCGTAGTAATACCTCACTTTAGGTATGGATAGAATTTTCTTTCGCCAGAAAAATAAGATCACACCTAGGATAAGGATGTAAGGGAAGATATTAGTAAATATTTTTGAAAAGAGAATCAACATTTTTGTGTATATGGGTAATGTTTTTCCTACATCTTGGAGTAGTTCTCCTATTTTCGGGACAACAAAAGAAATCAGCACCCAGACAACTCCTCCCATAACCGTTACAATGAATATAGGATATATCATTGCGGAGGTAATTTTTGACCTTAAGGAGATTTGTTTTTCAAGGTAATCTGCAAGATCTTCCATAACTTTATCAAGTTCTCCAGATGATTCCCCGGTCTTCACCATACCAATATATATTTCTGGGAAAGTATTTGAGTTTTCGGAGAGTGTTTGAGAGAACGATTTACCTGAGTTTATTCCTTCAGATAACTTTGATATCAGAATCTTCATTGAATTTTTTCTCGTCTGTCTTGTTATTGTTCCTAATGATTCTGCAAGTGGCATGCCAGCTTTAAGTAAAGAAGCAAGCTGCCTTGACATTATGGCTATATCTCTCATTGAAATACTTGAGAATTTGAGTCTTCTTGATATATCTGCAAGTTTAATCTTTCCTTTTTTCGGAGTCTCTTGATGTTTGGTTTCCTGTTTTATTTCCGTTATTATTATTCCCTCTTTTCTTAATACCTGTAAAGCCTCATATTTTGATCCTATCTCTATAACTCCTCGTGTCTTCTTACCGTTTCTTATCCCTGTATAGGTATATATCGGCATGTTTAATATTAGAAATTTTAGCATCACTATTTTTTATTATCACTTTATTGATATCTGATAGAAAAATGTTAGGGGGATATATAATTCTTATCATTTGGTTTTACAGATTTGGGATTAGCAAGTTTTATGACTTCTCTTTATCTTTCATGCTAGATAGTGTCGCTTTGATTTAGGTTTCTAAATTTCGACTTTTCAATTTTTTGTGTTTGTAAAATCAGAAAACTATCTGATATGATTTAACTTTATTTTATATGAAGAGATTTGTTATATCAACAGTTATACCAAAATCATCCGATCCGAAAGATTATCTTGAATCTTTTGAGGAATTTAGAGAGCTTGTGAAAAATCTTGGAGGAGAGATAGTTGGAGAGATTATACAGAAAAGAGAAAATCCAGATAGTACTTATTTTATAGGTAAGGGTAAATTAGAAGATATAATGAGTAGTTATGAATTTGATGTTTTAGCTATTGACTCGAGACTTTCTTCTGCTCAGATAGCAAACCTTAGGCAAAAGACAGGTAAGGAAGTTATGGATAGAGAGTATGTTATAATAAAGATTTTTGAAAGTAGAGCTACGACACATGAGGGAAAGTTGCAGGTAAAGCTTGCTGAACTTAGATATCATCTTGCAAAACTAAGCGGAATAGGTAAAGAGATGTCTCAGCTTGGTGGAATTCTTGGAACAAGAGGACCTGGAGAAACGAAAACTGAAGAGATAAGAAGGCATATAGCAAGGCAAATAAAAGATATAGAAAAAGAGCTTGAAGATATAAGGAGGACAAGAGAAATTCACAGGAAGAGAAGAAAAAAGCAAGGTTTTTTCACTATTTCTCTTGTTGGATACACGAATGTTGGGAAGTCAACTCTTCTTCGTGTTCTATCATCAGAAGATGTTGAAGTGAAAAACCAGCTCTTTACAACTCTTGAGACTAGAGTAGGAACTTTAATTGGGGCAAAAAACATACTTATATCCGATACCGTTGGTTTCATAAGGAATATACCTCATACTCTTATCGAAGCTTTTAAATCTACACTTGAAGAGGTTAAATATTCTGATGCTATTGTTATGGTTCTTGATATAAGTTCCGACTTCTCTATGCAGTTTGGCACCATCAGGTCTGTGCTTGAGGAAATAGGTGTGGAAGACAGTAAACCAAGAATAATAGTTTTTAACAAAATAGATCTTGTTTCTGAGGCCCATATAAAAAGGGTTCGTGAGCAATTTCCTTCCGCTTTTTTTGTTTCAGCTGTTAAGCTCTTGGGTATAAATGAATTGAAAAATAGTATAAAGAATTTATTGACATGGAAAGAAGGAGAATTATTATATCTTTAATCTTTTGTTTAGTTTTTTTTATTTCTGGATACGAGGTGAATGCCTATCAAACTAAGATCCATCCAGAAGATGTGGAAACCTATGAGTTCAGTTTAACGTTCCCGTTGGATTTTCCTTCCCAGAAAGTTCTTTCAACTGCTTCAAAGAGTATATTAGATAGGGCTTTACAATCTATAGGTTTATCTCCTGTCAAAGATTTAGATCCGGAAGATTTTGTCCAGAGGATATCTATAAAAAGGAGGGAGTTGAAGCCCGATGGTATCGAATATACATTTGCTTCTTCGCTGAATATGAAAAAGCTTATATTTTTTGTTTCCACTGGAGAGAAAATGTATTCCGTGAATGTATCAAACTGTTCTTTTGTATCTCCTATAATTACGAGAGTTCTCCTGGAGTATACAGTAAGTGCTGACGTTTCTTGTTATATAACATATATTGAGGAAATTTCAGGTATATCAACATTGAAATTAGATTTATCAGGTTCTTTGGGAAGCAAATCTAAATCTCGTTTTAGATTTAAGAAAACTTACTATTTCTTTTCTTTTATGCCATATGAACAGATATATGCTGACTTTCTTTCATATTTTGAATCTTTGGGTTACAAGAAAATATTTAAGGTTTTTGAGCAAACTTTTGAATTGGATAGCTATAAGAAAGTTATTGCTCTTTTAGATTCTTTATCAACAAAGTCTTATTTCTACTTCGTTATACCTTTTGAAGTCTTGAAGAAAGATGATAACTCTTATATCCTAAAAGTTTTGCTTTTTGCTTTCAGTATAATAAAAGATGAAGATATTTCTGATCTCATTCAGAAAGAAATTCGGAAGTTTGGCAAATCTACAAGTGAGTAATTTTTTGTTAATCTTTATTTTATCTTTTATTTTATGTTTGGATTTTTCAAGGATATTTTTAAAACCAGGGAAGGGGAGAAGGTTATTTACCGTAAAGATACTCCTTATAATAGAATTTTGGTTCTGGATGACGGACAGAAGTTGAAGCTTATTCTTGATCCTAGCTATAATCTTCATTCTGTTCTCTTCAAGAACAAAGTTATTACCGGTTCATATTGGGATATGTGTGCTATTTTATCGTTGTTTTTTTCTTTTGAAGGAGGAACAGTTCTTATACTTGGTTTTGGTGGAGGCAGTGTTTCAAGAATAATAAAGTCGTTAGCACCTTGGATTAAAGTTTTAGGTGTTGATATAGATAAAGAAGTCCTTCATGTAGCTCGGAAATTTTTTGATGCCAAAGCAGACTATCTTTTGGTCGATAAGTTTGATTCATTTATAGAATATGTGAGGATGAAATTTAAAGTGGTTTTTGTTGATGTTTTTCAGAATGCAATGATACCTTTTAGTATTTTTGAACAAGATTTTTGGTCTAATATATCTGGTAAATCGGAATACGGAGTTATTGTGAATACTGTTTCTGTGATTCAAGCTGAGGGTATAAGAGAAGTATCAAGAAAGTTTTTTCCTGTATCAAAGATAGTGAAGAATCCCGAATCGGAGAATTATGTTGTTGTCAATCTTAGGGAATTTGATAAAGATTTTTTCAAAAGTCGTGCTCAGAATATAAAGGAACTTTTACAGATAAAATCTGAAAAATCGAAAAATTTAGCGCATGACATTAGGGATATTCTTTTAACAATAGATTATATCTTAGACGCGATTTTGCGATGAAAGAAATTTATGTCAGGTCAGAAAGAAAAAGGTTTAGAATCTGTTGATTCTTCTTCCGATATTTCAGTTAAGCTTGATGTTCAAGATTTCAATTTCTTTTATGGACAAAAGCATGTCCTGAAGAATGTAAATGTCAAGATATATAGTAAGAGAGTTACAGCTATAATGGGTCCTTCAGGTTGTGGTAAAACTACTTTACTGAGATGTTTTAATAGAATGCATGACCTTTATCATGGAAACCGATATGAGGGAAAAATAATTATTTATCCTGAGGGAATAAACATAGTTGACAAGAAAGTTGATCCTGTTTTTGTAAGGATGAAATTTGGAATGGTTTTTCAGAAGCCAAATCCTTTTCCGAAATCTATATATGAGAACGTTGCTTACGGTTTAAAGATAAAGGGTATAAAGAATAAAGCCATTTTAGATGAAAGAGTAGAGTGGTCTTTAAGGATTTCAGCTCTTTGGGATGAGGTTAAAGATAGATTGCACGAAAATGCATATATTCTTTCTGGGGGGCAACAGCAGAGATTGTGTATAGCTAGAGCTATTGCTCCTGAACCGGAGGTTCTTCTACTTGATGAACCAACAAGTGCTCTTGATCCGATATCAACGGCTAAAATAGAAGAGCTTGTAAATGAACTAAAGAAATATCTTACGGTAGTAATTGTTACACACAATACGGCCCAAGCCGCGAGAATTTCTGATTATGTTGTATTTATGTATTTTGGAGAAGTTATCGAATTTGATAGAACTCAAAAGGTTTTTGTCAATCCATCTCATGAGCTAACTGAAAAATTCATATCTGGAGCATTCTGATATAGAAATCAATGAAATAAAAACTGAATGATTTTATGATAATTATTCATAATCTTTTTAAATAATTATATGAAGATTTCAGATATGGAGGAGCGAAAGACTGGAAGTTTCATCGATTTTTCTCCATTCAACCCGACGGTGTATGAATCTGAATCATCAAGTAAGATATTTATTATTATTCACCGACTTTCAAGAATTATAAAAAAACTTATGTGGGATAGAGTTAAGGGATATGGGCTAACTGCAACTCAGGGGGAAATACTCATCCATATACTCTTTAATCCAGAAGAGAGGCGCAAGGTAAGTATTATATCTGAGGAATTTGGTATATCAAAACCTACTGTCTCAAGAGCTATAAACATAATCATAGATAAAGGATTGTTGGAAAAGAGAATCGATGAAAGCGAAAGACGTTCGCATATACTTTCTTTGACTCCCAAGGGTTTTGAAATAGCGGAAAAGATATCTTCTTTTGCTAACCTGCTAGCTGACCTTATAAGAGTAGAATTTGATGAAAAGGAAAGAAGATCGATACTCCGAGCTATGCTTTCTCTGATTGAGAAGCTTGTTAAAAATGGTATCTCTCCTTCTTTTCCATCTTGCATATTTTGTAGATATTTTGAGGATGAGGGAGAAAGCTTTTGGTGTGATAAGTTGCAGATGGTTATAATGCCTGAAACTATAAGGTTGAACTGTGATGTATTCCAGCCGAGTGAACAGAAAAAGAAAGCAAGGCGTTTAAGAAAAGTTGGAGTAAAGACCTAGTTGAAAATCAAAATTTCTCTAAAAAGTTTGTGAAAAACAAAAACTCATTGAAATCGGATTAAAGCTGATTATCTGAACAGTTGTGAAGACATTAGGAGAAACTATAAAAGAAGTGATACAGAATCTTCTGACAGACAGATTCAAAGTCAGGGTTATAGTTCCGGTTCCAGAGATTCCAAAGAATCTTGAATATGGGGAACTCTTCACAGATGTAGCTTTCAAGTTAGCAAGTTCCCTTAAAACTTCTCCAAATGTCCTAGCTGAAGAGCTTTCATGTGAGCTTAAGGATTTCGGAGCTCAGGCTGTAAATGGTTTTATAAACTTTAAAATTCCTGTCAGTAAGTCTATTAGATTTGTGAATTTGAATGAGCTTGACTTTCTACGCGGTAAAAAAGTTTTGTGCGAGTTTGTTTCAGCAAATCCTACCGGACCTCTTCATATAGGACATGGGAGGATTGCTGCTGTTGGAGGAGCAATTTCAAAGATTCTTAAGTTCTGTGGGGCCGAGGTTGTAAATGAATTTTATATAAACGATGCGGGAGAGCAAATAGAAAAACTTGGATTAGCACTTATTGGAAAATCTGAGGAATACAAAGGAAAATACACCGAATCTTTAAGAGAGAGGATTAAATTTGATCCTAACCAGGATCCTGCATCGATTGGTTTTGCGGCGAGCCAGATCATTATTGAGGATATAAGAAAAACTCTTAAAAACTTTAGATTAAATTTTGATTCATGGGTTTCCGAAAGAGAGATAGCATCTAAATATTCTAAAAAGGCTCTTGAGCTTCTAAAAGATTATATCTATCGGGAAGGAGATGCTTATTTTCTTAGAACAACTTTGTTTGGAGATGATAAAGATAGGGTCATTGTGAAGTCAGATGGAAAGCCAACTTATTTTGGGAATGATTGTGCCTATCACCTTTATAAAGTGGAGAGAAACTTTGATGAGCTTGTGCAAGTTTGGGGAGCAGACCATCATGGATATATAAACCGGATAATGGCAGCTCTTAAAATCTTCGGTTTTAAAAACAAGTTTGTTGTTAAGCTTGTTCAAATGGTCAATTTAATAAGAGATGGTAAGCCAGTCCAGATGTCCAAAAGAGAGGGGACATTTATAACGCTTCAGGAACTTATAGATGAGGTTGGTGTTGATTCTGCAAAATTTATTTACCTAACTAGAACGGCTGACTCACATCTTGATTTTGATGTTGATTTGGCAAAGAAGAAAAATATGGAAAACCCAGTTTATTATGTTCAATATGCCCACGCAAGAACTTCTTCTCTTTTTAGGGAAGCTCGATCCAAGGGCTTTTATGATGGATATAATGAATGGAAATATGATATGGGGAGATTCATATTTGAGGAAAAAGAAAGAAGATTGCTTGCTCTTTCTGCAGTTTTATATGATGTCATTTATACTTCTGCAAAGATGTATGAGCCTGCAGTGATAACTTCTTTTTTGATGTCTCTTGCGAAGGAATTCCATTCTTATTATCAGTCTCAAAGGATACTAGTTCAAGAAAAGGATGTGAGATTTTCAAGGCTTTATACTTGTGAAGTTGTTCAAAGAGCTATAAGAATTTGCCTTGATATTCTTGGTGTAGAAGCTCCTGAAAAAATGTAATTCCTATCATTTCTATTTTTTAAAGAGATTTTATTGAAGATATTGTATGAAAGAGAAATTTATCCATTTTAATTTTTTAGATGTTTATGTTTCAATTAGATTTTTTGATAAAGGTTTGAAGTGGTATAATTCAGCCAAAAAGTTATTTTCTGGTTTCCCATCCTCTGGGAATTTCTCCGGTAAAGTTGTAAATCTTTCAGGAGATTCTTTCCTGGATTTCCGGAGAGCTTATAAACAGGCCATAAGCTACATAATAAAAAAGAAGATGAAATCAGATAATCTTGCTTTTATTCATGCTTCTGCTGTTTACGATTCAAATAAAATATACATATTTTTGGGAAAAAGTGGGTTTGGTAAATCTACAGCTTGTAAAATTCTACATCAAAAAGGGTTCAAATTCATAACAGATGATACATTCATACTTGACATTAGAAGGAAAAAGATCATTGTTTTTCCAAAGCCAATTGAGTTGAAAAAACCTTATAAGATGCAGAAGAGGTTTTTCTTTTATTTTCCTATGATTGAAAGCAATGAAGTGAGTTTTGTCCGAAGGAAGCTCATTTTTTTCCTCCTGAAAAATAAAATAAAGACTGTTGAGCATTACAATAGTTTTGTGAAGATATTAAAATCAATGCGTTGGGAGTATTTCAGAAAGTTAAATCATCTTGATGGGGTTATGGATATATTAAAGAGTACTGCGAATTTGAAAAATTTGGATCAAAAATCCTATATGAAAATCATAGCTAAAAGAGGCAATGATTTTTATGTGCTTTAATGTATTTTTTAATTATTATTAATTTATATAATTGAGATTTTTGTACTAGATTTTTCTATTACTTTGTAATATTGCCTTTATTTCAGATTTACATTAAATGATCATACTTTATGAGGTATTAAAAAGGATAAAATTTATAAGATAGTATCATATATATTCTCTAAATTGTTTGGCTGATAAGTTATTTTGTATAAAAAATAGAATTTTTGTCATTGAGATTTAGGAAATTTGGATTCGTTGGTGTGATCTTGAATCGTTAGCTCATAAATGTAATATACTGTTTCCCCTGTCTTTCTATCTTTTATCTCATGTATTAGATTCATAGAATGTTTTCTTATATTTAAAGTATCTTTACATGAATGATCAACAATCAGAAATTTATCTCCCGTGGAGTTCAAATATTTCCTATATTTTCGGATAATATTTTTCATATAGAGCGATATCAAATTTGATATGCTTATTATTTTCGTGTCGTTTATCTCATCGATGCATGGTAAATAAATTGCTTTGATTTTATCTTTAGAAAGTATATCAATAAATCCACCAGCAGATATTACAGGGACTATAGCATATGGAATGTATATATTCTTTTTCAAAAGGTAATCTGTGAGTTCTCTTTGTGATTCAAGGGAGATTAAGGACTCTCCGATCAGATCTCTAATGTTATCTGTTAAGAAATTGTTAGATTTTGTCATATTTCTTTCCGGTTTATGATTGTGTTGATTATTTCCGACCAAAAGTTTATAAATTGATAAATTCATTAATACTACTATTGATAATCTTGTGGCTAGTTTTAGCAGATAGGGAATGTTTCTTTTCTTGAGAAATATTAATGAATATGATACGATTGTTGATATCACAAAAGGAGTATAGAAATTAACGTATTTAACAGATCTTAGAAAAATGTCTGTTGTAGATAGTTTTTTTGATTCCAACAAGCTGAGAATTGTAAAGATTGAAATGAAAAGTAATATCGATGATAAAACTGGAGCTCTATACTCTATAGTTTTTCTGAAGTTCCGGGAAAATATAAGAATTATACTTGGAATTAAGAAAAAAGAAATTGAATTAATGAAATGTTTTCCTGAGAAGAACTTAATGTGTTGATATATATTATTTAGGTTCATAGATATGTCCAAACTTATTTGATAAGATGTTGTTTTCCATTTAATCTCAGAGGGGATGAAAAGATAAATTAACATAGGGAAGGTTAGTATCAAGAATACTAACAGAAATTTTAAGATCTCCTTAAATCCTATTGTTTTAAAAGCCATGAGAATTTTCCGACTCAGAAATCCAGCGAAAGTGCACATGTTGATTATTATTCCCCATAATGTATGAAAATTTAATGAGAAAATGGAAGATATTAAAGCATGAACAAGATATTTTTTCTGTCCTGTTTTGTAATATGAATGCAGTTTAACGAATGTCAATGTGGATGCCAGGATACACATATTTGGAAAAATCATTTCTGAATTTGCAGGTTGCATTCCATAACTCATAAACAATATGGCGTACCAAGTTCCTAGTATTGCTGATGAGAATCCATAAATCTTTACAAGAGCTGACGATATTAATACAAGGTAGATTACTGAAATAATCAAAGAGGCTATCCTATTGCATTTTATGTCCTCACATATATTCCAAGATATCTTGAGTATTATGGAAGGGATATAACCTATTGAATAATCATTCTCCTGCAGAGTAAATCTTTTCCCCATTATGTATAGGGACAAAATTGGGAAGATGTAAATATCTATCCCAAATTTTTCGCTTCCGAACAATATTTGAGTTGGAGCATTAACTCTTATATCTCCCGATATTAGTGGTTCAGAGCATATTACTTGTAATTCATCTATTAATTTCAATTCAAATTGAACAAATAGATATAACATAAAAAGTAAGTTTATCCAGTATAAAGATTTATCTATGTTTAACCTGTTCATGTTTATTAAGTTTTCTTGTTTTGTTATTTTTTAATCTCGCCACGGAAAGCTCTATATTTAAATTATTACTTCTGGCTGGATTGTGCATTTTCTTGTAAAAGAGAAGTTATTGCCCTGCTTTAGATTCTAATTCTTACTGAATTTCTTTCCAAAAATAATTACTCAGTAGAAAATTTTAATCTTGCAACATAAATTCACTACAGGATTTAACTATTTTACAAAATTAGTGTTTGTGAAAAATTTACGGGAGAAGCGAATTTTTTATCGCACACTGTTCTTTGTAAATCTCTTTGTTAATTTGTTGATAATTTGAGATGAATAAATAACACTATTTTTCCAAATAAATTAATAAAGTTTATCTCTGTGCTTCTTTTTCAATTAATAAAATATATTCACTATAGATGTAGATGAGATTATTTTTATTATAATTCATTCGGAATGGATATAAAAATTTTTTGTGATTTTGATGGGACTATAACTAAAAACGACATATCTGTAGCAATCTTAAGAAAATTTGCACAATGGGATAATCAGGAGAGAACAATTTTAAAGGGTAACATTGGTTCCAAATCAGCTTATTCATCTGTAGCAAAATATATAAATGCTTCGCTTGATGAGATGAAAAAATTTGCAAGAGATGTTGCTGAAATCCAAGATGGATTCATAGATTTTTTTAAATTCATCAATTCTAATAATTTTGGCTTTTTTGTGGTTTCGGATGGATTTGGGTTTTATATAAGGGAGATTTTGAATGGATATAACATAAAAATTTTTGCTTCAGAGCTTTTGGATTATAATGGCAGATTTCATTTTGAGTTTCCAAATAGTCCTGATTTTTGTGAGCTCTGTGCCACATGTAAGCTCAAGATTTTGAGAAAGATGGGAGGAAAAAATTTCAAAGTTTTTATAGGAAATGGAATATCAGATAGGTGTGCTGTTGAGGAAGCTGATATAGTTTTTGCTAAATCAAAACTTGAAGATATATGTTATATGAAAGGGATAAGTTTCTTCCCTTTTGAGAACTTTTACGATATCATTTCAGTATTTCAACTCAAGCCAAGATGCTTTGTGATAGACTTTGATGGGACTCTGGGTTGGTCATACGATGGGATACTTGACGCATTTACCTTCACCTTCAAAAAAATAAAGAAAAAGATTCCAGATAAAGAATCACTTGTGAAGCTTGTAGGCCTACCTCTTGAAGAATGTTTTAGAAAAGTTTTGGGAAATGAGGATGAGGACTTAATTCGGGAATCTGTCAGTATATTTAGGCAAAGATATAAAAAGGTTTTCTTAAAGAAAACATATATTGCTCCGGGAGCTAAAAGGACAATAGATCATCTGAAGAATCTTGGCTACAAAGTTGTGATTCTTTCAAACAAGAGAGATTACTTTTTGAAAAGATTAGTTGAAAATTTCAAATTAAATGTAGATATGGTAATCGGAGAGGGAGATATTGTGGAGGATGGAAAAATTATCAAAAAACCAGATCCGAGAACTATTGATTTTATCTCTGAAAAGCTCAACTTGAATAAAAATGAGATCTTTGTTGTGGGGGACACCGAAATTGATCTCTTTACCGCAAAAGAAAGTTCCTTTATTGCTCTTTATAGTCAGTATTCACCTCCGTCATATTTTAAGGAGAGAGGAAAGGTTCTCTCATTCATTTCTTGTATATCGGACTTAGAAAAGATCGGGCTTTTTTATAAGCTCGTTAATTCTTAAAATTTAAGTAGATGACAGAAAAAGATATAGCTAAAATCAGAAAATTTGCAAGATATGTCTTCCCTTTTGATTTTCCAAGAAAAGATGAGGAGATTGATATAACAGAGAAACAGGAGATGAAGCTGAATGAGTTCATAAGTATCATTGATAGCGATGCAAGAAAAGTTATTCAGTGGTGTCTTTACGCTCTTGACTTTTTGTCTGTCATGTATGAAGGAGGCGATTTTCTCTCTTTGGATGATCAGAAATCCCATAGAGTTATAACGAGGCTTTCAACTTCAACAAATAAAATTCCTTATGTTGTTTTCAAGATTTTGAGATTTTTGGCTCTGCTTGGATTCTGGGATGCTTTTGGGAATGAAAAGGTTGGTTTTTCCATAGAACCCTCCGATGATATCCCGAGATTAGATATGTCTGATCTTATAGAAAAGGAGAAAAAGCTCGGGTTTGTTAGGGTAGAATGGGATATGGAGAGAATAAAATTTGGTAAATACATAAGAGGTGATATAAGAGTTGTTTCAGACGTGGCAATAATTGGATCTGGTATAACTGCTGCTCTCATAGCAGAAAGACTCTCAAGAGAAGACATATCTGTTTCCGTTCTTGAAAAAGGTTATTTTATTGATGCGGGTGATGTTTCTACATATTTATGCAAAGGAACAACATTTGGCGGAATTTTACCAGTCCTTTCTCCTGGAATAACAAACATGGTTTTAAGTCGTGGAGTTGGAGGATCTACGAACATATATTTCTCAATTTTTGAGAGAATAAGAGATGAAGCAAAAGAGATATGGAGAAAATTTCACGGAATAAATACAAAAGATATTTTCCTTGATTATGCGACAGAAGAGGCGTTGAAATTGATAAATTCAAGGTCAAATGGTAAAAATGGTAGCCCTTCGCCTGAGTTCTTGGTTAATTTAGCCAATGCTTTGAATGCGGAACTAAAGAACTTCGTAAAGCTTGAGGGTGATAAATCTAATATTCTTTTTGGTGAGAAAGTTTTTTCTGCTGAGAAAATACTGAAGTATGCAGTTCATTTTGGAGCAAACATCTATCTTGGATTTGATGTTGAAAGGATAGCAAGAAGTAGTAAAAAATGGTTCTGTGAAGGAACTATAAGGGATGATTTTGGAAATCCAAAGGGAAGATTTATAGTTGAATCTAAAGCTGTTTTCTTATGTGCCGGTCCCTTTGGAAATTTCAAGATACTTTCAAATTCTGGATTCAAAGAGAAAGCACTTGGTAAAAAACTCAAAGTTCATCCATCTGGAATGATAATAGCTTACTTTAACTCTGTTCAGGAATCCAGGAATTATCCTTATTACATTGAATTTGAAAATATATTCTGTAAGGAATTGAAATTTTCTCCGGGGATATTTACATCTTTTATACCGGATAGTGCTAAATCTGATCTTGTGAAACGTTCTAAAACTTATCCTTTTGCTAGAACTTTTATATTCTGGTTTAACGAATCTGGAAGATCGGAGTTTATAAGAACTCCATTTGGTGTTTTTCCGAGGTTTTATCCAACGGGAGAAGATATTTCAAGGTTCATTTTTGCGGTTAAAGAATTATCCATTGCTCTTTTATCTCTTGGAGCAAAAGAAATAATTTTGCCGATAAGGTTTATCCCAACGATTTCCAATATAGATTCACTTGAGAATTTAGATATAGAGAATATAAAGCCAAAGCAAATTGAGATGATTTCTATATTTCAGACAGGTGGGTGTCCTATGAGCTTCTCTTCGGAACTTGGTATTGTTGATTCATCTGGAAGGGTTTTTGGTGAGAATTCTCTTTTTATAAGTGATACAAGCGTTATGCCAGATTCCGCTATATCACCTCCACTTCTGACAGCTTCAGCTTTAAGTTATATATGCGTTGAATCTTTCCTTAGTAGAAGAAAAGCTTGATCTGTATAAGATCTATTTATAGAAATTGATGGAACACAAAGTATAAAAATTAGATATTCAAATCCGTAAAACAGACATAATGAAAATAGGATAGAATATGGAAAAATTGGCTTTGTTTATATTCGTTTTGACTTACATTGGTCTGGCTTTTGGTTCTATTCCTGGGCTTCTTATAGATAGGTCTGGTATCGCTCTTATAGGAGCTTCTGCGACGATTCTCTTTGGAATACTTTCACCCGAAGAAGCAATAAAGTATATAGATATATCAACTATACTTTTACTTTATGGTCTTATGGTAATTTCCGCTCAGCTACGGATAGGTGGATTTTACACGAAGATATCTCTTCTGATAATTCGGAAGATATCCTCTCCTGGGATTCTCCTTCTGAATTTGATGGCTACTTCGGCAATAATGTCCGCCTTTCTGGCTAATGATATCGTCTGTCTTGCATTCACGCCAGTTGTTGCCTATTCAACTTTGAAGGGGGGATTAAATCCTTTACCTTTTCTTTTAGGACTTGCAATATCAAGTAATATCGGTTCCGCTGCTACTATAGTAGGGAATCCACAGAATATGCTCATTGGCCAGTTTGCTAAACTTGATTTCCTTGAATTTTTCATCTGGTGTTTCCCGCCGTCTTTTATATCTTTTTGGATAGCATATTTAATCATACTCTTGCTTTTCAGTAAAAAGTGGTTTATATCTGTTGATTTCACTGTTGAGCAAACATGGAACGAATTCAATAAGCATCATTCACTGAAGGGTTTGATATTTGTTCTGATTACGGTTTTGTTTTTCTTTACACCCATACCAAGAGAAATTACAGCCACTACATCTGCGTCTTTGCTTATGCTCAGTAGGTATATAAGTACAAGAAGATTACTTGAATTGGTTGATTGGTCATTGATAATTATGTTTATATGCCTGTTTATAATTATAGGAGCTATTTCAAAGTATGATTTCCCAAATCAGATGATTTACCAGATGCAAAAATATGGATTAGATATAGGGAGTAATCCTTTTCATCTTTCGTTGGTATCTGTCATTCTTAGCAATATATTCAGTAATGTCCCTGCTGTGATGTTGATAATAAACATGATCCCAAAGGGAAATATTGAGAACTACTATATACTTGCTGTTTCAAGCACATTTGCAGGAAATCTTCTGACTATAGGTAGTATAGCAAACCTTATAGTTATAGAACAATCTAAAATATTTGACATAAAAATAACCTTTTGGGATTATGCAAGAGTAGGTGTTATTGTAACATTTACTTCAATTGCTGTTCTTCTCTTGTGGGTATTTGTTTCGTAGTCCTCCGGGAAAATTCTCTATATCCTTATATTTTATTTTTTCAGACTCTTGAGAATTTTGATTTATGACACTTTTACGAACAGATTTCAATATAATAAAACTTGCAACATTTCAGAATTGTTTCAATGAAAATTAATGTAAGTGAAATTTTATTTATTGATGAGAGCAAAAGGTTTTACTCTAATAGAGCTACTTGTTTCTATTGTAATTATTTCTTTTTCTATAACTGTTCTCTTTGGAATAGTTTTAGGTATTATCCGTTCTGGAGAATCTATACAGAAGGGTGTAGATAGGGAAGCTACATTGCTTTATATAACATATCAGATCAAAAGGGAGCTTGAATCAGTTTATTTCTGCCCAAATAATTGCGGTATATACCTTGAGGAAATGGGTTTTTTCGGAAGACCATATGATAGGTTGATTTTTACAACTCTTCATTCTGGGCTACATCAGGAGATTGAATACTCTTTTGAAGTTCCGAAGGATTCAAAGGAAGATACTGCTGATATGATAAAGAGAATTGATAAATCGCTCGGAGAAGATTTATTTCAGGGAGGGTATCCATTGAAGATTTTAGATGGTGTTAGAGAGTTTGACGTCAAATTGTTTGCTAATGGAACATGGCATGAAAGGTGGAATCCACAAAATGGACCTGTGCAGTTCATTCAAATATCAGGAGCTATAAAATATGGAAATACAGAAAAGAGATTCAGGCTCTTTGTTGAACCGATGAGTGAGAACATACTTGGAACTACTGGAATTATTCAGAAACCAAGATAGGATACTTCAAAAAAGATTTTGATGTTTTCTGCAGTCTTATCAATACAAAGAATTTATTTCTCTGTCCGCAGTGAATTTTTGGATTACTATAGTGCTTTCCAGAGCTTTACAAGTTTTCTGGAATCCCTAATCCTTTCCTTATGGATTAGATTGAATCATTGAATTATGCTATTTTTGGTTCCATTTTGCTTTGTTGCGAACGTACATATTGAGATTTTATTGGAAAGTAATCTGGGACTTTTAAAGCTTTTTGGATTTCAGAATTTATAAGATCCTATGTTTTTTGGGTTTTCAAGATGAAAGAAGCGATCATAGGTGTGTTTTAGGTGAGTGGGTTCTGCGCATAAGGCAAAATTCAGTTTATCTCTTTTTGTTTTGTGCATTCATTCTTGAGAACTTCAAGGGATAATTTTTGATGAGTGCAACAAAGCAATTTTCAGTCATTATACCATTTTGGATATATCAAATTGTGGTATTCATTAAATGGAAGCTTCAAGTTAAAGATTGAATGTAAGGTTATCTTCAAAGATACTATTAACCACCATATGTACATTCTTCTTCTATATGGACCTCCGAGTATTCCCTTTATAAACCACGGTATGCTTATGAATTTTTTGGTTATTTCAAATGTAAGTTCTTCTATTTCCTCTCTTGATAGGTACTCACTGGATATTACTGCTGTGTTAAGGTCATACAGGTTGAAATCTTCTATCTCAATCCAGTTATTTTTTTTGGCTTCTTTCCACATTTCTGTTCCGGGTATTGGCATTAGTGGATGGAAACCTGCATAGTCTGGGGAGAGTTTTTTCGCAAATTTAAGTATTTCATAGAAGTCTTCTTTTTTATCATCTCTCAGCCCCGTTATGAATGTCATCTGAACAAATACATGGGGATATTTTCTTCTTATAGTTTTGATACAGTTCTCAAGAAGTTCTGTCTGATAAAATCCCTTGTTCAGCTTTTTGAAATCTTGGTTAATTGGTCTTTCTGCTCCTATGCTTATGTGTGTGAGACCTGCTTTAACAAGCTTTTCCATAACGCCGTTCTTTTCATCTCTCATAATGTAATCAGCTCTCATAAAGCAGTACCATCTTGTCTTAATTCCAGATTTTAGCATTATTTCAGCGAATCTATCTGACCAATTTGGATCAACATTAAATGTGTCATCGACCCAAACTAAAAAATGCCTACCAAACTTCTTAACAAGGTAATTGACTTCCTCAAAAGTTCTTTCTGGACTTTTAGTTCTCCATTTTGGTCTGAGCATGATTTCTCCATTCTGTATTTTCATGTCAGCCATTTGTATCCAGAAACCACAGAATTTGCACGAAGAGGTGCATCCCCTTGAGTGATGAATTGTTGATCCGTGAGAAGCGAAAAGATATTCTGATTTCCCATATTTTTCCATAGGTAGAAGATCATATGCAGGGATCGGTAAGTTATCTAAGTTTGCAATGAGAGGGCGTGGAGGATTTCTTTGCGGACTGCCATCTTCTCTACGAAAAACTATTCCTTTTATATTCTCAAATTTTCCTCCATTCATAACTGCAAGACAGAGTTCTAGAAATGTTTCTTCTCCCTCTCCATAGACTATAAAATCTATTTCCGGATAAGCTCTAATATAGTCTTCTGCGAGAAAAGAAAAATGAGTTCCTCCCGCGACTGTTTTTATTTCTTTTGATATTGATTTTACATATTTGAATAACTTTATCACTTCTCCTGAGAAAAGTGCATGGTTCTCTCCAGCTGCGACTATTTTAGGTTTTATATTTTCTATATTTTTTATAAGTGTTTTCCATCCCATTTTTAGTGGCATGCAATCTATTATCATTACTTTTATTCTGTGTTCCCGAAGGTATGCTGCAAGGCACGGTAAATTCTGGGGAACCATGAAATTATCATATGCATTTATGTAGGGCCACATAAGGCGCGGAGGAGAAACTAAAAGCACATCAACTTTCTCCATATACTTCAATAATTTTATGTGTTTTCCAATTGAAAAACTATACTTTAGCAAAGTTCAATATTATTTGGATTCAAAGCTTATTATGATTTTGATTATTTCTGGCTATATTATATCAATTGCATTCTATGGAGGTTGCAATTTGACTTGGTTTTTTTATTTATATCAAAAAATATTTCATGATTTTCTAAAGTATGGGATACTTTGAACAATTGGTCAATTTTTCTGATAAATGTTTCACGATAATTTGAGAATGGAAAATTATAACGATATGATTGACTTTTCGCTTGATTCTGAACTTATTCAGCTTAGAGATTCTGTTTTTAAGTTTGCATCTGAGAATATAATTCCAATTCAGGAGAAAATTCAGCTTGAATTAGATGAAAAAGAAGAGTTTGCTTGGCCTATTTGGGAAAAATTTAGGGAATTTGGTTTTTTAGGTTTTCCTTTCCCTCAGGAATATGGAGGTCAGGGGGCTTCTGCTTTAGCTACTACTGTAGCCTGGGAAGCTCTTGGATTGGCTGGAGTTGATGGCGGAATGGTTATGTCTCTTTCTGCACACACAATACTCTGTGGTGTTCCAATAATGACGTACGGAACAGATGAACAAAAAAGAAGATACCTGACTAAACTTTCAACAGGTGAGTTTATAGGTTGCTTTGCTATAACTGAGCCTCACGGTGGTTCTGATTCAATACACCTGAAAACAACCGCTGTTAAAAAGGGAGATAGATGGATACTGAATGGTTCAAAATTATATATAACTAATGCTCCCATAGGAGATCTATTTTTAGTCCTCGCTAGCACAGATAAATCTCTTGGTTCTGCTGGTATAACAGCTTTCCTGGTTGAGAGAAATTTTAAGGGATTTTCTGTTTCAAGAAAACTTAAAAAGATGGGGAATCGTTTATCCCCTACAGGTGAAATTGTTTTTGAAGATTGTGAAGTTCCAGAAGAAAATGTTTTGGGCCAAGTCAATATGGGTTTTATTCAAGTTGTGAGAACAATATTTGGGTGGGAGAGGTCTGTTATGCTTTCACCATCTGTTGGTTCTCTTGAGACAGTGATAAAAGCTCTTATGAATTATGCAAACAGTAGAGAAGCCTTTGGAAAACCTATATCTTACTTTCAGGCTATACAGAAAAAAATAGTTGATATGAAGGTATCTCTTGAGGTTGCTCGTTCATACCTTTACAGAATAGCCTGGCACATAGATAGAGGAGAACTACCATTTGTTGAAGCATCTTCCTTTAAGCTGTTTTGGGGAGATAGTATAGTTCAACACATATATGAAGCTATACAAATTTTGGGTGGTCTTGGATATATGAAGGAAGCAAAGATAGAAAAAGGATATAGAGATGTTAGACTTATAACTATAGGTGGTGGAACATCGGAAGTTCAAAGGACTATAGTCGCTAGGGCTATCTTGGGTCTTTCCGGAAAAGAAATAGAATAACTGAATTTATTGCAATATCCCTTCTGAATTTTTCTCATATTTGATATTTGCGGAATCAATTTTCTGTATGTAGATTTTAATTAACAAAAACAATACACCTTTGTCTGCTAAACAAAACTCATTTCTTGATAGAACTCAGTGAAGTTTATTTTAAAATAAATTGAGATCATCTTACATCAGAAGAACGAAAAAATTTATGGGGGGTAAAAGGATGCATTGCAGAATTTAATCATAATAGATTTGTGAGATTTGAAGATAAATAAAGGGTCAAACAAACAAAAAAATATGATATTGCATGATAGATTGTTTAAAAAAATAGAAAGTGCCAAAGAGAAGAGATATAAAAACGATACTTATAATAGGCTCGGGTCCCATAGTTATAGGTCAAGCTGCAGAGTTTGATTATTCTGGAACTCAAGCCATAAAGGCATTGAAAAAAGAAGGATACAAAATTATAGTTGTCAATTCAAATCCAGCGACTATAATGACAGATCCTGATTTAGCAGATAAGACTTACATAGAACCTCTGACATCTGAGTTTGTTGAGAAAGTGATTAGGAAGGAAAGACCTGATGCTCTGCTTTCAACCTTAGGTGGGCAGACGGCTCTGAACATATCTGCTGAACTGTATGAAGCAGGGATACTTCAAAAGTATTCTGTAGAGCTTATAGGTGCAAGATATGAGACTATAAAGAAAGCTGAAGATAGAGATGAGTTTAGAAAAGCTATGGAACGAATCGGTCTTGAGGTACCAAAATCTTTTTTTGTGGATTCTCGTGAGAATATAAAGAATGCTCTGGAGAAAATTGGAGTTCCATGTGTCATAAGACCATCATTTACATTGGGAGGAACGGGAGGAAGTATAGCTTGGACTGAGAACGAATTTTATGAGAAGATTGAATTTGCGATCAGGATGAGTCCAAAGGGATCTGCAATAGTTGAAGAATATCTTGATGGATGGAAAGAGTATGAACTTGAGGTGATGAGAGATAAGAATGATAACTTTTCTGTTGTGTGCGCTGTTGAAAACTTAGACCCTATGGGAGTTCATACAGGTGATTCTATCACTGTTGCTCCTGCTCAAACTCTGACAGATAAGGAATATCAAGCTATGAGAGATGCTGCAAAAAGGATAATGATTGAGATAGGTGTCGATACAGGCGGTTCCAACATACAGTTTGCCGTGAATCCGAAAAATGGTAGAATGGTGGTGATAGAGATGAACCCGCGTGTTTCAAGAAGTTCTGCATTGGTCTCAAAGGCAACAGGTTTTCCTATAGCTAAAATAGCTGCTCTTCTTGCCGTTGGATACACACTTGATGAGATACCAAATTTCATAACTCAAAAGACACCAGCTTCTTTTGAACCCTCTATAGATTATGTTGTTGTTAAGATTCCAAGATTTGACTTTGAGAAGTTCCCAGAAGTTGATCCTTTTCTCGGGACGCAGATGAAATCAATAGGTGAGGTTATGGCTATTGGTAGGAATTTCAGAGAAGCTCTTCTCAAGGCGATAGAATCTCTTGAAAAAAAAT
Organism: uncultured bacterium; assembly: GCA_964601505.1. GTDB lineage: Bacteria > Calescibacteriota > Calescibacteriia > Calescibacteriales > Calescibacteriaceae > DRWZ01. The sequence continues at coordinate 6,378 of CAZRNR010000018.1, read as the reverse complement.
TTTCTTTCCCAGAGAAGTTGAAAGATATTTCACGGAGGGATTTAGAAAAATATCTCAAGCCCCACCCTTTGCGTATCTTCGCCTTATTTGAACTACTTAGAAGAGGAGAGAGTATTCATTACATATCTGAAAAATCAAAAATAGATCCGTGGTTTATAAATCAGATCAAAAAGATAGTTGAAATTGAAAAAACTCTGGAGGAGACAAAGGGAAAAGAATTAACTGAGGAAATATTGAGGGAAGCAAAGAGGAATGGATTTTCAGACAAGTATATCGCCTATATTATAGGTTTATCTGAGGATGATGTGAGGAAATTAAGATATAGTAAGGGGATAGTTCCAGTGTTCAAATGTGTTGATACATGCGCTGGAGAGTTTGAGGCATACACTCCATATTATTATTCTTGTTATGATTTTGAAAATGAAGCTTACCTTGTATCTGGTAAGGAGAAAGGTTTGATAATTGGTGCAGGACCAAACAGAATAGGACAAGGCATTGAATTTGATTACTCTTCTGTTCATGCGGTAGAAGTTTTAAGGGAACTTGGATACTTTACGATAATGATAAATTCCAACCCAGAAACAGTTTCAACTGATTATGATGTTTCAGATAGACTTTATTTTGAACCTATATCTGCAGAAAGGGTTATTGATATACTCCATCACGAGAAACCTGATTTGGTTTTTGTGAGTTTTGGTGGTCAGACTCCATTGAACATGGCGAAATTGATAGAAAAGGAGGGCTTTGAAATTGCCGGAACCTCTCCTGAGTCTATAGAAATAGCTGAGGATAGAGAGAAATTCAGGAATCTTCTGGATGAATTGGGTATAAATCAACCTCCATCTGATATAGCTTTTTCGTTAGCTGAGGCAAGGGAGAAAGCAAGAAAGATAGGTTATCCTGTTTTGGTAAGGCCTTCTTTTGTTCTCGGGGGTAGGGCGATGGCTATAGTCAGCAATGAGTCAGAGCTTGAATTTTATATACTATCTGCGATTGAGGCTTCTCCAAATCAACCAATACTTATTGATAAGTTTATGGAGGGAGCGTTAGAAATTGATATAGATCTTGTTTGTGATGGAAAGGATATACTTTTGGGGGGAATATTGAGACATATTGAACCAGCAGGAATACATTCTGGTGATTCGGCAAACATAATGCCGCCATTTGATATTCCAAAAAGAATAAAGGGAGATCTGATAGATATAGTTTATACGATATCAAGATGGCTCGGTATCAAGGGAATTGCAAATTTTCAGCTTATAGTATATGACGGGGCTGTTTATGTTCTTGAAGCAAATCCAAGGGCCTCAAGGACTGTTCCGTTTGTCTCGAAATCCATAGGAATTCCTATTTCAAAAATTGCGACAAAAGTTATGTGCGGATACACATTGAGTCAGATAGGAATACGAGGTTATATGGAGTCTAAATTTTTTTCCGTCAAAGAAGTTGTTTTGCCATTTTTGAAACTCAGGTACGATCCTATTTTAGGTCCAGAGATGCGTTCAACAGGAGAGGTTATGGGAATAGATTTTTCTCCTTATCTTGCTTTTTACAAGGCTCAGCTTGCTGCTGGGAATAAGATACCACTATCTGGGAATGCTCTTTTTACGGTGAGAGATAAAGATAAAGATGAAGCTGTAAAAATAGCTTCAGAGCTTGAAAAACTTGGTTTCAAGATATTTGCTACTTCTGGAACTTACAAATATTTTAAAAGCAAAGGTATAGACTGCATACTTGTTAGGAAGCTTGGTGAGGGTGAACAGAATATAGTTGATGCTATAGAGAGTGGGAGAATAAATCTTCTTGTGAATACCTTTGATTTTGATAGAAAAGCTATAGCTGATTCCGGTTATATAAGAAAAGCCGCTCTATTTTCTGGGATATGTTATTTTACAACCATAGAGGCAGCAAGGTTCGCTGTGGAGTCAATAAAAAAGATAAAGGATGAACTTGGAGGAGATGAATATAGGCTTGATGTTTATTCTCTACAGGATCTGTACTCAATAGAAAAACTCCATGATGTTATATGACTTTTGGTTATTATATTCCATATTCAAAGAGGGTTTAAAAAATCTTCTACGTAATTCCTTTAAAAAAAGGCTGAACCGACTATAATGCATCTCATATTCGTAAATAAAAATCTTCTATAGAAATTTTTGTAAGAATTCAGTGAAATACTATGATTGATTTCAAAAATATATCTATTATTTTTCTGTCTCTATGAAAGTTGGAGTAGTTTGTAATATAAATGCCAGGAGGAATGCTAAGGGTATAGCTTCAAGGATAAGGGCTATTCTCAAAGAATATGCTTATGTATTTGAGGAAACAGAGAGAATTGATCAGCTTGAGGACATTTTGTCCAAAAATATAGATAAAGTTGACGTGTGGAGTTTTGTTGGGGGAGATGGAACTTTGAATGCTGCTATGAATCTTCTTTGGGAAAAGACGGGAAAGAAAAAGGAGATTGAGATACCTATTCTTGTAGGGAAAGCGGGAACACTTAATGCTGTGGCTGAAAAGATCCCACTTAAAGGGGACCTTGACGACATAATGATAAGATTTTACGAGAAGTTATCTTCAATCGGGAAACTTCCAGTTATACCGAGAGACAACATAAGAAAATTCAATACAATAAAGATAAGTTTTATAAAACCAGAATTAGGAGAGAAGATATGTTTCTCTTTTTTTCTCGGGGTTCCTTATCTAATATCCAAAAGAGTTATAGAATCCAGAATATCTTCAAAAAGATCAATATTACAAACTATATATTCTTCTATAGCGAAATTTGTGTTTGGTCAGGATGAAGAAAGAATAATAAGGCAGATTCAGGCCGATATTGAGATAGAAGGAAAACCTTATCCTTACAAATCGCATTATGTTATAATAGGCTCAATTTTTAGAGAACCTGCCTTATTCTTCAGACCTTTTGCGGAGCCAGAAAAGTATAAAGAAGGATTCTATTTCCTTGTATATTCAGGAGATGTATGGACTGCTCTTCGGAATTTCAGAACATATGCAAGAGGAGAAAAGAGACCTCCTCATTCATTTAGCGATGTGATTCAGGAAGCTTTGATAAGAGCATATGGAGGGATTAACTTTGATGGAGAACTTGTAAAAACAGACTATGTTGAAATAAAACTTGAACCCGGTCCAATAGTGAATCTTATAAAGGTTTGATATGGATTTGAGAGGAAAGAATATATTGATAACTGGTGCAGCCAGAAGACTTGGAGCTTTTTTAGCAGTTGAGCTTTCAAAAATGGGAGCCAATTTGTTCATACACTATAATTCATCCGAAGAGGATGCCTTGAAATTGAAGAAGATCTGTGAAAAAAATAAATCAAAAGTGGAACTTATAAAAGCTGATTTTTCCTTGTCTGTATCGGAGCTTATCAGAGTGATACCATATATAGATATTCTCATATGTAATGCAAGTAGTTTTAAAAAGATTGAACCTGATAAAATCACAGAGGATGATATAATAAGAAGTATAAAGGTTGAATTCTTATCTCATTTTATGCTTATAAAAGAATTATGGATTGAATCAAAAAGGCAAGATAAGTTTTCAAAGGTTGTAGCGTTTTCTGATGCTGTATCTGTTCGTAGAGATTTTCTTCCATATCATATAGGTAAAAACTTAATTGAATTTGTGACGGAAGAATTTTCTAAGTTCTTTGCCCCGTATCTAACTATGAACTGCATAGCTATTGGAGTAGCTCTTCCGCCTGAAGATAAAGATGAAAAATACATTGAAAGTCTTATTGATAAAATACCCATGAAAAGAGCAGGAAAACTAAATGAGATCTTTTCAGCTGTGAAATTTCTAATAGAGAACGATTATATAGCAGGCCAAGTAATAAAAGTTTCTGGTGGTATGTAGTTTTTTGTCATATTGGGCATCCTATGAAAAATTTACAGATTTATTAATAACTTTTCGTTGCGAATTGAGAAATAAATTTTTCAATAAAATCCAGATTCGTATGTGATTCGATTATAGTGATTGTCATTGGATGTTTTTTAATTCTTTTCTGAAATACTGAAATCATAGTGTTCATTTGATTATAAGATTGAAGATCTTTTAGAAATATCCTATTATATAGATTTGATCCTTCCAACAAAGCTTTTAATTTTATTCTTTTGCTGAGATTCTCTTGAGAAAGTCATACATATAAAATGAACTTTGGAAAGAACCAATTCTACTCTTGTAGACAAGATTGAGTAAGTTTTTTAAAAGTAAAGATTCATCTATTGATTTGATAGAGTTCATTGTCTTATCGTCTAAGTTCTTCATCCTAAGTTCTTGGGAAATCCTAAATTTATCTATGAATCCATTGGTTTTTGATTCTGCTTTAATTTTTACAATAGAAAGCATCAATTGAATCAATCTTGGCAAAATCTGTTGCACTTTATCATCTTCTAATAGATCAATGAAACTTGTAGGGTCGCCGAGAATTGTTCTTAGAAGATCTAAACTCGAGCTATCTACGTTCTCGTTCTGGTCAAATACAGAATACATATCTTTAGCAGAAATATATCTTCTTGGATATGCATATAAAATAGCCTTCTTTATTGCTCCTAATATATCTCCGAAGTTTCGTTCAACCATATCTGATATTACCTTTTCTGAGTCATCAAGGAATTTAACATCTGGAAATTTGGATTTTACTACAGAGAGAACATCTTGTATTTTCCAGCTAACCCAATATATCATCCCTGAATCCTTTACATATTTGTATAAATCTTTATCTATTTGTTTGTTATATGATCTTGAAAGTAAGAAATTGGTATTCTTTTGATCCGATTTTTCGTTATACTTCAAGATTGTAGAAATGATTTCTTTTATCTGCTGTTTTGAAGGGAAATATAGATCCCAATCCAATATTAGGATTTTTCTACCCGAGAAGAAGTCATAATTGAAAAACTCAGAAAAGATTGATGTTCTTTGGGATATGTTTAGTATTTTAGTATTCCTTCCAAGGCGAGATTTTAGTATGTATATTATTTCATCAAATAATATCTTTGGGCATGCAGAAAAGAAATATATATTCCTTACATTACGTGACGAAAGTTCTATTCTTATTTCTTGGAAAGACTTTATCATAAATCATGCGACTTTCTTTTTAGCAACATCATTTTTGAGTCTATTTAGTAGTGCTATAAGGTCTGTGTCAGAGAGTGTCATACCTCTTCCAACATCCTTACCGAGAACTTCTGATGCATACTTTTTCCTTTCTTCCGGAGTCTTTAAACCAAGTGATGTCATAAGTTCTCTTACCTGATTGAAAATTTCACTTCTCTTTGTGGGGGGAAGCTTTACATCTTTGATTGCTTCTACTTCGCTTTCTTCTTCGGATACAGCTTCAGAGTAATTTATCATTTCTTTCTGTAGCTTTATTTCATTCTCCTCCCACTTCTCAACAACTTCCTGATCAATTTCTGTTTGCTGAATTCTCCTTGGTTCATCTATCGTCATACCAGAATCAATTTCCTCGGATGAGAATTCACCGGAACCGGTGAAGAAAGATATTGCTCTTGTGAATGCTCTCATTTGAGCTAAATGTGAGAGAAAATTTTCACTTTTTTCTACAGTGAACTCATCTGATGAAGCTACTCCTTCTGCTTCTGAATATAGATTGTCTGGACTTGAAACCCTTACTCTATATCTCCAGATAATCTTATTTCTACCTCCAAAGCTTGTTTCTTTTCTTTCAGCTTCTTTTATCTCAAATGAAAGATTGAAGAAGGATGCTATTTTGAACCATCCGTGTCTGTTTATATAAGTTGAACCATTAATTCGTTCAAAGTCTTTATCTTGAAGTACTGCCTTTATACTTTTCCATTTTTCATACCTGCTCTTCCATTTTTCTTCCTGTTGCATAATTTAAGAGTTAAAAATTATAGACCTGTTTATCAATCGAACAAGATAAATTATAAACTTTAAAAATTTTAAAATTTATTTTTTACCAAATAGCTGTATAAACTCTTTTTTTGCGTTTTTCATAAGTATTTTAATCTAATTAGAAATAGAGAAATCTCTTTTGCACATAGCTGATTGATCAGATTGACCTGTGGAATCAGGAAAAATCTAAGATTTCAAATTTTGTAATGGAAGTCTTAAAATTTAAACGATGCAAAGGAAAAATAATAAAAAAAGAATTGATGAACAACTTTACAAGGAAATATATGGTATTGTGAAATCATTAATTGAGGACAAAATAGAAGAGCTTTTTGGTAGGAGAGATCAACTTGAGGAAATCAAAGAAGTTCTACTTCAGATTGCGCAGAATCAAAGGAAAACGGAGGAAACTATCGGTAAACTGTCAGAGGCACAGAAGAGGACGGAGGAGAGGGTGAGTAAGCTTGAGGATATTGTGAGGG
>CAZRNR010000017.1:0-37942 GCA_964601505.1 uncultured bacterium | reverse complement strand
TAATTCTTCCTTTAGCTCAACTTGATAATTCTCTGCATGCTCCAACAGTATTGAAGATATAATCTTCTTCAACTCTTCTACATCTCTTACTACCCCCTGCCCAAAACTTATATGTATCACAGGATATGATTGACTCCAGTTCCAGTTTTTTTCAAGGAATAAACCTTCAAAGAGTTCTTTTTTCCCTAAAAAAGCTTGCTTTAGTGTATCCAGAAACAAAGACTTCCCAAACCTTCTTGGTCTTGATAGAAAATAGTATTTACCCGAGTTTGCAAGCTTATGCACAAAATATGTCTTATCTACATAATACCATCCTCCTGTTCTTATCTCCTCAAAACTCTGGATTCCTATTGGTAGCTTCTTTCTCATAGTATGAAAAGAGTATATAATCTAAAATAGGAGGTAAAGAGATTCTAAAACAAAACTCAGTTTAATCATTTTGTCTTTATTGCTGACTCGTTATCGCGCAGATGGTTTAGAAAAGACATAAGGCAGACTTTGCAACAGAACAAAATAAAAATAAACTATGGAAAAAATCAAAACAGGCTCTGGCTTAAAATTACATCAACTTTTCACTTAGCGCCAATCATTATTCTGCTGCATTTCTAATTTTTTACCAGAAGTATTTTTAAAGAAGATACAGGAGAAACCCCAAATTCGCAACAGATCAATTCAATTTATTTAAGAGGAGTTCATAATCAAGCAAAAGTTCATTCTTACCCCCTCTCGTTTCTATTACAAGATTGATTTTTTATAAAGCAAGAAGAGGTTATAGAATTATGAACGCACTTTGATAAAATAGTAGGAGTATTCGCTTTGCAAACATTTATGGGTGTATTTAAAAATAGAATGAAGTTGCATATGTGAATTTCGGAAATAGAGTTCAAAATTATTAAAAAAATGATTGAGAATTATGAACACTCCTCATTTATTTTTGAATATTGATAGATATGGAAAATTAGTATATGAGGTTGCGTTAGTTTTGTTCATTATGTTTAGTTTGAATTTTTGCTGAAGAGTAAGAGAAATGTGAATCACTACATTGGATCTGGTTTTGATGTCCTTTCAGTAGAAGGTGGCAAGATCGGGAGCTTTAGAGCATCTTCTGGAATATCTCCATCAAGAGCTTTTAGAAATGATACTATTTTATCTATCTGATCAGGTTCAAGCTTTCTCCCAAGCTGTATCTCTGCCATAATTGACACTGCCTCTTTTAAATCCCACACGGAACCATCGTGAAAGTATGGGTAAGTTCTTGAGACGTTTCTCAAGGATGGAACTTTAAATACATACATATCCCCCTCATTCTTCGTGATTTCGTATCTACCCTTATCTATCTTTGAAGGATCACTATACTTTATCACCTCATAGTAAGGCTTCACAAGTCCAAACTTCTGATACATTTCTCCACCAACCGCAGGTCCCCTATGACAGGTAATGCATCCGACATCAATAAAAAGTTTCAAACCTTCCTTCTCTTCTTTGGTTAGAGCTTTGGTATCACCTTGAAGGAATTTATCAAATCTTGATGGAGTAATCAGTGTTCTTTCAAAGGCAGCTATAGCTTTTGTTATATTATCATAAGTTATAGCGCCCTTTTCCTCAGGGAAAGCTTTCTTGAAAAGTTCAACATACTCAGGTATAGATTTTATTCTATCGACAACAAATTCAGGAGATGGAGATGCCTTTTCCTTAGGGTTTATTATCGGACCTTTGGCCTGAGCTTCAACATCCTTTTCTCTTCCATCCCAAAATTGAGCTATATGCAAAGCTGCATTAAGAGTTGTTGGAGCGTTTCTTGGACCGATTTGCCACTTATGCCCTATAGATGTTGGAAGATTATCAACACCATAAGTTGAAAGGTTATGACAAGAATTACAAGATATAAAACCACTTTTTGACAACCTTGGATCAAAATACAACATCTTCCCAAGTTTGACTTTTTCAGGTGTAACTTTATTTTCTGGATTATCTGCAATTTTCGGGAGCGGAGAGAAGAAACTTTTCGCTCTTTCAAGCAGCTCACGATCTTCTTTAGACACTCCCTTTTGAGCCTCCGCAAATGCTGATAAAAAAGCTAGAAAACCCAAAGCAATTAAAATATAAAAGCTCTTCATAGAATACAAATTATGAAAATCAAATCTCAATTTCAATTTTTACAACAATTTTCTATTTCAAAAATTTTTTCACAATTCTTTGTGAAAATACCAAACCCCAACTTCTTACAGATAATTTAAAAATTTATGATAGTAGTTCTGAAACCAGATATAACAGAAGAACAACTAAAATCAATCACCCAGAAAATAAGCGAACTTGGTTTAGAGCCGAAGATCTTGCAAGGAGAATTCCTAAAAGTCATAGCCTGTGTTGGAGAAGAAAGGAAAGAAGGACTGAAAGAAACCCTGGAGTCTTTATATGGAGTTGAAAAAGTTCTCCATGTGATGCAACCTTATAAACTTGCAGCAAAAGAAACTAACCCCGCTGGAACGAAAATCAAACTTGATAACCTAGAAATAGGAGGAAAAGAATTTGTAGTTATGGCAGGCCCATGTTCCGTTGAATCAAAAATTCAGGTTGAAAAAACAGCGAAATCTGTGAAAGAAGCCGGTGCAAAAGTACTCCGTGGTGGAGCGTTCAAACCCAGAACATCCCCATATTCATTTCAAGGACTTGGCGAAGAGGGATTGAAAATACTAAGAGAAGTTGCAAATGCATATGGAATGAAAATTATAACTGAAGTTCTTGATCCAAGAGATGTAGAGACAGTTTCAAATTACTCGGACATACTACAAATAGGCACCAGAAACGCCCAAAACTTCCCTCTACTTAAAGAAGTTGGAAATACAAGGAAACCTGTTCTACTCAAAAGGGGGCTTTGGTCAACTATAGAAGAATGGCTACTTGCAGCCGAATATATACTCTCTGGAGGAAACCCAAATGTAATCTTATGCGAAAGAGGTATAAGAACATTTGAAACAGCCACAAGGAACACTCTTGATCTTTCAGCAATACCTGTTCTCAGAGAGAAAACTCATCTTCCAATAATTGTTGATCCATCACACGGAACAGGTAAAAGGAACTATGTTCCACCTATGGCTTATGCAGCTTTAGCTGCTGGTGCAGATGGACTTTTAATAGAGGTTCATCCAGAACCTGACAAAGCACTATCAGATGGAGCCCAATCGCTAACACTTCCTATGTTCGGAGAAATGATGGAAAAACTCAAAAAACTAGCACAAGCTGTCGGCAGAAGTATATAAAATAAAAATTAAACTGTGAAACCTCAATCATCAATTATTCAATGTCGCATATGAAAGAAACAGTCCTATCGGTAACACCAATTAATATATTCTTCTTATTATCATTCAAACTTACAGCAAAAAGATATGTCTTTGGAGTAAGTCTTACAGAAGATATGACCTTAATATAAGAAGAACTATTTCCAATCATCGGTATAACACCCCTTTTACGCATAAACCATAGCATACCAAAAATAAAGCCAAAAAGTATAACAGCAGATAAAATTAGCTTCACAAGAAATTCTAAAATATCCATATAAAAAATTTTACTTTCTCACTAAAGATTTCTCAAACCCTATAAATACTAAAATATACTAGTGCTCTTGAGATAGTACAGCCTACCGACAAAATATGCTGCAGAAATTACTCTTGGATGCTTTAAATTTGGAGCAAGAAAAGAAAATAAAGCGAAGAAAAAATATACAGCTATATCTTCCGGATCATGTAAGAAGAACAAAGGTAGAATCGCTGCAGCAGATGCAAAAATCCTTTTTATTGTGCCTGAAACTCTCTTAATCATGCCCTCAAAAAAAGCATATAATCCGCATCCAAAACCTACCGCAATAGCTTCAGATGTTATGAAAAAATCTTTCTCTAAAGATAGATAGGCAACCAATGTTAAAAAGAAGAAAAAAACAAAAGTAAAAAATGGTCCTACAAGATTTTTACCCAACTCGATAGGTGGAACGTAATATATAAACATCAAAAGCAAAACAAAAGGTAAAGTCATCAAAAAAATTCCTCTCAAAGAAACGATTAGAGAAAGAGATAAAAACAGAACAATTAGATCTAAATCGCTCAGATTATAATTTTGATCAACGATTTTTCGCCTTAAAGTCTTAACAAACAACTCAATAGACCTAAAAGATAAGACACTTGAAAGAGGAATTACAACCTTCAAAAGATAAGAACGATCTCCAAGTAAATACCCAATAAACGACACAAGCAAATTGTATAAAAATGAGAACTCTCTCAATTCATACATGAGGAAATTCACAACAAAAACTTTCAAGTTAGTGAAGTTCACCATCAGGAAAACAAGGGTAAAGTATATAAAGCCATTTATCAAATGAGCAGGCTCCGCTTCTAAACCCAATTTAACCAGAAATGAAGATTTTACATAAAAAATACTAAGGTGGAAAACCTGCCAAGCAAAATAAGACATGAACATGAAGCGAATTGAACGAAATAAAAAAGATCTCGGAGACTTAAGAATGAAATATAATGTAGATAGAAATCTTGCAATCCAAACTGTAATCAAGCTCAATTTCGGAACACCCTGAGCGAATACAAAAAGAGACAAAGAAGATCTTAAAAAAGAATTAAGAGGAACACCACTGTCAAAATCTCTGAATAAGAAATAGTGATCAAGGACAGAAGAAAGAGTGAAAACCACCAAAGGGAAAAGAAAATATCTGCGAGAAAAAACTCCGAATCTTTTCTGCAAATGAAAATCTAAAATAAATAAGAAAGACAGAAACCAAAATCTTGCAAATAAAAACTCTCCACTACTACGTGAAACGAAAGCTTCAAGAACGATTCTCAACCCTGCAATAACAAAAATCCATAGAATCATCAATAAAGGATTATTATATAAATTTAATAATATAAAAAATTGTATCTATTCAAAGGTAGCACCCTTAAGCTCTAATACAAGCGAGGATATTCTGCTATATCGCGATGACGGGAAAAAATGAACATTTCAGCAAGATAAAAAGTTTTGAAAAAATGAAATGTAAAGCATAAAAAGAGTATATAAGAAGTTATGGGACAGAAGACTCATCCTATAGGTTTTAGGCTCAAGGTTACGAAAGGATGGCAATCAGTCTGGATAGCGCCATCCAAAAAAGATTATTCCAAATACCTTATAGAAGATATACAAATAAGAGAATGGATTAAAGAAAAATTCTCCTCAGCAGCGATAGAAAAGATAATTATAAAGAGATTATTTGAAAGGATCCAGATAGAGATACATTGCGCAAAAGTTGGGATAATCATAGGCAAAAAAGCTTCTGGCATAGAAAAAATAAAAAGTCATATCTCAAAAATTACGGGAAAAGATAAGGACAACATAGGAATAGACCTTGTTGAAATAAAAAATCCTGAAATATCTGCTCAGCTTATAGCAGAAAATCTGGCAAACCAGATGGAAAAAAGAATACCACATAGACCTGCGATGAAAAGAGCAATCACCGCTGCATTAAGGGCAGGTGCAAAAGGAATAAAGATAAACTGTGAGGGAAGACTAGGTGGCGTAGAACTCGCAAGGGCTGAATGGATCCTACAGGGTAGGTTACCCCTCCAGACAATAAGGGCAGATATAGACTACGGCTTTTCAATAGCAAAAACAAAATGGGGAACAAATGGAGTCAAAGTCTGGATATTCAAAGGTGAAGTTCTTGGAGGGGGAGTAGTAAAATAAAATACACAAAGCTTTCTTCTAATATATAACTCAAACTAAAAAATCTTCTATAACAAACGGTGAACTAAAAGACAAAAAAAATAACTTTTACACAACCACGGTCTTTCCTTTAAGATGATTTCAAGCACTATAAAAGGCGACAAATCGGATCAAGAATTTACAATCTTTTCTCTTTGCAATAACAAACTACATAAAAATAGCAAAATAAAATCATATCAATACCTTATTACTAACTTGATCTGACACAAATTTTATATCATCTCTAACTGCCTTGCAAAAGATCCTTAGTGAAAGGATCAGATATAAATTTAAATTCCATTTTTGTTTTAATTTTTTGATTGCCAAATCACATAAATCGGCACACTTTTAGAAGATTGTTATCAAAAAATCCTGAAACATAATCCGAAAACCCTGAAAAACCGAAACTTCTACACTTAATTTATACTTAGATGTTAGGATACCCTAAAAAATCGGTTGCGCTATCAATAATATTTTTCCTTTCAGCATTAGGTGTAATATTCTTCATACTAAAGGTTCCCCTGAAAATCGGAGAATACAGAGGTTATTCAATAAAAATAATATCCCCAACAGCAGAAGGGATAGGAATCGGTGGCCCAATTTCCATCAGCGGAGTTCAAATAGGGAAAATATCAAAAATAGAATTATCCCCCGATGGGAAAAAAGTTATAATCACTGCGGAAATCAAATCTGGAGTCAAAATAGCGCGTGACTCAAAAGTTGAAATGAAAATGAAAGGAATACTCGGTGATAGAATAATATCATTTAAACAAGGAGAAAAATTAGATGATCCACTGAAAGATGGAGACATAGTATTCATACCCGAGAAAGAAAGCGAAATCGCACAGATAACAACCAGTATAGAGACAACAGCCCAAAAATTTGCAGAAACCCTTGATTCTGTAAAAGAACTGACCGAGAAGATAGGAAAACTTGTTGAAAATCTAAACGAAACAGCATTAGGCATAAGATCACAGAAGATATGGGAAGATATTAAAAGCTCAACCACAAAGTTAGGAGATACAATATCAGAGGCTAATCGTATGTTTCAAAACACAAATCAACTTATATCTGACATAAGAAGTATCATCAATAAAATAGAACCAGCAATCTCTGAATTTTCAAAGGATGCAACTCAAACTTCAGAAAATATTAAGTCTGCTTCAGAGAATCTTAAACTGATACTTGAAAAAGCTCAAAGAGATGGGATAATAGAAGTAGTCGCAGGTAAAGAAAGTCATAAGATTCAAAAAATAATAAACGATATTGATAACTTAAGCTCAAAGGTAAATAACATCGCTCAAAAAACTGAAGATCTGACATCAAGGATAAAATCTGAAGTTGGAGCAAAATTAGAGGGAGGAATACAAGAGAAATCTGTTTTCTCTCAACAAATTCAAGCAAAAATAAAAAAAGATGATTCATTTGTTGAAATTGGAATAACATCACCACCCGGAGAAGATAAAGTTCTGCTAAACACAACCATAGGGAAAAGTTTATCAAAGAAAGTAGACATTGGAATAGGTTTCATACGCAGCAAACCATCTCTTCTAGCTGAAATAAAACCATTGGGTGGCATTTTCATAAGAACAGAAGGAATAGGTTTTAACACGCCGAACATAAGGGCACTCATAGGTTGGAGATACAAAATAATAGGAATTTATGGCGGATCTGAAAATATACTATACAAAAATAGGTTCTTCCTTCTTGGTATGGAGGTTAAAAGTTGAACTTTTTGCATTTGAAACCAAATGAGCAGAAAGTAAAAAAATAAAAATCGTGATAGAGATAAAGGAAGTTAAAAATTTCGCAGACTTACTAAAGTTCATTCTATGTGAATTCAAAATCAAATCCACAGACAAAAATTTTATAAAACCACTTATATTAGAGAGAATAATTTACATAAAGAAGAATCCTTTCTTTGAGCACGGAAAAGCCAAGTTTTTCATCGCGCAAAAAGGAGGAACAGTTGTTGGAAGGATATCAGCGCACATAGACCATCTCAAAACACAAAAAGAAAAAATAGGATTTTTCGGATTTTTTGATTTCATTGATTCAAAGGATGTTGCCAAAAAACTCCTTGAAGCAGCAGAAAACTTTGTAAAATCTGAAGGTCTTGAAAAAATTCAAGGTCCATTCTCTTTTAACATAAACGGAGAATGTGGCGTACTTATAAAAGGTTTTGAATATCCACCATATATAATGATGAACCATAATCCCCCATATTATGATGAGATTATAAGGTCGTGCGGCTTTGAAAAAGCAAAAGATCTTTTCGCCTGGAAAATCTCAAAAGAAAAATTAGAAGAGAGAATATCCTCCCTCCTCAGGTCCATATGGAGAAATTCTCAGCATAGATTTGAGGTTGTAGAAATAACTAAAAAAAATCTTGAAAGAGACACAATGGAAGCAATTGAGATTTTTAATGATGCCTGGAGTGAAAACTGGGGTTTTATACCTATAACAGAGAGAGAAGGGAAAAATTTAGCAGATTCACTTAAGATCGTTCTTGATCAGAAGATCGCTTTTTTTGCAAAAGCTGATGGGAAGAATCAAGCAGTATGCATAGCTATACCTAATCTTAACGAAGCTCTGCAAGGGCTTAGCGGAGGACTTAATCCATTAGACTACATAAAATTATTCGCAAGAATAAAAAAAATAAAATCAATAAGGTTAATCATACTCGGTGTAAGGAAATCTGCAAGATCAAAATATCCTTATCTACCTCTCTTCCTTGTAGGTGAAGTTATAAAAAGAGCAAAAGATAGAGGATATACTGAGGCAGAACTATCTTGGACTCTGGAAGACAATGAAAGAATAAACAAAATAATAAAGCTTACGGGAGCAGAAATATACAAGATCTATAGAATCTACGAGAAAATCTTAAGCTAGTTCAATCCTTTCTCTCTACATCAATAAGCTTTTTATTTTGAAAATCAATTTTCAAAAATCTACCGCATTTGAAACACCTTATATAATCTCTTACATTTGTAAAAAAGAGTTTCTTTCCACAATTCGGACAACTAGAAACAAAGTATTGTCTATAAATAAAATAGACGACAGAAAAAGCTATCACAAACAAAACAGGCAAAGAGCCAAAGAAAAAATTTAATTTGATATTAGAAGAAACGAAAGGCGAAACAGACGCCCAGACTAAAAAGATAAAATAGATCCAAAGTACAAAAGTTAATAAAGTCAGCTTCACATACCTTAAAACAGGTGGCTCATTTAAAAATTCTGATTCTCTATTCTTTTTATAAGAAAACATATTCTATATAAATAAAAAAAATGAACGAAAGTTTTTCAAAATTCCAAATCATTCGAACCAAAAAACCAACTTATCTTTCTTTTCTGATCTAACAAACGGGAAAAGGGCGGCAGAAGAAATAACGGTAAAAAAAACCTTCTGTCCCGAGCAAATAAGAATATCGATGATGATACGCGAATCATTAAGAATTGAAAACAATGGAGAAGTTATCATCACCCAAATTAAAGATAAAGAAAAAGAAATCTTCAAAATAGAAGAAAGTTCAGATTTAAAATATCTTGGTAAAAAAGATACAAGTATAGAGAAAAATATTATGAAGACAGAAAACAAAAATTCGCCCCCAAAAAATGTTCTCAAAACCGCGATCAATCCAACTACAAGTATCATCCTCAAACCTTTAGACTTATCAGAGGAAATCCAGTATGCTGATAAAACGGTAAATATATCCGGGAAAAAACACATATATCCCCAGACAGAATAAGGAAAAGCAAGAAAAAACAAAAAAATTGAGGCAAACAAGAGCTTGACTCTATCTATCTGAGGTGCTACTTTATGATACATACTACCTTCCTTCCTGAAACTCGACTATATTTCCAAGATATACTGTATCTCTGTAGTCTGCAAGGGCTATAATTGATTTATCTTGTGAAACGTAAGCAACAGGTATCCCAAAAGGAGAGTTATTCTTACTTCCAGCGGTAACTAAAACAGTATTCGGAGGAACTCTTTCAAAGTCAAGACTACCGTATGTTGCAAAAACTTTCATCCTTCCTGTCAGATCACCCTGCAAAATAGCCCTTGCACCTATACCTAAAAATATCACATCAACGTAAAACATCGGTGAGAAAACGGTTAAAACCTCGCTCATATCTTGTCCGACATTTACAACTCTACCGAACAAAAAACCATCCTTAATAACAAATGAATATTTTTGAACACCATCACCCAGCCCAAGAGAAACAAAAAATTGCTGTGGGAATTTATCCGGAGATACCATCACAACCTTACCTATGTTTATCTCTATCTTCTGATTCAGAACGTTTATTGTCCTCAAATATTTCTCAAACTGATCAGACAATATAGAGCATTGGAGATCAAATATATCCTGTACAACACCTTTCGTCTTCATAAACTGCTTGTGAAAATCATAATCACATATATCCGAATACCTACTGTAGAAGGATTGAAACTTTCCAAACCCTGGAACTTTCAAAAAAATTTCTGTTCTGTATATAAAGTAGCATATAGCTATCAAAAAGAGACCTACTAATATTCTCAGTATCATCTAATAGCGGCATTAACTCTTGCAAGAAGCCTTATATCTTCCAGAACTTTCGCACATCCTTTCACAACACCAAATAGTGCATCTTCCTGAATATGAGCTTTTATTCCTGTTTCCTGTTCAACCAATTTTCCAAACCCCCTAAGAAGTGAACCCCCACCAGAAAGGTATATACCTCTTTCATATATGTCAGCAGATAGTTCCGGAGGAGTTTTTTCTAATGTAGACTTTATAGCAGATATAACCGCTTTGACCTGCTCTGAACAAGCTTCAACAACATCTGATTGCGTGACAATAATGTTCCTAGGTATCCCAGTTATAGCGTCTCTTCCAAAAACCTCCATTGACTTTTCGGGTTCCACCTCAATCGCAGCTCCGATATTTATTTTTATCTGCTCAGCAGTTCTTTCTCCTATATGGAGATTATACTTCCTTCTCACATAATTAACAATTGCTTCGTCAAACTCATCACCGGCAATCTTCAAAGATGTTGAACACACTATTCCCGCCATAGATATAACCGCAACCTCTGTTGTTCCCCCTCCTATATCAACTATCATATTTCCAACAGGTTGATCCACCGGAAGCCCCGCACCGATCGCTGCAGCCATAGGTTCTTCCACCAGGAAAACCTCTGAAGCACCGGCTGATTCAGCAGCCTCAATAACAGCTCTCTTCTCAACAGGTGTTATCAGAGATGGAACACCTATAACCACACGTGGTCTGAAAAATCTATTTCCACCTTCCATTGCTTTTCTTATAAAATAAGAAAGCATAGCTTCAGCAACTTCAAAATCTGCTATGACACCATCTCGCAGTGGTCTTATTGCTTTTACATCGGATGGAGTTCTTCCGAGCATCTTTTTTGCCTCGTTTCCGACCGCAACAACATTTTTAACTCCCTTATACTCCATAACCGCAACAACAGATGGTTCATTTATAACAAGCCCCTTTTTAGAGTGCCAGACTACTGTATTAGCCGTTCCAAGGTCTATAGCTAAATCACCGCTTGCCCTAAATATCTTTGAAAGAAAAGCGAAAAACTTCACAACTTTATAAGCCCATGAGGGGACTTGAACCCCTGACCTCCTCCTTACCAAGGAGGCGCTCTACCCCTGAGCTACATGGGCAGGGAGAGCGGGCGACGGGACTCGAACCCGCAACCCCCAGCTTGGAAGGCTGGTGCTCTACCATTGAACTACGCCCGCAAAATATACTAAAAAATAAAATGCCAAAAACCAAAAAATAAAAAATCAGAACATTTCAGAATTTCCACAAAAACAAATAATCTGAAACTATAAAAACTAACTAATATGTCCGAAATCCCAAAGAAAATGAGAGCAGTTGTCATAAGACCAGAAAGATTCGGAGAACCTATAAAGGCTATGAAAATAGAAGAAATAGATACTCCAGAACCAGGACCAGGAGAAGTTCTTGTATTTGTAAAAGCAGCAGGTGTAAATTTCAACGGAGTATGGGCATCTCTTGGTAAACCCGTCAATGTTATGAAATACACAGGATATGACTTTCATATATGTGGTTCTGATGCATCAGGAATTGTTCAGAAAGTTGGTCCAGGTGTAAAAAATGTTAAAGTCGGAGATAAGGTTGTCCTGCATTGCAATCAATCCTGCGGACAGTGTTCCAAATGTAATGGATTAGACCCTATGGCTTGCGAGGAGCAGAAAATATGGGGCTATGAAACAAATTGGGGGTCCTTCGCCGATTTTTGCTTAGTCCAAGCTCAACAGGTTCTTCCAAAGCCAAAACACCTCAGCTGGGTTGAAGCAGCATCCTACGGCCTTACCTACTTCACAGCATGGAGGATGCTTATCAGACAGGCGGAAATAAAACCAGGAGATGTTGTTCTGATATGGGGAGCAGCCGGCGGACTTGGAATATTTGCAACTCAAATCTGTCTTATCTCCGGTGCTACTCCAATATGTGTGGTTTCGTCCCCAGAAAAATCTGAAGTCCTTAGATCCCTGGGAGCAAAGCTATTTATAAATAGAAAAGAATTCGATATAGCCCCAAAAAATGGACAAATAGATGAAAAAACTTTCAAAGAAATGAGAAGATTCAGAGATGAAATTAGGAAAATTACAGGGGGAAAAGATCCTGATATCGTATTTGAACATGTGGGGCAGGAAACATTCGCTACAAGTGTTTTTGTCGCAGAAAGATTTGGGAAAATCGTCATATGCGGTGCAACAACCGGATACAATCTTCTCTTTGATGTAAGATACCTCTGGATGAGGCAAAAGAAAATCATTGGATCACACTTTGCAAATGCTTATGATGCGTATAGAGCAAATGAACTCATTATGCAGAAAAAAATAAAAACCATAGTTTCCGAAACCTTTGAATTTGATCAGACACCCCTGGCTCACCAGCTTATGTATGAAAACAAACACTATGGAAAAATGGTTATAAAAGTAAATGTGAAAGATGAAAATGAAGGAAGAGAAGAATAACAAACCTTCGGAAGAATAATAAATTTTTGAAATAAAAACTTCAATCGAAAACAAAATTTCCCAAGCTCTAACAAAAAATCCAGAGAAATAAAGATTCCAGAAAAAATAATATTTCAATTGAATTCTACACTCTCTAAAATCTGCAAATAATCAGTAAAGGTGGAAAAAAGTGGTTTAAATAGATAGAAGATTTTTCTACCTATTCTCAGGACAACAAATGTTAATCTGAAACAAAAATAAGAATATCATGTATCACCATACAAATTAATACAGATTTCGAATCAAAAGCGAACAGCACACAAGCAGGAGAACTAAGATGAACTTAAGATAAACTAAAGATATCCAAAATATCTTTGTAATATGGGAAAGAAGAACACAATTCTTTAACTTCTCCCCTTACAGAAGTTATAGCATCATCTGAAAACCTTGATGTTATAACCTTATCTATAAGCTGAACAATTCTTCTTGCTTCCTGCTCTTTCATTCCTCTAGTAGTTATAGCTGCCGTTCCAATTCTTATCCCAGATGGATTCATAGGTGGTCTTGGATCAAAAGGTATAACATTCTTATTCAAAATTATCCCTGCCTTATAAAGAGCAGACTCAACCTCTCCTCCGCTCACACCTTTGGAAGTAATGTCAACAAGGACTATATGAGAATCTGTTCCTCCCGTTATAACCTTATAGCCAAGTTTCAAAAATTCTTCCGATATAGCTTTAGCGTTTCTGACAACCTGTGAGCAATATTCTTTGAAATCATCTCCCATTGCTTCCTTAAAGCAAACAGCTTTTGCAGCTATAACATGCATAAAAGGGCCGCCTTGTGAACCTGGGAAAACTGCGGAATCAATCTTTTTGGCATAATCCGATTTCGAAAGCACTACGGCTCCACGTGGTCCCCTCAAAGTCTTATGCGTAGTGAAAGTCACAAAATCAGCATATGGTACAG
Source organism: uncultured bacterium (assembly GCA_964601505.1). GTDB lineage: Bacteria > Calescibacteriota > Calescibacteriia > Calescibacteriales > Calescibacteriaceae > DRWZ01. Next base: position 24,231 of record CAZRNR010000017.1, on the reverse strand, counting down.
GATTCGGGAAAACCCCTCCAGCTACAAGTCCAGCCGGATGAGCAATATCAGCAAGTAGGTAAGCTCCTACCTCCTTTGCTATCTCAGAAAAAGCCTTGAAATCTATAAATCTTGGATAAGATGAAGCTCCCGCTATTATTATCTTTGGTCTCTCTCTCAAGGCTATATCTCTGACCTGATCCATATTTAAAAGATGAGTATCTGGGTTGACAGAGTAGAACACTGGTTTGTATATCTTTCCTGAAAAATTTACTTTTGCTCCATGTGAAAGATGTCCCCCAGAGCTAAGATCAAATCCAAGGATCTTATCCCCTGGCTCACAGCAGGCTAAATAAACAGCCTGATTTGCTTGAGTTCCAGAATGTGGCTGAACATTTGCGTGCTCAGCAGAAAAAAGAAATTTCACCCTCTGCCGAGCTATCTCCTCAACCTCATCAACAAACTCGCAACCACCATAATACCTTTTACCCGGATAACCCTCCGCATACTTGTTGTTCATAGGATTGAATAAAGCAAAAAGAACCATCAAAGAAACCATGTTCTCAGACGCAATCAAATTCAATGCATATTCTTGTTTCTCCACCTCCTTTACTATTGCTGAGAAAATCTCTGGATCAAGACTCCTCAGCTGAGAAAAGTATGGGAAAAGAGTTGAAAGAATCCCCTGCTCTAAATCCCTTATCTTTTCTACTCTTCTCTGGTGCCGATCATCCTTACTGAAAGGTGATTCCAAAAATGTATTTATCATCTCCTTGACATATTCAAATGTGAATATTCTACCTGAAATGGTTAAAACATTTGCGTTGTTATGTGCACGAGCCATTCGGGCAGTATATTCATTAAACACTAAGGCTGCCCTAACACCGGGAAATTTGTTTGCAGCTATACTCATACCTATCCCAGTTCCACATATAAGAATTCCAAAATCCGCTTTCCCAGAACTTATTTCTCTTGCAACCTCCGAAGCTACATCAGGATAATCTACCGGTTCAGGTGAAAAAACTCCTTTATCCTTATACGCTACACCGATATCATCAAAATACCTCTTTATCCTCTCTTTTAATTCAAAACCCGCATGATCTGCACCTATCACAATAATCCGAGACATAGTTATTTTATTCTAAAAATACTAACTTGCAAGAACACAAAAACCTGTTACATTTTATGTGAAGGTTTAGTATCAGAAAAAACCTTAAATATGTATGGATTAAGAATCACCCATATCCTCCTACCCAGTTCTATCTCAACAAATGGTATTTGCATATTATCTAATATTATTTCAACCTCATTCCCTAATGTCTCCTCACCCTCAACAAAAACAGATGTTATCTCAGAAGATATCTTTTTCTTCGAAAATTCCTTCCATTCACATACAGATACTTCCTCAAACTTAAATGGTATAACAAATCCAAGTTCAGATTTAAGCTTTTCAATCTGCTTTTCTTTCTCCTTCCATTTCTCATCCTCATACTGAACAGGGACACACCTATAAAATCTTAATTCTTTCTCTTTTTTCAGGATCGTTATTTTTACAGTCTTTTTACTTCGTAAATTCTCCCTAAGAGTGTTTGAAAGCAAAGAAATAATTTTTCTTGCATCAGATTTAGTTCTCTCCTGCGAAACAAATGGCATACGAGGGAAAACCAAAGCTAAAAATATGGAGATAATCCCCAAGATAACCGCTATCTCGGCAAGTGTAAAAGATTTTGACACTATTACTCAACTATCTGTGATTCAACCGCTATATCATCCTGTGTTCCGATTGTTCTATCTGGACCAGCCGACTTCAAAGTGAAGGAGTTCCCATCCGAAACATAGTAGTACTCACTACCCCAGGGATCTTTTGGTGCTTCTTTTCCCTTAAGGTATCCACCCTTAACCAACGATGAAACACCTTCATCTGTTGTTGGGTATCTACCTTGCTCCATCTTATATAGTTCCAGAGCTTGCTCTATCATGCTAAGCTGTGTTTTTACAGTCTTTTCTCTAGCTCTCTCAAAATATCTGACAACATTTATCCCAACGAGACCCGCAAGCAGACCAATAATAAGAACAACGACCATTATCTCTATAAGCGTAAAAGCTCTTATAAACGAAGATACTCCGAAATACCTTAGAAAATATCTTAAAGTTTTCATATCAGAAATTTTATGAATCTATTGATAAAATTACTTGAAAGAAAAAAAAAGGGGGATGTTATCCCCCTTCTTGTCATCAAACCTTTCTTCTAATCGCTACTCCAAAGAACATTAATATCCCTGCCAAAATCAACCAAGATGAGGAGGCTACTGAACAACCAAGAACACCACCATCTTCCACAACAAAGAATCTATGAGTGTACTGCGATACATTGCCAACATCATCTTTTGCCCTTACCTTTAATATATGCTCACCTTTCCTTATAGATTTCATTTCTATCGCATTAAGCTCATCAGCTGGAACCCATTGCGACCACTCACCCTCATCCAAAGCATACGAAACTAAAACCTGGTCCTTTGGAGCCTGAGCATCTTTCACATCAACAAAGAAAACAGCCTTTGAACCCCTTACAACCTCTGGAGCTGTCATCCTGATATCAGGACCAAGTGAATCTATCCTGAAAACATACTTCGCTGGTGTTGGATCTATAAGCTTTTCAGTATCCTTAGCTCTCACCTCAAAAACATGCCAACCTTCAAGAAGATGAGTTAATACCACTGAATTCTCTTCACTCCATAAGTTCCATGTTCCTCCATCCAACCTCCATGAATACCTTACCTTATCGGAATTTGGAGACCATCCACTGAATTCTATCCTCGTGTAAAGAGCATGCGGATCGGATGTGTACGTAATAAATGTCTCAGGAGGAGTTATACCCTTTCCATTTCCATTTGAAGTATAATCAGCCAACTTCACATTAACCGGGACAGAAGGTGCAAGACCAGCTATACCACCAATAGTATCAACAAGATCTATTCCAAAAGCATCAAGAAGTTTCACTATATTAGCCAGTGTTGGTCTTCCTCTCCAGTGTATAAACATCTCAAAGTAGTCACCTATATTGTCAGTTGTACCTCCAACAGCCGGGAATGGTCTATCCCAGTTCAAACCAGTTCCAAACTCTGGACCAACCCATGGGAAGTTAAGTTCCATAGGTAATTGCAGAAGAGCAGCGGGGTCAAGAGCTACTCTGAGCTTTGCACCCGCCAAACCATTCAATACAACAGGGAGTATATTACCCAATATCTCAGCCCAATCTGAACCAGAAAGACCAAGAGCATTTGAATTATATGCTATAAAGTATCTTACATCCGGATCTACATAAAGGGTCAGATCTATAACTCTTGCGAATGTTCCACCTTGTGGGAAGTAGTTTCCACCCTTATCGGTTGTCTGACCGGTGTAGTAATTCTTATAATATGATGTAAGCGGTTGAGTGAAATCCGTAGAATCTATATTCGGAAACTTGACTGTTCTTGCACAGTCTGGAGAAACACAAGGAACTATATCTATATCAACAGATAACATTAAGCCAACAGTCAAACCGAAAACTCTCATCCATCTGTGGTTAGCGTTTGTAATATCACCTGTAGTTACCACATTGAAGGAAAGATCCAAGTAAGGAAGATCTATAAGAAGGTCCGCGATATCGAACCATGTTGTTGGAGCAACGAACATCGTAAAACCACTACCAAATGTAGCGTTTTGAACGAATTCATTCCAGAAGTTAACTCTCGTTGAATTTGAGGAATAAACAGAGAGAACTGGACGGAAAGTTGGTCCACCTGTTTTGGAATATGCCACAACAGAAAGAGGCTTATTATAAGAAGCAGCACCTCCTGTATTACCTCCAGGTGATCCTGGATCCTTATAGTTCGGAATGATCTCTACAGCCATATCCTTACCAGGAAATGAATCTTTCAACTTTGGCATAAAGAAAGCAAATGAATCTGTATTTAAAAAGCCTCCCGCGAAACTTCCAAGCACAGGTGTGTACTTATCTACCCATATACAGGCTATACCATCACCTACAACCTCGTAAAGTATCCTTGATATCAGGTTATGGTGAACTGCTATACCCACATAGTAATTGGTAAGAGAATATCCGTATCTTCCTTCTGCAAGGGTCGGAGATGTAGGATATTGAGGTAATACCGCTGATGAGAAAACGTGGGGATATTGACCGTTGTTTGCGTTTAAGGCTCCAGTACATTGAGCAACAAGTCTTGGAGACGCTGGAGGGCAACCTGTTTGTGGGACACACTCTCTTATTGGAATTATCTGACTTGTCGCTGCTTTTGGCATCGGAGAAGCAAACTGAACGCAAGAAGTCACATAATCACTGAACCCGGCTTTCTTAACATCAGAAAGACTTGTAGCAGATGAATTCCAAATGACATACTTTATATCTGTTGCCACATTCATAGCTAAAAGAATTCCTGCAGAATCAGCCCAAAAGTCATTAGTGAAACCAAGATCTATAAATATCTTGTTTGGTTTGTGCTCATAGTAAGTGGTAGGTCCGACATATACAACCTCCTCCATGGGATGCTCTATCGGGTTTAAAGACTCAAGAATATCCTTCAGATCAAAAACCTGCCCAGGGAACAAATAATAAGCAATACATGTATCATATTGGGTTACCGTGTGTCCACTTATACAGGAGACATTAAAGTTATCTATCGCTATTAACCTCAAAACCGCATCAAGCCACAGGAGAGTTTTTGCAACCCTCTGAGAAACTCTGTACTCGGGACAGTACTGAGCAGAACCCACTGTGTTCCAAGCAGGATTCCTACAAGCCGGAGTAGTTACAGATGAGGACATAGGAACCATATCATATGCAACTCCTGCTATCACATCTAATCCCTTTAGGTTTATACCAAGACCTCTTACTACTTTTCTCCAATCAGTATCATCTGTAAAGCTACCTTTTATCTGAACACCTACCTTCAAACCCAAAATAGGTATTCTCAGATAAACTCTACCGTTCACGTAGTTTGATATAACTCTACTTTCATCATATGTGTAAGTAGCATTATTCGGTGTACTCCACTGTGGATCACATATATGCTTATCATTTATTGCGTCCCTGTTCTTAAAACAGTAAGAGAGAGCATTCGGGAATGATGTAACACCTGGTTTGAATTGGCATGATCCACCAACCCAATCACAATCCACATATCTTGTCGGGGAATCAACATAAGGCGAAGAGAAAGTTAAAGAAAGTTCAAAATTTCTCAACTCTATAGCGATATCAAGTCTATCATCTGCAGTGTGTTCTGTCAGATCTCCTTCACAAGTCGCTGTTGCCGGATAATCTGTTCCTATATCCGCGTTCAATCTAACACTAACGGCATCTCTTTTGTAGTCAGCAATAAGTCTATTGTATGTAACCCTATCTAAAAAGTAAAACGGATCCCAACTTTGAGGAGGAGTCGTTGGACAGAAGGTAGAACCGTTATCTAATCCACATTTACCAAATGGTCTCCAATACCATCCTCCCATAGCATATACTATAGGATTTGCACCACTTCCTACCCTCTTATCTCTTTCCTGTCCCCACACCACACCGTTCAAACAAATAGGAGCACCCTCATCATTAATAAGAGGGATTGGAAGACAAAGCGAGATTAACCCCTTTCCATCATCTTTACATTGATTTGTTCCTTCATCCCATGTTCCCGTCGGGTTATAACCTGCTATATATTCAAAATATATATCGTTTTTGAAGCAGTGTGTTGTACCTTCACCAAAATTGAATCCCGGAGCCGTTGTTGTTATTCCACACGCAGCAGTAGAGTTATTCCAATAATAAGAATAGGTCGGATTGCTTGGGTAATTGTTCGTAAGCCATTCTTGAAATTCCTGCAAATTATCCCAAAAATCAGCAACAACCTTGGTATCTGTGCATTTATCAAGAAATGCCATAGCCAAGTAATTTACAAGGTTAGCAACAGATGGATCACCTGAAAGGATATCTGATATGAGCTCTCCTATCTCTTTGAGACCATCCGTTGTGAGTCTCACAACCACATTATGCTTTTCAAATTTATCTCTTGTCAGAATTGATGTTACACCATCAAGACCTCCCCATGTTATAGGGTTTTTATAACCTGCCTGATAAGGGTTTGCCGATGTTTCACTTATGCTCTTCCTTCTTTCAGCAAAAACACTCGAGGTAAAAACAATTAAGCCGCCCAGAAAAGCCAACAAACCAAAGATTTTCTTTGCCTTATCCATAACTTTTACCTCCTTGATAAATTTTTCAGAAACTTTCATACACAAATACTATAATCATTCATTTTTAAAAAGTCAAGCGAAACTGACACCGGCTTGCCCTTATTTTTCAATGGCTCCAGAATATCAAAGAAAAATTTTTCGCAATTTTTTTGAGTTTCTCAAAACACCAAAATTCCCAGAAAGCTCTAAAGTTAGCTTAGCTAAATATACATTACCTACCAACCTTGATGAAGTTAGATGAAATTTTTTCATAGCATACTCCTCGAAAATCCTCAAACCAAGCAATGGAAAGAAGTGGAAACACAATAATAACTACAGGTGCCTGCTCTGCTAGTGTTTTTTCACACCGGTAACAGATTAAATAGAGTTCAATTATCAAATAGATTGATGGAAACACGTTTTCTGGTTGCTTTGCTGTTTCTATATACATAGATAGCTCAGAATTATCAAATAGATCATAGAAACACTCCATTTCAAAACTCATTCACTCAAACTTCACACCTACCACAAACTCGCCAATGATAGGATTAATTTCCTTTACAAAGTATTAAATGTATTCCACCACGTTATCCTTGTTGTATAACCCAAAATTGAGTGTTACAAAGTACAGGTTGTATGCAAGGAAAGAGATGGGAATAACTGGTCTTTAGATTTAATCTTCAAAATTATTTCAGGGCAGAAGAAAAATACAAATCAAACTCTTCGAGAGCTTTTTTAAGCTTGTTCTCAATATCTTGGGTGATATCTTTCTTGCTTGCTATATCTTTTAGGATATCTGGATATTTTGATTCCAGAAATTTGTAAAGTTCTTGTTCATATCTTCTACATGCAGAAACTGGATATTTATCAAGATACCCACGTGTTCCAGCGTATATTATAACTACCTGTTTTTCAACGGGTAAGACTTCGTGAACACCTTGTTTAAGGACTTCAACAAGTCTTCTTCCTCTTTCTATTTGTTTAAGAGTTGCCGGATCAAGGTCCGAACCAAACTGAGCGAAAACCTCAAGTTCTCTGTACTGAGCCAAATCAAGTCTCAGCATCCCAGCAACTTTTTTCATCGCTTTTATTTGCGCATTACCTCCAACCCTTGATACAGAAATACCAACATTCACTGCTGGACGCACACCTGCATAAAATAGGTCTGGCTCAAGGTATATCTGGCCATCCGTTATTGATATAACATTCGTAGGTATATATGCAGAAACATCTCCTGCCTGTGTTTCTATTATTGGAAGCGCGGTAAGAGAACCACCTCCAAGTTCGTTTGAGAGTTTTGCAGCTCTTTCAAGTAGTCGTGAATGCAGATAAAAAACGTCTCCGGGAAATGCCTCTCTTCCAGGCGGCCTTCTGAGAAGAAGAGCAAGTGCTCTATAAGCTTGCGCATGTTTAGTTAGGTCATCATACACAGCTAAAGCATGCATTCCATTATCTCTGAAATATTCTCCAATAGTGCATCCCACATAAGGAGCAATATATTGCAAAGTTGGTGGCTCAGATGCAGATGCAACAACTATGGTAGTATATTCCATAGCACCATACTTTTTCAAAGTGTCATAAACCTGGGCAATTGATTGTAGCTTCTGACCTATTGCAACATATATACAATAGACAGGCGGATCAGCATACTTCTGATTTATTATGGTATCTATAGCAATCATGGTTTTACCAGTCTGTCTATCTCCTATGATAAGTTCCCTTTGTCCCCTTCCAATTGGTATCATAGAGTCTATTGCTTTTATGCCGGTCTGGAGTGGTTCCCTCACAGGTTGACGCATTATAACTCCCGGTGCTTTGACCTCAACCCTTCTTGTTTCCTCGTATTTTATGGGACCGAGTCCGTCCAATGGCTCTCCAATAGCATTTATGACTCTACCCAGAACCGCCCTACCAACTGGGACCTCAAAAAGCTTGTAAGTCCTCTTTACAATATCTCCTTCTTTTATATGCTCAGTATTTCCCATAACAGCTATACCAACAGAGTCCTCCTCAAGATTCAGTATTATGCCCTTGTCACCTGACTGGAACTCTACAATTTCTCCAGCCATAGCCTCAGAAAGACCAAATGCACGCGCTATGTAATCTCCCACATATGTTACAACACCTGTATGCTCAAATTTTACTTCAAACTCTACCCCTTTTATCCTTTCCTTTATTATAGAAGATACCTCATCTGCTCTGAACATATCTCCTTATATAAGTAATATCAAAAAGAAAGATACAAAAACAAACTTTTTTACTTTATACGAAATCAAACGAAGAAAAAAAATTAAAAGATCAAATCTCTACGCTGTGCTATATCCATAAGGAAATTGACAAAAAAATATTCTCCCTTCATCATAAAATCCCCGCAAAAAGCATATAAATCAATTATTTATCTTAAAAATCAAGTCTGTCTCATACTTGTCAAAAGTATATGAAAGTATCACTAAAATTAAGAAGAAAATGTTAATTAAATGATCTCAATGAAGAAGATACTAACTTTTTCAATCTAATCCTTTTAATGATTTAGTGATTCAGGTAACAATGAACTATTTACATAAAAAGCATTAATGAGAAAATTGCAAATAAATATAGGTCCCGAGGAAAGAAACGAATTGGATCTAAAATAATCAATCCCCAATAAAAACGAAAGATCCATCTAATAATCTGAAAAATCTTTGGAGTTCAATTATCATAAATCGGGTGAAGGTAAAATTTGTCCTACAAGATATAAAAGAAGCAAGAATAATAAGGGGTCTGTTTGAAGATAATAATATCGAAACCAGGATATATAGCGATATGGAAAGTATAGATGACAACGAATGCGATATAATTTTCATAGATTCAAGAGCGATCGAGGGAGTGTCATGGAATCTAAAGATCAAAGGTGACCCTCAACTTGTGATTATAGTGCCATCTTGGTTCAAGGATGTAGAAGCAAAAAGAATGGGAGAAAAACTTGGTTTTAAGGATATAAATTATATAAAAAGACCTTTAACATCCCAAGAGTTGCTTGAATATTGCTTAAAGTTAAAAAAAGAATAAGGTAACTAGCGATTTTGCGAATTCAATGATTCTATAACCCTTTTCCTTTCATCAGCTGGGAGTTTATCTATTATTAATTTTCCATCAAGGTGATCTATTTCGTGCTGGAAGAGAATACTTTCAAGATCTTCAAGTTCTTTCTGATACTCGTTTCCTTTTTCATCTAACCACAGAACTTTTATTCTCTTACTTCTATCTATTGGAAGGCGCAAACCAGGTATAGATAAGCAACCTTCGTTATAAACAATTTTCTCACTGCTCTTCCAGATTATTTTTGGATTGATAACTATCTTTGGTTCCCTCTTTTCTTCTGTTATATCATATACAAAAAATCTCTGATTGATACCTATTTGTGTCGCTGCAAGACCAATACCATCTTTTTCATACATAAGGTCAAAAATCTTTGTAAGATTAGACTCTACTTCTTGATCAAGCGATCTTATTTCTTTTGCTTTTATACGAAGACGAGGATCCGGAAAAATTAAAATCTTCAAATCCATATCATTTTAAAATAACAATGTAAGAACAAATAAGAAAAAATTTGGGATTTCCAAAAGGAGAAAACTGTAAAAAAATTATATGGATGATGAGGATATCATTTATTATAACAGGTGAGGAGATAATATCTGGATTCCGAAGTGATAAGAACTTTTCATATGCCGCAAATTTACTTTATGATTTAGGTTTCTCAATTCACTGTCAATTTGTTGGTGATAGAAAAGATGACTTTCTATTTGCACTGAAATGCGCTGAAGAATTTTCAGATATAATAGTGTGTTCTGGTGGGCTTGGTTCCACCTCAGATGATCTTACTCGATTTGTCGCTGCAGAATATTTCAGAACTGAACTTGAAGAAAATCCCAAAGCATTAGAACATATAAAGAAAAAGTATAAAGAGAGAACCGGTAGAGAAGAAATTCCCGATCCACTTAAAATACAGGCCATCATACCAAAAAATGCAGAAGTTCTACACAATCCAATTGGCTCCGCTCCGGGATTTACTGTAAGGAAGGGTCAAAAATATTTCTTCTTTCTACCCGGCGTCCCAAATGAGTTTCAGGAGATGTTTTCTAAATATGTAATTGAGCATATAAGAGAAAAAAATTCATCAAAGCTACACAAGATTAATATCAGAATATTCAAGATATTCGGTATAACAGAAACATATACGGAAAAAGAGATAGAAAAAATAGGGATTCCAAAAGGAGTAAAAGTTTCATACTTTCCATCTTTTCCGGAACTCACGATAAGAGTAGTAGGTTCCGAAATAGATACATTTGCGGAAAAAATAAAAGAAAATTTGAAAGAATACATATATTCCGAATCAGATTCTGACACATTTCCAAAATTTGTCTGCAATCTTCTGAAAGAGAAAAAAATTACGATATCTACTGCAGAATCTCTGACAGGTGGTGAACTTGCAAACATGCTTACAAGCATCCCTGGGTCATCTGTTTACTTCAAGGGGGGAGAGATAGTTTATTCCGCAGAGGCGAAAATAAAACTCGGAGTTAAGAAGGAAACAATTGAAAAATTCGGCACAGTTTCAGAAGAATGTGCAAAAGAGCTTTCACAAAGAATAAGAGAGAAACTTGATACAGAAATAGGTATATCAACAACAGGTGTTGCTGGTCCTGATCCACTTGAAGGTAAAACACCGGGTACATTCTACATAGGTATATCTACAAAAGATATCACCGAAGCATTCGAATTCAGGTTTAACTTTGGGAGGAAAAATGTAAAGATTCTATGTTCATACCTAGCTATGAAAATACTAAAGGATAAGATATCTAAATATTAAAAAGAATGCCCAAGATTGTTGATTTTTTTGAAAGTTCTTTTTTGGTTGAAGATGGAGTATTTATACCTCGGCCTGAAACAGAAATCCTTGTTGAGGAAGCTATCAAAACCATACAGGAAAAGATAAAAGAGAAAAAAAATAAATACTGTAGCAAAAAAGAAAAATTCGTCGTAGTTGATGCGTGCACAGGTTGCGGTTGTATAATAATATCAATAGCGAAGAAATTCAAAAATCTCAATACTGGAGAACTTGTTTTCATAGGAACAGACATTGATATAAAATCATTGAAGAACGCTCAAAAAAACGCTGAAGATTTGAAAACCTATTTTGTAAAAACAGATCTTGTAGAATCCATAAAATATGCCGATGTAATTGTGTCAAACCCACCATATGTATCGCAAAAAGTAAAATGTAAGATAAAAGTAGATGACCCAGATCAGGCTATATTTGGGGGAGAAATAGGATATGAAACAACAATAAAATTAATTGAGCAAAGTTCGGAAATTCTCAGAGAAGAAGGATTACTTATATTTGAAACAGGATACGATGATCTGAGGTTTTTTGGGATGACGGAAATCTTAGAGGAATATAAAAATGCTATCCTCAAAACAGCTGAAAGATTGAATTTCAGCATCCTAAAAATAGTTAAGGATTATGGAAAAATAGAAAGAATAATGATTTTCCAAAAGAAATAAAAATCAAATCTTAAAAAATTTAAGCTCCAGGAACATATAAAAAATCAACAATTACAGCAAGGAAAAGTATGTGGGAAATTAAACTTCAAGAGAAATAAACATTCACATATTTGAAAAAATGAAAAAACTTTTATTATAATTACAAATAAAATAATATTTTAGCATGGCATATGGAAATAATATCTGAGAAAATATTTAAACTCATCACAGTATTGATTTTTTTTTCATTTTTTGGTTGTGGTAAAAGCGCAAGCAAGGAAAATGTAGCAACAGGCGATAAAACTCAAACCATAACAGATGAACAAAATAAATCAATCATCAAACAATCAACATCTGTAATATCATTTTCGTATGCCCTCGCTATAGCAACATTTATACCTATATCCGTCTCCATAATGAATCAGGATACTTGCACAATTCAACAAGGTTCTGATAAATATTTCAATAACTGCTCATTAGGTGGAGCTAAGTTTTCTGGGAGTATGAAAAAATCAAGTCAATCTGACTCCACATATTTAATGAATCTTACCTTTTATTTTGAGGTACAGCAAGGACAATGGCAAGAATTTATAAGATGGGAATCAGAAGTGAATATATCTTTTAGCTCATATGTAGTCAATTCAGCAAACATGAAAATTGGTGGAAAAGAATGGAACTTAAGCAAATTTTCAATTAGTATTACACCTCAACAGGAAGGTTCCCCTCCATCTTATAAGGTTTCATTCAGTAAAAACACTTCTACTATGAAAGATGATGTTTCAAGGGAATTAAAAGCAACACCTTCAGAAAACTTTAGTATCATTATAAAATTTGGTGAAGGCGGGACATTTGAGATTGAGGCGAGTGGAGAAATTTCATTTGAAGGCTGGTGCTCTCTCGAATTTGAACAAACAGTGGAAAAAATGACGCTCAAAACAAATCTTAAAGATGTATTGAATTCAATACTATGCCCACAAGAAGGTGAGATGAAAATTGGAGATAAACAAATAAAGTTCTCCGGCAATAACTATGAATTAAATTCTGAAAAATTCAGCTGTGAATCTGTTTCCAAAATTTCTTGTTCATTTATATAAGAAAATATAGTGTATAACCTCAAACCCCTCAAAAACTTGTCAGAAATATGATGAAAATAAATAAGTATATGACAGTATATGACAAATAGAAAGAAAATTCTAAGTAATAAAGTCCAAATCATTGCATACTCGGTAATCATCGCAATCATAGTCATAGAGTTGTTTACAAGGATTTTTTTAATCTTATATATCAGGTCTAGAGAGAAATTTCCTTTGAAAATTTCCCCATATGCTTGGAATATAAGATATGTAAGAGACGAACTCAAAAGGAGACTTTTTATTTTCAAAGAACATAAAGATACAGGTTGGATTGTGAATCCAAACATAGACACATATTTCATATATGAAGAAGAGGGTCCAATTAGAATAAAGACTATAGAGCTATTTGACAATGTAGGGGTAAGGGATGATGGTATAATAGAAGGTGAGACTTTTGCTGTTGCTGTTGGAGATGGTTATACATTCTGTGATGGTCTTGAAATTGAAGATTGCTGGACAGAAATAATTGAGAAAAGGATAGGGAAAGATGTCCTGAATGCAGGAGTTTCCGGCTATGGAACTTATCAACAGTATATCCTACTGAAAAAAATTCTGAGAAAGTACAGCTTCAAGCTTGTTTTATGGCAAGTCACATATGTAGATTATCTGAAAGATATGTGTTTTATCTCAAGAGAAAACTGCAACATATTTTCTCCAAATATCGTTTTTCTTAACAACCCGAAAACTCACAGCATATTATCTTTGAGTTCAATTTACGGTTTGATAAAAACCTTGGCGGATATCAGGGACACAAGAAGGATATATGCAAAAATGAGAGCCCCGGAAACAAAATATATTCAGGAGATAAAAGACTACTGTTTGAACTCGGGCTGTAGAGTTTTAGTAATTGAACCATATAGAGTCCCCCACGGCATAAGATCACCTTTGTGCAAAAATTTCAAATGCATCTCCGGTCCCCCAGGTGATGAGAAATATTTCTTCAAAAATAAGCATTTAAATCCAGATGGTAACAGATACCTTGCGGAAGCAGTTATTGAGGCTCTCAACAACGAATAAAATTTCTCAAATCAGATGAGATAAAAAAGAAATAACATAATCTTACGTGAGTTGAGTAATTCTTTAATTCAATCGTGCCAACGGAACACTCACAAAAACATCTAAGTCAAATTAACAGATTAAATATCTCTGAAACTTATCTTTCTGTGTAAATTTACATTTAAATCACATAATCTTTTTATTTTGGGTTAATTGTCAGATTTCATAAACTATAATCCTAATCTTATCATAAGCTACACCCGATGACAACGAGGATATATACTGTTTATATTTATCAAAAAGATTATACAGAAATAAAACCTTTGTTTTATGCTGAATAATTAATAGCTTATAGAAAAAATGATCACGAAAAAGAGGATACTCAAATACAGTTTTTTCATCTTTACTGCGATTGTGATGATTGAAATAGGCTTGAGATTTTTCTTTCTTATCGCATATAAATCAATATCTTTTAAGATCTTAGCACCATTGGCTGTGAATGTGAATTACATAAGAGAAAAATTGAAAAAGGATGATAGATTTTTTACAACGACTCACAAAGAATTGGGATTTGTTATAAAGCCGGACATAAATGTAAAATATCCCGCACGCGAAATAGATAAAAATATTAAATCGGTCTCATATAAGACAATAAGCATAGCTGGAGAATTAGGAGCAAGAGACGATGGAATAGATAAAGAATTCTGGGCAGTAGCACTTGGAGATAGTTATACCTTCTGCTATTCAGTAGAGATTGAAAATTGTTGGACAGAAATACTCGAAAGAAAAACAGGTAAAGATGTATTAAACTTAGGAGTTCCTGGAACGGGAACAAAACATCAGATGAAAATTTTGGAATATTTTATCAAAAGATACGACAAGAAGCCCAAAATAGTATTTCTTATGTTCAACTTTACAGATTACCTAGATGATGAATGCTACACCCAGAGGAAAAACTGCAATGTATTTTCCCCAAATACAGCTTTTCTTTTTGAAGATTCATTCCTGGGAAACTTTTTTTTACTCGGGATAATAAAAACTTACTTTGATGTTATGAAAACTAAGAAAATATATCTAAAACTTCAAGAACCTAACACAGATTTTCTAAAAATAATAGAAGATATATGTGAATGCAAACTAATACTCATTCCAGCTTATAATTATCCAAAAAGGACCGATGTTTGCAGGAAATTCAAATGTGTTGATATAAATTACAGAAATGATATGTTTATGAAAGAGCACCATAATGAGAAAGCTCAAGAGTATATAGCCGAAAGAATCCTTGATTTTTTGAGGAATAAGAACGAGAGCGAAATGAGGTAAAATATGATAAGCATAATAATTCCACTCAAGGATGAAAAAAATTATATCTTTCATATAATTGAAGATATATCTAGAAAAGTTAGATCAGAAAATGAGATATTGATAATCTATGATTATGATGGTCTTTTCTCTGAGGAAGAAATTCAAAACATAGAAAATCTAAAGGGAGGTGAGATATCAAGCATAAAAATATTAAGGAACAAGTATGGAAGTGGAGCTCTTAATGCCATAAAGACAGGGGTAGAAATATGTAAAGGCGATCCGGTGGTTTTTATGACCGCAGATCTATCAGATGATCCTGAAGCTATAAACAGAATGATACAGAAAATATCCGAAGGATTTGATATAGTATGCGGATCAAGATTCTCAAAAGGGGGAAGATATTTTGGCGGGAGTATTCTGAAGAGAAATTTAGCAAAATTTGCAAGCCTTTCTCTTCACTATATAACTGGAATCCCTACAAAAGATATAACCAACACATTCAAGATGTTCAGAAAAAATGTGATACAAGATTTAGGAATAAAAGGTAAATACTTTGAATGGTCTATGAGGCTCACTCTTGAAGCTTTCCTCAAAGGATACAAGATATCAGAAGTCCCCTGTTCCTGGAGAGAAATTAGAAAAACAAGGACAAACTTCAAGTGGAGATACATTTTAAACTATCTGATGATTTACATCTGTTATATATCTAGATGGATAGAATTAAGGTACAAAAGTTATTAATGAAAAATATTTTTCACCATACTCAGGAAATGGCTTTATGATAATATCACGATGTTTCGTTATTATTTTCTTAACCAAGTCTTCCGCATCTTTGCAAGAAAGATCTAATACAAGAATATCAAAATTTTCCCTAGGCTCAAGTAAACCTGAACATACCATATAATCAGCTGATATCTTCCCTCCCGATAAAACGAAAGCAAAACCAATAGATAAAGGAGATGATATAAAAACTACACGCAACTGCCTACCGCTATTTTCTTCTATCTTGCGCATAAGGAACTCGGTGATTTCTCTCTGAATTTGAATATCCATACCATACCCAGTTTGAGCAAAGAGTTCCTTCCTTTGACCTTCAAAAACTTTCGGATCTCTTGAGAATTTAGCTCCTCCAAGACCAAGCGATAATATCAAAAGAAAAGCAAACAAAAAAAATCTGACTAACTTACCGAAAATCCCAGAAAAGAAATTGAATATAGGAAAAAATGCAAATGGTGTGAATAATGAATAATATTTTCTCCATCTTGAAAACAAATCAAAAACGGTTTGTTTATCTTCCACAAATACAAGAAGGAACAAAATAGATAACGCAAATATAGCAAATCCTGAAACATTCAAGCAAAGTATGCCAAAATTATCTTTTTTCTTTGATATCATAATCAATGACAGAATGAAAGAAATGAAAAGTATTGGTAAAAATACAACATGGGGGAAGGTAAAAAGATAAAAAATTACTTTGATCTTTTCTGATAAAGCATCATTGCCATAACTCGTCAAGTCATAAAACTGTATAAAATTTGGATGAGAGAAAAGAAGTAAAATTGGAATAACAATCAAAACTAAAGATAAGACAATTAGGAAAGAAATATTTAGGAAAGAAATATTAGTAAAAGATCTTTTTTTGAAATAACTTATATCTTTATGAAACAAAAATTTGATAACAAAATACACAATGAAAAAGATTATCATCCACAGAGTGTTCAGATGAATAGATAGCAAGAAGAAAAAAAGTCTCCAGAATCCCCGCAACAGAAGACCAGCATAGAAACATAAATATGCCAGAATAATATAATTCATTTCATAGAGGTATGAGATAAAAGATATGTGAATTTGGAAAGCTATTGAGCCAACAACAGCAGACCAAAAATCAATCCTCTTTATCAGGAGCAGATATAAGATAAGAGAGCAAATCAAAAATGTAGCTATATTAATAAACCTCAAATAGAGAAAATTTCTTGTCTTATCCCAAAGAAGTTTGAGAATTAAAGATGATATATAACTGATACTGTATGGAGATTTGATCAATGGTAGCTCTAAAGAACCAATATTTATGATTAGCGGAACTTCTCCTCCATATTTCAGATAGCCAGTATCTTTTTTATATACTTTACTTTTTTTACGATATTCTTTATGATGTGATACATGAAAAAACTCTCCCGATGTTATACCTAACCTTTTTGCTCCTTCAAGCACATGATTAGAGATCAAAACCAGGGTTGAAGCTACTATTATGAATGACGATATATAACGAATCCTCACTTTAATCTTTCAATTATTTGTTGAGCAAGAAAATTTGAACCTTTGACATTAAGATGCCTATCACCTGGTATAAACATGTCTTCAGAATAGCGTGGATATATACACTCGTATTTTCGGCAAAGTTTCGGTCTTTCATAGCTTCTGTAGGCATATATAATGATGAGCTTACATCCTATTTCATCACATATGCTTTGAGCTTCACGGAAAACACTTTCATCAGGTTCCTTAGGAATTTCGTTAAAAGAAATCAGATAATTTATTGTATCATAAAGTGAGAAAAATATACCAATGAGAAAAGAATAATTCAAAAAACTTTGTTTGTTAACTGGTGTGTATATGAACAGAGGAGAGAAGATATTACACATCTTGCCTTCAAGAAAACAAGAATCATCTTGGTAGTCAGTAAAAGTTATCTGCCACAGAATATACTTGATTTCACGCGATCTACTTCCCAACTTCCGTAAAACCTTCTTCAGCATAATTGATTCCTGATATGTGCCATAACCATATACTCCTGTATTTATCACATCAAGGTCAAGGAGGCTCTCCACGATTTCAACCCAGCAGTCTTTATCTTCAAGATGCATGCAGAAAGTAAACGAATCTCCGACTGCTATTGCGAACATTTGTTTGTCTATACCGTCATCTCGGAGACCAAATTCTCCATCGCCAAAAATATCCTTTGTCCTATATAAAATCTTTTGACCATATGGATTTACAATATCAAAAGCGCGATCTGGTTTGAAAGCATAACCTAGATCTTTATGCTGATAAATCAAACCCAACTGTTGATCAATATATCTCAGTTCATTTATATTTTTCGTCATAACATGTAAAGTACTGACGATCAAATTTGGCAAATTTATTCCAAGCATTTGAGAGATTTTCAAAGTTGAGTAAAAAATAAGCCTTGATAGTATCTCAAGAGAAAAAAAAATTATGATCACGAAAATTAGAGTTTTGTAAAATATCCTCATATTATACAAGTAAAAATATAATTATTTCCATTTGTTTTTGCTCTTCAGGTTAGAGTAAATGATAAGTCAACAAAAATAAGAAACAACAAAAAATCATACTAAACATAATTTTATATGGATTATGAAAAAAATATGTATAATACAGAGAAAGGGGATAGAGGAATCTCCGATTATATGTGAGCTTTCTGCATTATTGAAACAAGAAGGAAACGAGACCTATTTACTTATCCATTCTTATGAGAAGAACCTACTTTCAGCTATAAAGAAAGAAGGAGCAGATATAATAGCAATACAATCTGAAATAGGCGATGAAGAATGGTCCAAAAAAATCTGTATGGAGATAAGAGAAAATTTCCCCAAGAGCAAGATAGTATCTTTCGGTTCCATCCCGACATTCTATCAGGAAAAATCAGAAATTCCGGCAGATTTTTTAGTAGTAGGAGAACCTGAGGTTCCATTCTTATCTTTAATAAATTTCTTAGAAGGGAAAGAACCAGAACTGATAAATGTTATATCAAAAGACAGCATTCCCACAAAGATTCAACCAACTGATTTTGATCTTGATTCTCTGCCAATGCCAGACAGGGAAATATATTACAGCAGATATAAAGTATTGAGAGATTTTCCTGTGAAGAGATTTTTGATGTCTCGTGGGTGTGTTCTTTCTTGTTCCTTTTGCTACATATCCGGGCTTAAAAACATAATGGGGAAGATAAAGGTTCGTTTCAAATCACCGGAAAGAGTAGTGAAGGAAGTTTTGCAGGTATCTGAAAAGTATCCATTAAGATTCGTTCATTTCTCCGATGATCTTTTTCCTGTATGGAATAGAACTTGGCTCGAGAAATTTTGTAAAATCTGGAAGGATGAGATAAAGCTACCATTTTCAATAGTAACGCTTTCGAATTTTTTGAATGATAAAGTATCCTCATCTCTAAAAGAAGCAGGATGTAAATTCGTAATAATAGGCGTGGAAACCTACAATGAGAAAAAGAGAATTGAAGAGCTCGAAAAAACATCTGTTACAAACAGTATAATAGAAGGAGCAGTAAATTCCCTAAGTAAATTCGGAATAAAAGCAGTATCTATCAATATTGTCGGATTACCTGGGGAAGATATACATGACTGGTTCAAAACGGCAGAGTTCAATAGAAAAACAGGTATAAGCCTCGCTATAGCATCTGAATTTGTTCCAATCCCTAAAACACCCCTTGGCAGCTTAAGTGTCAGCAATGATAAAAGTAATATTGACTATGTAAGAAACATCTTTTCGCTCGCTTCAAGAAGTAAACTTTTCCAAAAAATATCGCTTATCTTCTTAGGATTCGAGCCCATGAAATTCATTCTTTCAAGAATAGGTGAGGCATACCTTATGCTCAAATTGAAATCTCTTTATGAAGTGAGATTTCTTGAAGGACTTATATACTTTATAAGAATCGGGAGATGGAAAGACAGAAGAGCAAATCTGCATCAGATAGGTTGAATAAAATGAAGACAAAAGGGGAAAAATTAAAGCAAATACACTTAATAGAGATTAAAGGTTTCTCAAAAGTCCAAATAGCCCTTCAAAATCTCACAAAATTAAAATATTGATATGAAAATGCTCTGTTGCAATCATAGACAAAATATCAAAATTTTATGTATTTTACTTTTTATTTATTTTTGGTTTGACAACAGAGCATTCAGAACCTCTGTTGTTGTGGGCATTATTTGAGATATCACAAACTTCATTTGATGAATGCAACAAAGCAATATGAAAAAATATTGCAATGCATCAGAGCAATCATAAATAGTATGTGTATAACAACTAAAAATATAAAAATACTCCTGACTCCTGCTTTCAAACCTTGATGTCCAATAGTGATAAATTGGAAAGTATGTTTTTTATTTTTGAACACTCTGCTGCACCTAAAATTGTTCTTACTACTTCAACAAAGAAAACTTCCCTTGTAAAATTTTTGAAATTCTTTTGTGTGCTTTCACACAAAGCAAAATTGTCTTTTCTGCTCACATTTAATACCTTGAAATTTCGTAATTCTTACAGAAATTTTGGGCATTATAAGGTAGCTTTTATTATTGCAGAATTTTCAAAGATCTAACTTAATATTCAAAGCAATAATTAGATGATTAAATTTCAAATATATGTCAAAGATTTTGCTTGTGCATCCCGGTCTTATCGCTGATGATGGAACCTATTACACAATAATGCCGATGGGAATTGTTTCAATAGGTGATAAACTCCTAAAAGATGGGCACGAAGTAAAAATATTAAATGTTGCTTTAGAAAAGAAAAAGAATAAAAATTTTTCATTTGAAGAGTATCTTGAAAATTTTTCTCCTGATTTTGTAGGAATAGATATGCAGTGGTATCCTTATATTTACGACTCTATGTTGTATGCAGAGATATCAAAACGCAAAGGAGCTAAAATAATATTGGGAGGTTTCAACGCATCAATCTTTGCAAAAGATATAATTGATAGATTTAATTTCATAGACGGTGTAATAGTTGGAGAAGCAGAAATTCCTTTTTCTGAATTGGTAAAAAGCGGAATAAAAGAAGACATTCCAAATCTTGTTTATAGGGACAGAAACGGTAGGGTAGTTATACCTTCAAAATATATAAATTCTTCTGAAGTTCTAGATGAACTTGATTTCTACAACTTTGATCTTATAGAGAGCAAAGATTATTATCTTAGCTCCACATCATCTACAGGGAACTATATAATAACAAACTCAAGTTATATTCCAAAAAAACTATATTTTCTGTTTCTCGGGAGAGGATGCTATAAGTTTTGTTCTTACTGTTCTGCAAATGTTTATAACTTCAGCAAGTTTGGTATAAAGAAACCAGTTTTCAGAAGTCCGAGAGTTGTAGTTCAGGATATATTAAGATTGCAAAATATGGGGGTTGACATGTTACATATTGAGTTTGATCCCCATCCATTTTCTGAAAGGTTTTATAGGGAACTCTTGGATGAAATAAGGTGGAAGAGATTCAAGATTGATTTAGGCATTAACATTGGATTTTGGGCTGGAGGACTTCCACATGAAGATATAATAAAAGGTCTTGCTCAGGTCTTTCCGTCCAAAATAAGCGTGATAGAGCTGAGTCCAGAGTCAGCAGATCAGAGAATAAGAAGGTTAAATGGAAGAGGTGATTACTCCAACGAAGATCTTGTAGATAACTTACTCAAAATAAAGAAAAATGGATTTCATGCTTGTGTGTACTTTTTTTGTGGTCTGCCCTTTGAGACAGAGAAAGACGTAAATAAAACTATAGATTTTGCCAAATATCTAAGGCAAAAAGACATAGGACTGAACCTTTTTGTTCCCTCATTAGAACCTGGATCTCCCATGTGGCTTCACCCAAACAAATATGGAGTCAAAATCTTCAGGAAAACATTTGAAGATTTTCTATATCATTCTTTCTGCTTAAAAATTGGGCGATTTCCAGAGCATCCCATTGGATATGAAACAAATTTTCTCTCTGAAAAGAAGATAATGGAACTCGAGATGGAAGCTTACTCAAAAATATATCTGGATTTGAGATATATTATGAACCGTTTCAAGCATTCTTTGAAAGTATCAGATAATATCTACAAGAAGATAAAAGTCTCAACTTCTATACTTTTTAAGAATTACAAGGGAATATGGGAATTTAAAAAAACTTAGAGGTTTAGAAAACTTCAAAACATCCAAAACAAGGTAAATCAAAGTTTTTAGGATATCAGGAAACCTCTCCTTTATATATAAAAGAATATTCCGCACAGATATATTTGAAGAAATATAAGCTATTTTCTGAAAACGAACAAGCTTCTTTGGTGGAATATATGTCCATGAAAGCTCATACGGCGGGGAATCAGTATATGGTGAAAACCTATCCCAGTCATCATCAGAGAAGAAATATTTACCGTTTATGTATTTTTCATAGAGTTCGGTTCCAGGATATGGTACAGTTATAGCAAATTTTGCTCCGTGAGTTCTCAAAGATCTAGAAAATCTTATAGTTTTTTTCGTAAGTTCTTCTGTCTCTCCCGGTGTTCCGAGCATATATAGTCCCATGACTCTCAAACCCGCTTTTTTTAGTGATCTCACTGCTTCTTTAACCTGATCTATGGTTATATTCTTTCTGACATTTTTGAGAATCTGGTTGTCTCCTCCCTCTATTCCGAGCGCCACAAGGTTACAGCCACTATCCCTAAGAGCACAGGATAACTCATAATCTATTATGTCTACCCTAGCCTCTATACTCCAGGTTGTTATTTTCTGAATACCTCTTCTGTTGAAATATTTTAGCATTTCCAAACCTTTAGTTTTAGATGGCGGGAAAAGTGGATCACAAAAAAGGAAATGTTCTGTCTGATATCTCTCACAAAAATATTCGATTTCATCACAGATTTTTTCTGGAGATCTTATTGTATATTTCCTCCCAAGCTGCACCATACAGAAATTGCAGGAGTATGGGCAACCCCTTGAAGCAAGAAATGTTAGGACGCTCCCAGGCTTTATTGGCGCTGGAGGTTTGTAGTATCTAAAATACTTTTCTAAAAGTTCCCACGCTGGAAAGGGTATTGAGTCTAAATTTACAATTCTTTCTCTTGGAGTATATTCTGGAAACTCGGAAAAAACAGCTCCTTTTATTTTTTCAAAATCCTTCCTTCTTATTCCATCAAAATTCTCAAGTATTTCTGAGAAAGTCTCTTCTCCCTCCCCCACAACTACTATATCTGCAATTTTTCTTCTACATATGTCATGAGCAAAATATGAAGCGTGCGGCCCTCCCATGATAACGATAGACTTCAAATTCTCCTTTATTGCCTTTGCTAACCTGTATGAGAAGCTTGCAGTTTGGGTCAGAACTGAAATACAAAATATGTCTGGTTTGTAATCCTGAACTACTTTAAATGATTCCGTAAGATCTAATCTTTCTATGGAATTATCAATAGCTTCAACATCTTTTGTATATTTTTTCGAGATCGCTCCAAGATATCCAATCCACAGCGGTGGCATGGGAGCGTAAAAACTTCTGAATATCCCAAGAGAAAGTCTAAGATTTGGAGCTGGATTGAAAAACAATATCCTCATCATACAAAATTTAATGAAAAAACTACACGTAACAAAAAATAAACTATATTGCTTTTCTGAACTTTTACAGTGCTATAAGAGAAGGCTCAAGCTTTTCTTTCATGCACTATAACTTGATAGATTACAAATTAACTCGGACCTATCTATATCTTGTTCTCTCCGCTTATCTCAATTCCGATCTACTTACAACTACCACACACCAATAATCATCAGGAGAATATTTTTTCAAATCTTTAATATACTTCACCTGGATTAATCCAGAGTTTACCAAATCTAGTAGTTCTCTTAAGAAATTCATCCTCCTATTTTAAAGTTTTTTATCTTCAAAAATCAGAATTTGGATATATGTGTTAAGTGGTGTGGCAACAAATTTTCATCCTCCAAATCACATATTCTATTGAGGAAATTGACAATTCTTGGTACATATTTATTCGACACAGCGGTTAAGACACAACACAAAGTAAGTTTAATTTTAAAAAATTTCATAGATCGTGACCGACAACATGTATAACAGTATTTCAGATTTTCGCAAAATCAAAAATAAAAACGAAAGTTTATAAACTGGAAACTGCTTTGTCCAATATGCTTGCAGGAAAAGTAGAAATTTCGGTCATCTGGAGAATTTTTATGATATAAATCATGCTTGTTGAGATGTTGTCCTTCAATAATCTTAAGGCAAGGGCTAAAGATATTAGACAAAGCACTTCTTTTGTTAATCTGTAATGCAGTGTTCTGAA